>CALKVG010000653.1 GCA_937998045.1 uncultured Myxococcales bacterium
CCGCAAGCACGCGGGCGACCGCAAAGTACGCGTCACCCGCAACGCCATCGCCAAGCTCGTCTCCTTCGCCTGGCCGGGCAACGTGCGCCAGCTCGAGAACGAGGTCCGCCGCGCGCTCGTCCTGGGAGACGGCGTCATCGACGTCGCCGAGCTCTCGCCCGACGTCGCCCGCGGAGGCCCCAGCGCCGTCCGCGGCGCCGGCCTCGACCTGCGGTCCCGGGTCGACGCGCTCGAGGCCGAGCTCGTCACCGAGGCCCTCACGAAGACCGGTGGCAACCAGACGCGGGCCGCGCGCATGCTCGGGCTCTCGCGGTTCGGGCTGCAGAAGATGATGAAGCGGCTGAAGATCAAGGGCGGGAAGTAACGGCGGGCGGCGCGGCCGGCGCCGCTGCCGGGCGTGGTCGCCGCCCCTGCCGGAGGCAGGGGACGGCGGAGGGCCCGGGCTGCCGGAGAAAAGCTGCCGGAGAAAAGCTGCCGGAGAAAAGCTGCCGGAGAAAAGCTGCCGGAGAAAACCTGCCGGAGAAAACCTGCCGGAGAAAACCTGCCGGAGAAGGGGAAGCGGACGGCGGAGCGCGACGGACGCCGATGGGCTTGTTTCTGCGGTCGCCCGCATCTGCTACGTTGCCGAGTTGCAGGCGAATGCGTCTTCCAGTAGAGACCCGGTCGCGGAAGACGGGGCCGACGGAAGCGTCAGGAGCGAGTCACAGGGCGACCGAGAGAAAATAGGGGCTGTAGCTCAGTTGGGAGAGCGCTTGCATGGCATGCAAGAGGTCACGGGTTCGATTCCCGTCAGCTCCACATAGAACAGCTTGTTTTTGGCCGGATCCTGAACCGGAAATCGACCCGGGCGATTTCGGGGCGATTCGGAGGAGGCACTCCGGCAGGGTAGGAAAGACCTCCCCAAAGCCATCTCGGAGCGCCTCAGCCTCGCGGATGTAGACCTCCGTCGTCGACACGGTCGTGTGGCCAAGGCGCTGCTTGATCTTCAGCGGGTCGTCGCCGCGCACCGCCATCCACGTGGCGCCGGTCGCGCGCAGGTCATGCCAGGTCATGGGCTTTCGCTGCGCGGTGGCGGTGTGAAGCTCGGGACGTCGCACGCCCGCCTTCCAGAGCCAGCGCCGGAGCGTGTTCGCCATGCCGCCCTTGTCGGAGATGTCGACGATCGGCCCTCTGCCGCCGGCTGCCTTGTGCATCACTCGCAGCAACGGCAGGAGCGTCGATTCCATCGCGAAGCGTCGCGGGGCGTCCGACTTCGTGCCCTTGGTCTCGCTGGGCTTCCGTCGGTTGTACGCACGCGTGATGCTCAGCACTCCGTGCTCGAGATCGACGTCGCCCGCGTCCCAGCGAAGGACGCGCAGCTCAGCATCGCGCGCGAACGTGTAGACCGCGATCGCCACGGCCCGCCGCCAGCGGAGCGGGACGTCCTCGCACGACACGAATTGGAGGAACTCGCTCGGGTAGAGGTACTGCTTCGCCTTGCGGGCGCCGCGTTCCGGCGGCTTCACGTCGTTGCACGGGTTGTCGCTGCGTCGTCGGAGCTCGCGCTTCTTCGCGTTGACCATGTCCGAGCACATGCTCGTAACGAGCGTCCAGACAGACGCTGCAGTCTTCCACGCGAGTTCGCCATTCGCGATCTTGACGTCGAGCGCATCGCGTACCTGCTCCACGTCGTCGCGCGTGAAGGTGCGTACGTCGAGGGGGCCGAGCGTCGGCAACACATGATCGCGCATGCGGCTGCGATCGTCGCGGATGCTCTCCACCCGCCCTTCGCGTTCGTCGAGCCACTTCTTCGAGTAGGCTTCGACCTTCTCGACGCCGGCTGCGTTCTCCGCGCTTTTCGCACGGACCTTCGGCGCCATCCTCGCGGCGCACGCCTTCGCCTGCCGCCGGTGGTCGCATTCGGGGGCAGTCGCGTAGCAGCAAGGCTCAACGCGGAGCGCGCCGGGAACGGGCAGCCAGTCCGACGCGTACCGTCGGCGCGGGTCCACTTGGCGTGCCAGGCCGGCTGTCCGTCGTCGTTCCTCAGGATGCGGACGGTCCCGGTGCTCTTCCGACCCATGTCCTACACTGCCTCCAACCCCCGTTGGACGGGTGGCGCGCCCATCTCACGCACAGTACCTTTCTTCGCGTAGGAAACGCATGGCGAACGCCGCTCCCCCCTTGGTCGCCCCCCAGGCACCCGCCACGGTAGAGGCCCTGTGTGGGGCCGGCTGCGGGGCCGCACTGACCGCTCGGCAGATTGCCAAAGGAGCGCGTCACTGCTCTCCAGGGTGCAGGGTCCGGGTGCACCGGGCGAAGCGGAAGGCGGCTGTCCTGGGGCGGCTCGACGCGTTGGCAGGGGAGCTGGCTCGGCTCAGGGCCGACGTGGAGCGCTGGTAGCGCGCCGTACCGCGGCGGCTTACGCTTCGTCACGTGGAGAAGCAGTCGCCGCGCAAGTGCCCCACGTGTGCTGGTACCGGGGGCATCGCTCGGCCTGGCGGAATCAAGACGCGATGCCCAACGTGCTTGGGCGACGGCGCAATCGCCGTTCAGTTCGAACTTCCGCCCCCCTGGCCGTCGTGGCTCGTTATGTCGCGCGAGCAACTCGATCAGCTCCTCGGCTCTCGAGGGGCAGGTCGCACGTAGAAGCTACGGCACGGGCACAACCCCGCGGGACTTCAGCTCCGCTTCAAGAGACTCGAGCGGCATGGCCACGGTTGGCCCTCGGACCAGACGGAGCGGCTCGAACCGCGAGGCCGGGACGACGGCCATACGGCTGTGTGTAATAACGGCGACGACGACCTGATCGTGCTGGCGAAACACCGGGCCGCCGCTCTCTCCCGGGTACGTGGCGCCATCCAGTTCGTACGCCTTACCGTAGTCGAAGCGGCGACCGCCCACGATCGCCGTCGAGGCGCGCTTGTTGGAGGATTCGTCGAGAACGATCGCGCCCTCATCGACGACGATCGTCGGGTTGACAAACCCGTAGCAAAAAACCGAGCGGCCATCAGGCTCGATCCCTACCGAGACGCGAGCGGCAGGAAGAGAGTCCGCGACACCAGCAACGCGGAGCAACGCAAGATCGCGGTGCTCGTCCAGGAACTCAAGGATCGCGGGCCCCAGCGACGTGACTTTCCGGTCCCGAACAGGAACGACGCCCACGCTGATCATCTCGTTTGGACTTAGGTCAGGAGCGCCAAAGAGGTGAGCTGCCGTCAGGAAGAGATCGCTCCCGATGTAACTGGCGGTCCCTACGGCGCCCAATGCGGCAAGGCCGTTACCGCTCGGCTCCCGAAGAACGAGGACCACGGAGTCACGAACGGCGGCGATTGCCGAGACGAGCACGGGCCCGAGGCTACGCGCGCTCGCGTGCTTTACTCAACACATTGCCTGCGCGAGCAACGGTTTCCCACGTGAACAAGTCGCGCGCCTGAACCGTCAAACGGTGCGCAGCAAAGTGCCGGGCGCGGTGCTGCAAACACCCGCCCGGCGTGGCCAAACCCCAACGCATTGAGGTTCGACATGAGCAACGTACCGCCGTCCAAGCCCCCTGGAAGCACAATCCCCAGTCCGCCCCCCGGCGTCGCCGCCGATCTGCTCGACGCCTACGCGCAGGACGTCAGCGAGCAGCTCACCACGATCGAGGACGCGGTCGCGGCCCTGCGCCAGCTCTCGGCGTCGATGCAGCGCGAAGCGGACAGAGCGCGCGCGGGCAAGGCACCCTAAGGCCGAAACGGCGGGCGTGATGCTCGCCGTCGCGCCGTCATGCGGCGCCTGATGAGGCCATCCGTGACTCAGGCCGGTCGTGGCTTCTTGCCCTTCGGCGTCTTCGCCTTCGCCGCCTTCTTCTTCGGCTTCCGGACGAGCCGTTGTCCGTTGTGCTCGATGGTCTCGGGGGCGGGCTTCACACGCGCACGCTTTCGCGGGGGCGGCTCGTCGTCGGCCGGCGGGACGAGTGCGAGCCTCGGCCGCGGCTTCGCGGGCTGCTCCTCCTCCTGCTCCTGCTCCTCCGCAGGGGGCGACGGCGGCGGCAGCCCCACCAAGCCCTGCCCCGTCATCATCAAGTAGTAAGCCTTGGCCGTAGGACCGTGACGGTTTTTCACGGCATCGAGCAGGCGCACGTCGCCGCCATCGAGCAGATGCGGCGGGTACCCCGCTGTCACATAGGCGCTCATGTCCTTCGGGTCGTGGAGGCCGTCCAGAGACATGACGGTATCGCAGTCATGAAAAAGCTGATAGCGACCGGCCGCATAGCCGCCCTTCTGCATGTGGAGCAAAAGGATGGCGGGGCACTGCCATCTGACGGCGTGCTTCTTCCACGACTTGATCGCGCCGATCTGCCCGTCGTCGTTTTTGGAAAACATCGCTGAAAGCGAATCCAAGACGAGACAGGCGGGGGGATCCTGCTGAAGGAGCGCCTCGTCTAGGGTTGCCCCGGTGCCGTACTCGCGCAGCACGTTGATCCGGTCCGCGTTCGTGATGCCGAGCCGATTCGTCATCATGCGCACCTCAGTGGCCGGCTGCTCGGCGGACAGGTAGTAGGCGCGCTTGCCCGAGAGCTTCGCGAAGGTCGAACTGAGTTGAAGCATCAACGTCGACTTGCCGCAGCCTGCCGGCGCGACGAGCAGCGTCGTGGTGCCTGGGACGAACCCGCCGCCCCAAGCTGCATCGATCGCGTGAATGCCCGTGACGATGCGCGGGACCGCTGCTTCTTCGACTTGATCGAGGCTGATGATCTTCGCCCGGTCAACCGTCGTGCTGCCAGGGGATGCGTTGAGGGTCCAACGGCCGCAACGACGGCACGGGAGCTCGTTGGGCTCCAAAGCTTTGAGGCAACCGACGCAGGCGACCACTACTTCTGTTCCTTCTTCGCGCGCGGCTTGCGAAGGAGCAGGACGATTCCCCAGCCGAAGCCTTCGCACTTCGCGCAGAATCGTCCGGTCCCTCCGCACTGCTGACAGCAGACGCCAATGACCGCGCGGCAATGGGCCGGTCGCTTGTACGCTGGCAACCGGACGCGGCGATGCTTCCTGCCCTTACGCAGTGAATCGAGGAAGGCCACGAGCTGCCACGCATCGGCGAATCCGAGCAGCGCATATGCGTGATCAACGCAGACGCCCCGCTCGTCGGCGCGCTTCGCTCGCGGGGCCAGCCCGACCGCGCGCGCTGTCGCACGAAGCGTGCGCTCGACTCCGGACGTGCCGCGGCGTTTGCCCTTCGCACGGCGACGCGGTTGCTTGGCGTTTCCCGAGAGCGTGCTGCCGATCCACATGATCAATCCCAATCGGTATAGGTCATCGGGATCTCCGGTTCTTCGTCGGCTTCCTCGTCGCCGCAGTCCCCTGCATCCCAAAACGCGGTGGGCTCCCGGTCGGACGAGCGGTTGCAGCGATGGTGGCGAGGCATGATCACGGGCGCGCCGCCCCTTGCCGCGCGAGGCACACGAGCTCCTTCAGCGCAGCGGCGTGTGCCGGGCTGCCCGCCGTCTCGCGGGCGACGACCGCAAGCGCGCGCTGAGTCGCGCTCAGACGATCCTCGACGACGCTCGACGGCTTCGATCGAACGCGGCGCGCCGCTCGATGGAGAAGCGCGTCCGTGACGTCGCGCGTGGGCTTCGCGGGTGGCGCCGGCGTGGGGGGGAGCACCTCGACGAGCTTCGCGACCTCGCCCGATTCGATCTCCTCCACGGAGATATGCACTCGATCGCCGACGTTCAGCGCCACGTCGGCAGGGAGCTCGACGAAGTGTCGCGAGTATCGCGCGCCGCCGCGACCGTCGGGCGTTCCATCGGCCGTGCGGACGGTCGCCCCCGTTGGCGTCGTGCATAGGCTCTCGACGACTGCGACGATCATCGCGCTCAGAGTGCCGCGAGCAACGGCGCGGCGAGTTTGCCCGCGAAAACCGACTTCAGCGCGACGCCGAGGAGCAGCCCGCCGCCGAGGAGCGCGCCGAAGACGAGCAACCCCTCGCGGTGCTGTTTTGCAAAAGCGAGAGCAACATCCAGCGGCGATGAGCTGCGAGGCATGACGACCGGCGGCAACGTCGCCACCGGCGCAGCAGCTGGTGTCTCGACACCGATGCGCGCCCGGCGCACTGGCACCATGAAAGCGAGCGGGTCCGCTTCCGGCGTGACGCCCCAGTCGGAGCCGACGACCGGGCTTTCTTGAGTCGTTATCAAACTGTCCACGTTCGTTTCCTTTCTTACTCAACTCTTTAGGGATCAGCCGTCGATCCCGTAGACAACCCCGATATTCAACGTCTGTCCGCCGGCCGGGTTGAGGAAGAGCAAGGTGTCCATGCCACCGACGATCGGAATCCAGCCAGTATCCACGATGGGGCTCCACGAGGGCCCATTCGTCCCGGCAGCCGAGTTTTGTTGATTCGCCTGCAGCGACGACGCGTTGATTGGCGAAGCAGGATTGGGGCTGTTTGCGCTGACAACTATTTTCACGCTGACCACCCCGGCGTTTTGCGGAATGGGAATGGGCAACGTCGTCGCCGCGGGCAACTCGAAAAAACCTGGTCCCTGGTCGTGCGTCGTGCCCGACTTCGGAGCGACCAACGTTGGCGGTGTCTCCGTCGTCGCGCGAACGCCAGGCGCGACTTGCACCGAGACGTTGTATTTGTTCCCCGTTTGATAAAACGCCGCATCCGAGACATCAGTCACGATGACTTTCAGCGCCTCGCCAGTGACCGAGACGCTCGTACCGCCGCCGATCGTGACGATGCGTTGAACGGAATTGCCTTTCACGCTCGTGATGATCAGTGCTTGCGCCAGCGCGCCTCCGAGCCCCGACCCGCCACCGCCGCGAGACGGCTGCGCGATGCCAAACTGGACGGTGTACGACCCAGGCCCGGCCGCTTTCGTGAAGTCGCACTGCAGCGAAAACTGCTGAGTGGCGTTTCCCGTGGTCAGGTTTCCGGAAGTCGACCAGCCGCGCAGCGGCGCGCTTCCTCCGCCAAGTTCGTCCGTGTCGCCTCGTTCTGCGAGTCCCATGCTGTCTCCTTCAATCGCGTACGTGCAGCCCGACGCGACTACCGCGACGAGCGTGAGTAAAAGCAGAGGGCGCATCACCCGCGCACCGAATGCGAAGGGCCCGCGTCAAGGTCGCTCGCGACGATGGCCGGAGTGCAAGGGGGCACGCACTGCGGCGGCGCGTTCTCCCGCATCGCCCAGGCACACGGCTGCTGACAGGCGACGCACCGGCAAGAATGCTTCGCGGTCGGGTGCGCGATTCTCGAACCGTACCAGCGGCACCAGATCGACGCGCTCACCTGAGGCCCCCGAACACGGCACCGCGCCCCGCATGCGGCATCGTACGATCGTGCGGGCTCTCGTGGGGCAGCGGCCGCGCATCGATCACGTTCAGCTTGCGCGCGGGTCTCCTGCACCGGCAACACGTCGCAGCGTCGCGCAGCAAGATGCGGCCGATCACGTCGTCGGCTGTGCGCGTGCAACGGATGCAGACGCGCGTGCGTGCCAACATGCCGGCCTGCTCACGACTCGGCTCGAACGCGAAGCCGGCGCCGTCCGCGTCTGTCATGCGGCCCTCGGCCCCGGTGCACCGTTATCGTTTCGCGGCGCCTCAGCGAATCGCGCACGGGCAGCCGCCAGCGCCCTCTCGCGGTCGGGGAAGACCCAATGCCCGGAGACGAGTACCCCGCCGAGCGCTTGGGCGAATCTGCGCACGGTAGCTGGGTCGCGACGCACCACACGGGCGATGTCACGCGTCGTCAGGAACAGGACTTCTTTTTTGCAAGTTGCTGCCACATCGGAAGCGTTGCACGCGCGCGCGTGCGCGCAAGCCGGCGTGTGCTCAGTTCCCCATCGCAGCGGCGGCCTCACGGAACGCAGCGCGGACCCAGTCGAGCGTGATCCCGGACTCGATGACCATGCGACCGCGTTCCTCCAGCTCGCCGGGCGTGCAATGTCGTAATATCTCATCGAGCAGCGCTCGGTGCTCGTCGGTCGCGTCGGCAGATGTGCACATCGCGGTGAGCAGGCGGCCGAGCGCGGCGCCTTGCCTATGCAGTCGTGCAAGCTCCGTTGTCAGCCGCTCGTTTTCGCGCAACAGGTCCGTCGTCATTGGCTCCTTGATCTTGAGTATCTTTTTTGTCAGTTCTTCGCCGAGCATCGGCCCGAGCATTCTGATCTGCTCGGCGGTTGTCTGGCTCAGGATCGCGTCCAGTGCCGCCGCTTTCTCGGCGGCGAGATCGCCATGCGGCGTCTCCTCGGCCGGCTGCGTCGTCGGGGCGGGCTCGGAGGATGCGGCAAGCACCTTCTTAGCTGCCTCCGAGGGCTTTTCCCCCATCGCCGCGAACGCGTCGCCGAGGGCGTCCCGCTCGCCCCTCGCGAGCGAGGCGTGCGGAATCCCGGACACCGCTCGTTCCTCCGCCGCCTCTCGTTCGGCCTTGCGCTTTCGCGCCTTCGCGAGCAGGTCGATAAAGACTGCGCCCCCCATCGCCGACGAGCCGTCGCCCGCAGGGAGCGCGGCGCGCGCAGCCTCCAGCTGCTCCATGCTCAGGTCCTGCGAAGCAAGCCAATCGAAAAACGCGGCCTCCGATGCGGCGGGCGAGAGGTCCTTCCCCGTCATCAGCCCGACCGCTGGCCCGGCGAGCGGCAGCATCTTACGGGCGATCTCGATCCCGAGCTGCCGGAGCTGCTGCGATGCTGCCTGCTTGGTCCACTCCAAAATCAAATTCTGAAGAGCCAAGAATCTCTCGGCCGCCTTCTGCTCGTTTGCCGACGCAGTGGCGGCGGTCGCTGCCTCTCGTTGCACGAGGGTGGCGACGAGCGCTTGGTAGCCCTGCACGAGCTGCGCCGTGAGGGCGAAGTTTCCTTGAGCCTGCGTTTCCAAGAGACGCTGCGCCTGGGCCATTTGGCCCGTCGGAGATGTCCCCTCCGACGCGAGGCCGCCGCCGGGCAACTGGCCCAATTGCATAGGACTGATGCGCTGAAAAGGCTGCATGCGCAGCGGCTTCGAGCCGAAGGTTGCGACCATCGCATATTGTTGGACCCCGCCCGACAGTCCGCGCGCGTGCCGGCCGGCGATATTCAGCAGCTCGGTGCTGACGTGGTCCGCGTTCCAATGCGATGTCGGCTGCTTCGAGTGGAAGACGGCCAACGTCGTCTCCGCCCCGCTCGCCGCGTAATGAACGACCGCAGCCATCTCGAGAGGCAGAGCGCGCTCGCCTTGTTGCACGACCTCGGCGAAGCGGTCGACCCACCATTGTTTGAGCTCGTCGTCGGTGATTGCTTGGCTCACTTCGCGTTTCCTTCCTTCTGGATGGCCTGGCGGGCCCGTTCGACCGCCGCGACCGCACCGGGGGCCGGGACAGGCGGGGTGTCCTGCGCGAGCCACGCTTCGGTGCGCAGCCGTAGCGCCCACCACTGCTCAAAGAGCCGTGAAAGGGCTGCGGGATCACATTCGAGGCGCACGACGATCTCGTCGAGCGGCACGCGCTGCCGGAACAGAGGAAAGGCGCGGGCTGCCAATTCACCCACGGCGCGTGCGCGGTCGGCCGCACCCACCGGGACGCGCTGGCGGATCTCGCCGAGCTCCAAAACCTCCGTCCTCCGGAAGCGCCAGGCGTTGCCCTCGCGCACTGCCGGCAGGCGTCCGGCCTTCCGGGCGCGGTCGATGGTCGCTCTGGAGATGCCCAGCTCGCGGGCCAGCTCGTCGGGCCCTACCAGCTCGGCGGCGTGGGGATCATCTACAGACGTGACGAGAGCGGCGGCATTCGCGGCCGCCTGCGATTCGCTGCTTCGGCGGGCAGTCATCGAAGCAAACGTAATCCGCTGATGATGAGCGTGCACGGCACTCCGTGGATTGCGAGTGACCATATGTCCACAATCGATCGTTTTCGATCTACGCCGGTAGGCGTACTGCCCTACGTACTTTGCGCGGCGCCGCCCCGCCTCAGGGTGGGGCGGGGGACTGCGTGTCGAACGACCCTGGCAGCACGTAGGGACCGGAGTCTCCTAGCCAACGTAGCGTCTTGATCGCCGCAGAGATCGCTGCGTCAGATCCATCCTTCGTTAGTGGAAAGAACTTCTCGTTTTCGTCGTGCGTCCCTCGATGAGCGAGCCTATTCCGCGTCTGATAGAGCATTCTCGCGACGCGGTAGGTTTCGGCGTCGTCCACCAGAAGTGACCGACCTAGCAGATAGAGAGGGCGCTCGTGGAGGCGAGTCGAGAAGTCGTCCGAGAGCGCTAGGTACACGGGATCCTTCGCTCTGACTTCCGACCCGGCGACGCGAATATCGATCACGCGATGCCGCGCCTCCCTCTGCCTGACCACTGTCTCATACGCATCGTCCAGGACGTCGGTGGCGCATGCCTCTATAGCGATGGCGCTGTAGAGGATCGCCTTGCGGTAGTCACCCTCGAGATACGCCTCTAGCGCGTCGAGCATCACGTCGGCGTGTACCCGGGGGGTGCTGCTCGGCCCGCCAAGCTCCCGCAGATGTGCGGCGGTGATCGCCGTTTCAACCACGTCGCTTCTCAGCGCGTAGTCGGGTGGACGTAGTGCGCCAAGCGCTGCGATGTCCTTGTCGTACGGCGGCGCCTTGTCCAACCGAATGACCCCCACGGCTTCTCGGGGCATTGTGGCTTGGCGCGACACGTAGCGAAGGCGAGAGAGAATATTGCGGGCGACCACGTGACTGCCGTCGAGGTCGTTGCCCGTGTGCCTCAGAGCAAGTTTCTGCGACATCATGAACAGCTCGCCGTCCTTGGTGACCAGCACCATGGCATGCGGATCCGCTACCGCATCGGCGAGCCCCGCGCGCGCCAACCCGATGGGGGTGACAAGCAGCCATTCGGGATATCCGACGATTGGAACCTCGTTGGGGGCGTCCTGGCGCAGGCGCCAGTGGATGGGGCGTGGCAGTAGGCCGATGAGCAGGCGTGTGGTCGACTCCACGATGCCCGCTATCGTCCGCGATCTCGCTCCTGCTCACAATCGTTCGTTTGTGCTCAACGGCTGCTGAGACCCCGCATCCTCGGACGAACCGTTATCGGCAGCGAACCTGCTTTTTGAGACGCATCACTGGTGCTGGAAGACCTCAACGCGTGCCGTCGGCTTTCTCTCGGCAGCATGGTTGGTGAGACCGCCGGCCACCAGCACTCGCCCATCTCCGAGCGACACCACCGAATGGCACATGCGGGGGACCAGCATCTTCGGTCCCTCTATCCACTCGGACGAAACAAGATCAAATCGCTCCGTCAGAGGAACGATCTCACCAGTGCCGGCGACGCCGCCCATGACAAGCGCCCCGCCGCCAGTGAGGGGGAACGCCGTTGCCATTTCTCGTGCGGCCTGCATGGGCCCGACGCTCGTCCATGCCCCCGCGTCCATGCTGAAGGCCTCGGCTGTGTTGAGCACGGTAGAGCGGCAGCACGCGCATTCGGATGTACCGCCTGCGACTAGCAGCCGATTGTCTCGGAGCCAGACGGCAACGCCGCGTGCGCGTGCAGCGCTCATGGCGGGGCCGGGAGTCCAAGTCCCGGTACGAGGCTCGAAAAACTCCGTCTCCAACAATGAGACATGCCGCCGCGTTCCTTGGATCAGGATGCGTCCGCCCGCGACTAGCACGCGGCCATCCGGAAGGAGTGTAGCTGTATGACCGTCTCGCGGCGTGCGCATGTCACCGACGCGGTCCCACTGCTTCGACTTGGGGTCGAATACCTGGGCTACCGCCGAAAAAGTTCCCGTCTCCGCACCCGTGGGATTGCTGTAGCCGCCGCATATCAGGATCCGGCCGTCGCGGAGCAAGGTTGCCGAGTGACCATACAGTGCCGTTGGCGCATCACCCAGACGGAGCCATTCCGTGGAATCGAGCGAGAGGACCTCGGCAGATGCGAGAAACGCGCTTGGAGTGATCCCTCCGAAAGCAAAGACAGACCCATCCCGAAGAACGGTTGCGGTGTGGCCGGCGCGGGCGATGGAGAGCGGAGGGAATGGAAGCCACCGCTCGGACTCCGAGTCGAATAGCTCGCATTCAGCCGTCGTACGACTTCCTGAGACAAAGCCCCCGACAACCAGCACCCCATTCAAGAATGGGACGGCCGCATGGCGTTCGCGAGGGAGAGACATACTTGTCAGCTCGCGCCAAGGCTGCCTTAGGTCGGTGTATTTCCCGACCCACTGGGCGTTCATGTCGTGCAGCGCCTTGGCCTGATCCGGAGGCACCAGATCGACAACCACTCCCATCGCTTGCAGTGCATTCACTCCGGAGCCTGCGATGCGCGGATCGGGGTCGAGCATGCCCACGACGACCCGTGCGACCTGCTGATCAATCAGGTGCCTTGCGCAAGGCGTCTTCGGAGGGTTTCGGGAAGTACAGGGTTCAAGGGTCGTGTACACGGTCGACCCGCTGAGGTCGAGATGGGCTGCCTTCCGCTTGAGGGCCGTGAACTCCGCATGCTCGCCCGGAGCCAGCTCGCCGCGGTAGGCGTGCGCCACTACGTCGCCGTCCTTCACGACAACCGCACCAACCTTCGGGGACACCTTCCCTGGCTCGGACGTGCATCGCCGGGCCAGTTCGATGGCCGTCTCCATGAACCGAACGTCGTCAGGTGAAAGCGGCACCTACGCACCTCCCCAGAACTGTCGATCCGTAGCTAAGGGTCGGGCGGGAGATCAAGAGGGACCTTTCGCGGTAGAAGCGCGCGCAAAAGGCTGACGCTACCCCAGCCTTCAATCGTTGCTCAGACCGCGGCGGTTCGGGTCGCGCACCCATCGTGCGACGCGGCGCACGAAGTCCCAGACATCTCCGCGCTCCGGCCACACGTAGGTCGGGTCACTCGGGTTCTTGCCGAGCCGCTCGAACATGGCCATCAGCCAATCGGCCTTTGAAGTGGACCCCGAATTTCGGGCCAGAGGTTAAGGTGGTACGGGGAGCCTGCTC
>CALKVG010000654.1 GCA_937998045.1 uncultured Myxococcales bacterium
GTCCACGCGGCCGCCGTCGTTGACGCGGCGACCGACGCCCCGGCGACGTTCGCCAGGATGGCCGCCTTCAAGCGCGCGCGATGTCCCGGCGTCAGCGACGGAGGTCGCCGGCCCGCCTCCAGCAGCTCCTCGGTCTCGCGGCTGAGCTTACTCATGGCTCTCTTTCCAGCCGGCGGCGCATGCGCGCGGCGGCCCGCTCGAAGTCCTCCCGCGCGGCGCGGAGCCGCGAATAGACCGCCTGTGGAGCCAAGCCTGTCACCTCGCCGATCTCCTTCGCCGACATCTGCTCGAGCTCCGCCAAGACGAAGACCACGCGCTTCTCGCCCTCCAACGAGTCGAGCAGATGGTCGACGACGCGCCAGGCCTCCGCACGCGCCAGCGCTTCGTGCGGGCTCGCGTCTGCGCTCGGGATCCCGTCCGGATCGACCGGGCCCTCCTTCCAGTGCGGGCTCTTGCGGCGAAGCGTCCGCCGGTGCTCGTGCGCCGTGCGCAGCAGGATCGAGAAGATCCACGTTTTCAGCGACGAGCGCCCCTCGAAGGCCGCCAGCCGGCGGTGCACGGTAAGAAACACCTGCTGCACCACGTCGTCCACCAGCGCCGCGTCGACGCCCAAGCGCAGGGCGCTCCGCCACACGAAGTCGACGTGCGCCTCGTAGATCCACTCGAACGAGGCCACCGGCGGAGCGGACTCGGCGTTCGCCCCGCGCGGATCGCCGAGGGCAGTTGCCCGAATGGAGGTATCCACCATGTCCTTCCGTCTCGCCGAGTGCGCCTCCGCTGCCCCTTCGTGGCCAGAGGCGGCGCCGATTTGCATCAAAAGTGTACCTCCGCCCCGAGGGCCCCGCGAAAGGAGGCGACCGGCGTCCGAAAGACCACCCCGCCGCCCCCGACGAACACCGTCGCCCGCTCGAGCGGGACCACCGCCTCCGCCGTCACGCGCACGGCCCAACCCGCTCCGAGGCGCAGGGTCGCGCGCGCCCCCCCGGCGGTGACCGGCAGCACTGCACTCGCGTCCGTCGGACGGTCCGGCGCGCCGCCGAAGCCCTGGGCGGAGAGCCACGCCACCGCGGCGCCTGCGCAGGGACCCGCAGTGAAGCGATCCGCGACGGCCTCATAGCAGGTGCGCGCGCTCACCTGCGCGAGCCACACCCGGGCCCCCTGCGACGGGTTCGCCGGCAGCGCCACCGACTCAGGGGCGAGCAGCACGCCCGCGAGCTCCGCGACCATGTGCGGCGCAGACCACCCGAGCGCAAGCTCTCCGCCCGCCGTGGGCGTCGAGAGCAAAGAAGCGTCAACTACGAAGGCTCCGCCCAAAAGCCACGAGGGCGCGGGCTCCTCCGCGCGCGGCCCCGCCGGCGGGCGCGGAGGCGGCGACGGATCCGCACGCGGCCTTATCCGCGCGGGCGCGGCGTCCGGGTCTACGGCGAGCGAGACGATGAGCACGATGGCGTCCGCGACCGCCCGGCACGACTCCGCCTCTACCCGACGCGTAAGATGCGTCGCCGCGTCCCCGAGCTCGATGACGGCCACGAACGACGGGCCCTCCTGCGATACGATGACGCCCGCCGTGACGTGCTTCGGCGCCGGCGCCACGCCGACGGCCTGCTCGATCTCGCCGAGCACTTGTTCGCGCGAGGGACAACCCAGCGGCGCGCTCCAAGCGAGAGCCACGGGAACCGGGGGACCGTCTTGCGCCGCGGCATGCGATGCGGCCGCGACGCCCGCCGTGAGTGCCGCGATCCCCGTGAGCGTCCTGACGCGCATCGCCCGCCCTTATCGCAGAACGGCTGCCCTCGCGCACGTAGCCTCGTCGATTTTCTGCAAATCGCGCGAACGCCGGCCACTCAGGGGCAGGAAAACGACTTGGGGCCGCTCTTCTTCATCAGAATGTTTGGCCCGAGAGGACTCGCATGCGATCGTTCGGACACATCGCCGCCGCACTGGCTCTGGCACCGGCTTTCGCACCGGCGTGCGAGGGAGCCGAGCTCTCCGTGGGTACGGAGATGGATGGAAGCTCCGCATCCGGCATGGACGGCGGATCGGGACCGAACTCAGGCGACGCGCACGCGTCGTGCATGACGAACGCCGAGTGTCCGCAGGGAGATTTCTGCGGCTACCCTCTCCCGGCGTTCCCCGCGGCAACGGGCTGCGGCGAGCAAGCCGTCTGCGTTCCGATCGACAAGGGCCCGCTCTGCGACACCCTGGTCGCCGGGTGCGGGTGCAACGGGCAGACGACCGACATCCCGGCGTGCGGCGAAGCGTATGTGGGGTTGGAGTTTTCGTACTACGGCCAGTGCGAGGGAGGCTCGGTGCCGCCCACGATCGACGCGGCCCCGCCTACCGACGCGATGATGGGGACGCCCCCCGACGAAGGAGGACCGAGTCCCGTGGCGATGCCATGCACGAGCGACAGCCAATGCCTCAGCAACCAGTACTGCGGCTACCCTCTTCCGGCGCACGGACCCACCGGGTGCACGGAGCAAGGGACGTGCGTGGCGACCGATATCGTGAGCTGTCAGATCCTCGTGGCGGTGTGCGGTTGTAACGGCAAGACCACAAGCGTGGCGGGATGCGGCGAGGCGTACGTCCCGACGCTTTTCGCGTATTACGGCAATTGCGAGTGAGCGGACTTCGATGGCCCGCGCTTGAGGGATTCGCGAACCAGACGGCAAGGTAGCAAGGTCTCGAAGCTACTTCGCGAATCGCGGCAAAAACCGCATTGAGGATGAACACAGTTATGATTGACGCTCGACCAACCTTGGTTGGTATGGATTCGGAGGAGCAACGCATGTCGGTACCGTACGATGCTCGGCACTGCCCTTCCGCTCTCCACCATAGCGCTCCGGTCAGGGCGTTTGCCCTGCTCGCGTTAGGAACGATTTCGTGCGGCGCCCACGGGGCGGGTGACACACGAGGCTTCACGGATGGCGGTGACAGCCCAGAAGCAAGCTACGGAAACGCGGATGGGAGTCTCTTCGGCGACTCGGGCGGGTTCGGCGAGGGAGGTGGCTCCTGCGCCGATCGTGAGCAAGGCTGCGAGTGCTCGTCGCCCGGCGCGACAATCGGATGCTGGACGGGTCCTCCGGCGAACCGCGGCATCGGTCAATGCAGAGACGGAACACGAACATGTCAGCAGTGGGGCGAGCTTGTCCAATGGGGCCCGTGTCTGGGTGAGGTGCTCGACTGCGGCGTGGAGGCGGGAACGACGGACGCCGAAGCGGACGTACGGGAGGCAAGTACGGGGGCCGATGGCGGGGTAAGCGGTTCCTGTCGTCGATTGGGATTGGCCGCACACGGTGGTATCCCCCCACGGGATGCGGCCGTCTGCATCGTTACGTCAGGCGGCGATTTGCTGTGCGATCAAGCGGTGCCTGGCAAGCCGTCCGACGTACGCTGCGTCAGCGGCGGTGAGGGATACATGTGCGTGGTTACCGCGGCGGGCGCTATCGAATGTTGGGCCTATTTGCAGCAGACTGCTGCCAACTCTCCAGGGCTAACGCCGGCCGTTGTTCCTGGACTGGAATCGGGTGTAGTGGACGTCGCAAGTGGCGAGACTCACGTCTGCGTGCTCATGAGCACGGGGGTCGTCGAGTGTTGGGGATGGGGAGCGGGGGAAGCGAATGCAGGAAGCTGGTCACCCCCTAGTGCGCCAGCGCCGATCGCGGACCTCGGGCCTGACGTGAAGTCGATTACCTCGGGAGACGGTTTCAGCTGTGCCTTAGAACGCCTAACAAAACTTGGCCCAGGGCTGGCTGGATGGATACTGGACCCGGCCCATGGCGAAGCCGCTTGTACCGGACGCGCTCTGGGTCCGCATCCAGCCGTTGTTGCCCCCGCCAAAGCCGAAGCCGCACGGAGGACGACCTCCGGTCGAGGATCGAGCGGCGCTCACAGGAATCTTATTCGTGCTGCGGACCGGGATCGGCTGGGAGTATCTGCCCCAGGAGATGGGATGCGGAAGCGGCATGACGTGCTGGCGCAGGCTGCGCGACTGGCAGGTCGCTGGCGTGTGGGATCGGCTGCACCTGGTTCTGCTCGACGAACTCGGGAAAGCCGACAGGATCGATTGGTCTCGGGCGAGCCTGGACGCTTCCAACGTCCGGGCAAAAGGGGGGGCGAAGCGACAGGGCCGAACCCGACCGATCGTGGAAAGCTCGGGACCAAGCAACATCTGATCGTCGATCGCAACGGCATCCCGCTCGCGGTCGACATCACGGCCGCGAACGCGAACGAGTGCAACCACCTGCAGCCGATGCTCGATCGGATCCCGCCTATTCGAGGTCGCCGGGGTCGACCGCGCTTTCGCCCTGCCAAGCTTCACGCCGACAAGGCCTACGACCACGTCTTCTGCCGCGCCGGGTGCTCGGTACGCGGTATCACTCCGCGCATCGCCCGCCGCGGCATCGAGTCCAAACAGAAGCTTGGAAGATATCGCTGGGTCGTCGAGCGCGACTTCGCGTGGCTGCACGGCGCTTACCGACGGCTCGCAACCCGTTACGAACGCCGAGCTGATATCCATCGCGCCTTCCTCTCGCTCGGCGTCGCGCTGGTCTGCCTCAACTTCGTTCAGCGGTTTTGATAGGCGTTCTTACTCGGTTCGGGAACAATTCGGTGCTGGGGCAACAATCGCGACGGCGAGCTGGGAGATGGCACTGCTAACGACAGCGCGACTCCCGTAGCCGTCGAGGGGCTTCCTGGGCCGGCGGCCGGCGTCTGGGCGGACCAATCGACGCATCCCTGCGCGCTACTCGAAGACGGTAGTGTCTGGTGTTGGGGTGGCTCACCGCCGATATCGATGATCTCGAGCCCCACCCAGGTGAAAGGGTTTGCGGCCGACGTCACGGCTCTCGCGTGCGGCGATGAGTTGAGCATGGACTGCGCGCTCCTCACAACGACGGCGGCGCAGTGCTGGGGCACGACGATCGGTGGCTACGGCCCTGGAGGCGCGACCAACGGCAGCAGGGTTCCCGTCGACGAACTGACACCGTGGGCCGGGCCTCCTTTTCTGCCCGCTGCCCAGAGAATGGAGTCACGCAAAAGGATGCGATAGCTGGGATTGGTGAGCGAGGAGGGATCGTGACCAACGCCGATGTAGATCATGCGCGGCTCGTGCTCGTTGGACCACACGATCGGATGATCGCCCATCGGATTCACCGGCGTGTAGGTCGATTCGTCGGCTCGGCCCAACACGTGGACGTTGGGGCGCGGGTTCTGGGCCCATTCGTACCACTCGTCCAGGAGCTGGAAGGAGGGGGGCAGATTCATCGTAGCCGGGTGCGTCCGATCTTCGATGATGAGCGTTCCATTTTGCAGCGCGGGGTGCGTACTCCATATGACGCCACCGAAGAACGTCGTGTACCAGGGCCAATAGGTGTAACCGGGAATTACGTTACCGTTCGCGTCTTCGACGAACTGCATTCCGGTGAGTCCGGCGGCGTGTACGCCGACCCAGCCCTTGCCGTCCACGATGAATTTCTCGAAAGCAGCTTGGGCGGCGGGAGGCATTTCGAAGGAGCCCAGTTGCATTTGGAGAAACACCTGGTACTTGGCCAGATTGGCGTCGTTCATCAGGCTCGTATCCGTCGTCGAGTCGACCGTGAAATTGTTTTCGCCTCGTCAGCAGAATCTGTGGGTGAGCCAGTCGGGCTCGGGTAGGTCGCCCAG
>CALKVG010000655.1 GCA_937998045.1 uncultured Myxococcales bacterium
AGATTTCTGCCTGTCTCGTGGGCTCGGAGATGTGTATAAGAGACAGGCGCCGTCCAGCGCGCTCTCGACGACGGCGAAGCCCACCTTCTCGTCGAGCTTGGAGAGCAGGTCGTCGGGCAGCTTCGGCGACGAGTCCTTGCTGGCGACGACGAGCCCGACCTTCATGACCATCGCGTCGATGACCGCGATGAGCACGTCGTTCGCCGTCTTCGCGACGATCTTGTCCCAGCCGAGCGCCGCGACGATCCCCTTCGGCGTGCCGTCGCCCGTCTCGTGAATGCGGTGGATCCACTGCGTGAGGTCGTCCTTGGTCAGGCCGTCGGCGAGGACGTCGGTGCCGCGGATCGATCCGCCCTTGGCGGTGATCGTATCGAGGAACCAGCGCGCGTCGAAGAGATAGAGCTCGTAGGCCGTCGCCAGGGCCTTGTGGATGGCCTGCTTCGAGAGCTTGCCCCCGCGCCAGAACGACCACAGGTCGCCGAGCGGGACCCAGCGCACGAGCGTGTCGGGCGAGAGGCCGTCCTCGAACGCGACGTGATCGAGGTCACCGGCGACGAGCGAGTCGTGAACGACGGTCTGGATCTTCTCGTCGGAGTCGCGCAGCGCGGACTTGATGCCGCGGATGCCCCACGCCGCGATGATCGGACCGCGCACCTCTTGAGGCAGGTGCTTGAAGAGGCGGTCGGTGCACGACCTCTCGTCGTGCGGGAAGAACGCCGCGAGGAGCTCCTGCGACGTTCGCACTTTCCCGTCTGGCGTTCGGCGGAACTCCTCGAGCGCGAGGCAGAATTTAGGGACCGCTGCACTTAGATCGTTGCGTGCCTTGTCCACGCGAAACCTCCATAGGTGCCACCGCGCTTGGGGCGAGCTCGCGGCCTGGCATCCACAATCCTACAGGAGCGCGCGCTCCCATGAAGGCTGCGCAAGCATTCAGCGGACCTGGATGAGCGAGAGGGGCCGCCCCTGCTACGCTTTGGCCCGTGCGCTTCCTTTTTCGTGGCTTGAGCGTCTCATTGGTCTTGGTCGTGCTAGGCGGCGCGTGCGGGTCGCGAACCGGGCTACTCGTCCCGGCGCCGGCGTCCGACGCGGGGCCGCTGTACGAGGGCGGGCCGCTCGATGCCGCGCTCGAGTGCTCGACGCCCACCTACTGCGACCCCGGCGACCCGGGGTACGTCTACCAGTGCGGCGTGCGCGTCTACCAGTGCAGCTCCCTCGAGCAGTGCGAGGAGCGCGGGAGCGGCGGCGAGACGAGCGCGCTGTGCGTGAACCCGTGCCTCGATTCGCTCGGAAACGACACGTCGAACGGGTGCGAGTTCTACGCCGTCGAGATGGACACGACGCCCGAGGTCATGGGCGTCTGCTACGCGGTGTTCGTCGTCAACCAGTGGAAGACCGGGGAGCCGGCAAAGATCGAAGTGAGCTTGGGCGGCAAGGTGCTGCCGATCGAGAACTTCGCGCGCATCCCGGTGGGGAAAGGGACCGGCATCACGTACGCGCCTTTCGACGCCGCGAACGGCCTCCCCACCAACAACGTGGCCATCCTCTTCTTGTCGCGCGACCCGACGGCCAGCTCCGACACGAACGTGAGCGACCCGCGCGTCCTCGCGGACTGCCCGGCCGGCGTGACGCCCGCAGTGTCCGGCGACGCCTCGCTTCACGACACGGGGTTCGGGCAGGCGTTCCGCATCAAGACGAACGTGCCCGTGGTCGCCTACCAGATGCTCCCGTACGGCGGCGGGCGGGCGCGGGTGACCGGATCGACGCTGCTCGTGCCGACGAGCGCGTGGGACACGAACTACGTGATCGCCGACGCGTACGCGGCGCCCACGCTCTTCAGCGAACCACGCGCCGGGCCGACCACGGTCGTCGTCGCAAGCCAGGACGGAACCCTCGTGACGTTGAAGCCGACGACGGACATCATCGCAGGGGGCAACGTGCAGGGCATCGGGGCGGGCATGTCGGTGACGTACGCGCTCGACCAGGGGCAATACCTGCAAGTAACGCAGCCGATGGAGCTCACCGGAAGCGCCGTGCAGTCGGACAAACCCGTCGCCGTCATCGGGGCGTCGACGCTCATCGACCTGCCGCTGTCGCGCTTTCGCGCGGACAGCGCCGAGCAGATGCTCCCGCCGGTGCGCGCGCTCGGCAGCGAGTACGTCGCCGTGCGCTACCGCAGCCGCGACCCGTCCGGAGAGGAGTCGGTGCCGTGGCGCTTCGTCGGCGTGGCCGACGGGACCGTCCTCTCGTACGACCCGGCGCCGCCGCCGGGCGCGCCGACGGCGATCGGCGCCCAGCAGCTGGTCGAGTTCTACGACCCAGGTCCCTTCGTGGTCCGCAGCCAGGACGCGGCGCACCCTTTCTACGTCGCGAGCTACATGACCGGTGGCGAGGCCTACGACGGCACGGGCGATCCGGAGTTCGTGAACGTCGTGCCTCCCGCGCAGTACCTCCCCCGGTACACGTTCTTCACCGACCCGACGTACCCCGAGACGAACCTCGTCCTCGTGCGCGTGCGCGACGCCGCGACCGGCCTCATGCCGGACGTGACGCTCGACTGCGCCGGCGTGCTCGGCGGCTGGACGCCGGTGGGCAGCGCGGGCACTTACGAGATGACGCGCGTCGACCTGTCGACCGGCAACTTCCAGGGCGTGGGCAAATGCGACAACGGCGTGCACACGATCGCAGCGACGCCGGCCGATGGGCGCTTCGGCGTGACCGTGTGGGGATGGGGTAACGACATCACGTGGCCACCGGACAATGGGCCGACGGACGAGGCGAACCCTCTCTTCACGCGCTGGGTGAGCTACGGCTACCCGGCGGGCGCCAACTTCAAGCCTCTGAGCGGAGCCGTCCTCCCCGCACGCTGAGAACGATCGCGCCGCCCGGTCGCGTCAGATCTCGGTGAGGAGCGTGGTCAGGATGTAGTCGAACGCGAAGATCGCCACGATGCTCGCGACGACGGCCTTCGCCGTCGCTTCGCCGACTCCGCGGGCGCCGCCCGACGCGCCGAAGCCCTTCTTGCAGCAGACGACGCTCACGACGAAGCCGAAGACGAGGCTCTTGGTGACCATCATGCGGAGGTCGCTCACCTCGACGAGCTGCTGGATGCGGTCGAAGAAGACGCCGGGGTCGATCCCTTGCCATACGACGGCGACCAGGTACGCCCCCGTCTGCCCCGCGACGCCGAAGCACATCGCGAGGAGCGGCATCATGAGCGTCGTCGCCAGGACGCGCGGGACGATGAGGTACTGTACCGGGCTGACGCCCATCGTCGTGATCGCGTCGATCTGCTCGGTCACGCGCATGTTCCCGAGCTCGCTGGCCATCGTGCTCCCGGCGCGCGCCGTGACGACGACCGACGCGAGGACGGGGGCGAGCTCGCGGGCGAGCGCCAGCGCGACGACCCCGCCTACCATCCCCTCGGCGGAGAACTGGCGAAAGCCCACGATCGTGCTGACGGTGAACGCCATGCCCGTGAAGAGGCCGACGAGGGCCACGATGAACGTCGACCCCGCGCCGATGAACTCGAGCGCGACCAGCATCTGTCCGGGCCGGTACGGCGGGCGCACCGCCCAGGACAGCGTCCTCACCCCGACCACCACCGTTTCGCCCAGGTCGTCGAAGAACGCGACGAACGGCGCGTAGACGAGGTCCACGATCCGCGCGAGGCGCGAGAGCGTCGTCGGACGCTCGGCTTCGTCGTTCCTGTCGTTCAAGGGGACGAAGTGTAAATCAGGAGCCCCTAGGGTTCGCGGTAGAACCGAGGCACCCGGCGCGACACGCTGGTCAGCACCTCCCAGGCGATCGTACCCGCCTGCGCGGCGATCTCGTCGGCGCCGATGGACACGCTCCCTTGCCGGCCTTCCTGCGAGCCGAGGACCACGGCCTCGTCTCGAAGGTTCGCCCCGTCGATGTCGGTGACGTCGATCATGGTCATGTCCATCGAGACCGCGCCGACGATGGGGGCGCGCTGCCCGCGGACGAGGACATGACCGCCGGCGCGTGGAGCTTCCGCCGCGTTGCTGCTGCCCAGGTGGCGCGACAGGCCGTCGGCGTAGCCCATGGGCAGCGTCGCGACGCGCGACCGGCGCGGGGCGCGCCAGGTGGCGCCGTAACCGACGGGAGCGCCCTGGTCGATCTCGCGCACCGCGACGATTTCGCTGCGGACGCGCATGACGGGGCGAAGCTCTGCCGTGAGCGGGGCTCCGCCGACTCGCGGCGAGACGCCGAAGAGCGCGAGACCCGGCCGCACCGCGTCGAGCTGCGCTTGCCCGCGAAGAAGAGCGGCGCTGTTGGCCGCATGGCGAACGTCGGGGCAAATCCCGCGGCGGGCGAGGAACGCCGTGGCTTCGTCGAAGAGCGCCATCTGCTCCCGCGTCTCCTCGTCGCTGGGGGCGTCGGCGCAGGCCAGATGCGTCATGAGGCCGCGCACGCGAACCTCAGGGCGCGCGGCGAGCGCATGCGCGAGGGAGGGAAGCTCGCCCATCGTGACGCCGAGGCGGGCCATCCCGGTGTCGACCTTCAAGTGCACGTCGATCGGCCCGGAAGCGACGCCCGAGCGCACGAGGCGCGCAAACGCGTCCACCTGCCCGGCGTCGTGCACGACGGGCAGGATGCCCCGCGCGATGATCTCGTCGTGCGCGGTGCCGTAGTGACCGCCCATGACGAGGATGGGAGCGCCGATGCCGGCCTCGCGAAGCTCGACCGCCTCCTCGAGGAGCGCGACACAGAAGCCGTCGACCTGCGCCCGCTCGAGCGTGCGCGCGACCGCGGGCGCGCCGTGGCCGTACGCGTCGGCCTTGAGCACCGCCCAGACGCGGGCCCCGCACGAGTGCTTGCGGACCACGCGCAAATTGTGGCGGAGCGCTTCGAGGTTCACCTCGGCGCGGGTCGGCCGCACGGCGTCTGCCGGCGCGGCGCGGCGGGGGCGGAGGACGCGGGGCACGTTGGGAGCGATCATCGCAGGAAGGAACGCCCGGTGGCGACCAGCGATTCCGACCGTTAGCACCGCTGGTTTCGGCTGGCCAAGTCGTCGGCTGAGCCGCCGCCGGCGTGCAGCGCCGGCGCGTGCGACGGGGGCACGGCGCCCCCGCACGGAAAAATCGACAGGAGCCCTCCAGAGGAAATCGCGTTCTGGGCGCCTATGTGGATGGGCGAGACGAGGTTCGCGTCGCTTTGCTCCGTAGTCCTTCCTGGACTCGTGCAGCCAGCTGCGCTCGTCCACTCTGGTTCATCGCCGAACGGGGCGCTACCGACGGCAAACGCACCACGGGCTCCGCCAAGAGGTTTTTGGATCTGAGCCGAAGGGCCTTCGGTCCGCACGAAAGGCACGCCGATTTCGAAGCCCCGGGCTCGAAGGTGAGCGATCGGACCTGCTTGAAGAACGAACGGTCCTTGGGTCATTGCGAAACGGCCGAGGATCACTGCCGGGCGACCGACGATCACTGCAGGGCGACCGACGATCACTGCACGGCGACCGACGATCACTGCGAGACTACCGACGGTGCTTCGTGGCGGACCTTGGACTTTGCTATCGGTCCTTCTGTTCCGGAAAGGGGACCCTTCATACTAGCTGACGGTACTCTTGTTCCTGGTCGACGACCGTTGACCTAAATGACCGATCGTGATCCTCGTCCATCAAGCTGCGCGGGTGAGCAGAGCGC
>CALKVG010000656.1 GCA_937998045.1 uncultured Myxococcales bacterium
CTGGCTCGTGGGCTCGGAGATGTGTATAAGAGACAGGTCTGGATCGGAGGAGCCCCCGCGCTCGGGGACTTGCCGACGTTCTTCGGATTGGTGGCGGGGAAGAAATTCAGATAGAAGGACGTGCCTGCATCGGCGAGGGGCGTCTCGGCGGGCCCCGCCCGGTTGAGGAGTTCGCCCCGATCGTCGTTGTGCGCGTTGAACGTGACGCCCCCCACCGTCACCGTCTGGCTCGGATCGCAGATGGGGGACAGCCCGCTGCCTCTGTCGAGCTGATCGCCGAGACGAGGTCCGAGGGAAGTGCTCATCACGCCGATGTGCATGTCGTGAGCGGGGGGAAATTCGACTCTTCCCTGCGCGCAGGCGCCGTTCCCCGAAGCGTCCGACGGCCCGAAGACCGTCCCCGAGACGGGGTCGATGCAGTTGGGTGTCACCAGTCGCGTGATGAGATCGGGGACCGCCCGGCTCAGGTAGTCCTGCTTGTCTCCCATGGACGCCGAGTTGTCGATCACGAAGAGGAGGTCGAGCTTTTCGACGGGTGAGTTGTTGATGACCGTCGTGATGTCGCTCTTCGTGACGGGGGCGTTGCTCACCACCGGCCGCGTCAGGCATCCGGCGAAGACGACGCCGAGGGCCACCACGAACGTCGCAACTGGGGAGGCATGGCTGGTTCTTCTCATCGTAGGCTCCTCGGGATTGAGTCCGAATAAGTTCGTCTGACGATCACGCGGCTCGCAGGAACAGCAGCCCTCGTGCCACCGCCAATCGCTGCGAAAGTCCGATGCGCTTCGTTCCGCCCCTGGCAACTTGGTTATCGATCGAGGACGCAGGTTGGCCGGACGCCGCGCCAGCTTCCGCGGCCCTCTTCACTCACGGGCGCCTCGTCGACGCGTCGTGCCGCGCCTGCAGCCGCGAGCGGAGGCGGACGCTCGAGCGCGCCGTGTGGGTTCACCCTCAAGATGGCCGCGTGAGCGCGAACCCGTCGGTCCACGAAAGCCGGCGCGGCTCCCACGCCGACGGGCTAAGCTTGGCAGTGAATGGGTCGCGTCGAGGACCGGGTCGGGTTGGGCGCGCGCAACCCGGCCAATGGCGTAGACTGGGCCGGCGATATGACCTCCGCGGAGAAGACGGCACTGGTCGCTGCGATCGCGGAAGATCTGCCCTGCGGAGTCTGGGTAGCGTCCGCGCCAGACGGCCGCTTCGTCTACTCGAACAGCGCGTTCGAGGAGATCATGGGTATGGGGCCGGTCCCCGAAGCCGGCGTCGGCGAGTACTCGGCGCCTTACGGCATTTTCTCCCGCGACGGGCGCCCCTACCCCGAACACCAGCTCCCGTTCGTGCGGGCGCTGCACGCGCGGCAAACGGTGGTCGTGGACGACATCGTGATCCACAGGCGAGACGGGCGCCGCGTGTACGTCCGCGCGTTCGGCAAGCCGATCTTCGACGCCGCGGGTGAGATTGCCCACATCGCCATCGCGTTCTTCGACATCACTCGGGAGGTCGAGGCGCGGGACGCTCAGCAGCGCATGCAGCTCCAGCTCGCGCAAACCGAGCGCCTCGCCTCGGTGGGGATGCTGGCGGCGGCGGTGGCCCACGAGGTGAATAACCCCCTCTCGTACGTCATCGGGAGCCTGGACTTGCTCGATCGGGATCTCGCGGCCGCGGGCGGCATGCCGACGCCGGACCAGCTGCGCGCGATTCACGAGCGCATCCAGGACGCCCGGCAGGGAGCATCGCGGGTGAGGGCGATCGTCCGCGATCTCAAGGTCTTCTCGCGCGTGAACGAGGAACGACCGACGACGGTCGACGTGCGAACGCCCCTGCAGGCGGCGCTCGTCATGGCAAATAACGAGATCCGGCATCGAGCCCGGCTCGCCACCGACCTGCAGCCGGTCCCTCATGTCTGGTGCGACGAGGGCCGCCTCGGGCAGATCTTCCTGAACCTGCTCATCAACGCGGCGCAGGCCATCCCGGAGGGCGCGGTCGAGAAGAACGAGATCCGCGTGGCCACCTCCGCGACGCCGGACGACTGGGTCCGCGTGGAGATCCGCGATACCGGCTCGGGCATCGCGCCGGACGTGGTATCGCGGATCTTCGAACCGTTCTTCACGACGAAGCCGGCCGGCTTCGGGACCGGCCTCGGACTGACGATCTGTCAGAACATCGTGACGCAGCTCGGGGGCCGCATCGAGGTCGACAGCCGTGTCGGCGAGGGCACGTCCTTTCGCGTCATCTTACCGCCGGCCTCGCGCACGGCGACGGGGCACCCGAAGGCGGGGCCGGCGCACCGGCGGGCGGTCAGGCGCGGGGCGGTGCTCGTCGTCGACGACGAACCTCTCCTCCTCAAGGTCGTCGCTCAGATGCTCTCGCCCGGTCACGACGTCACGTGCGAAGGGACCGCCGGCGCCGCCCTCGAGCGCATCCGGCATGGCGAACGCTTCGACGCGATCATCTGCGACATCATGATGCCGCACATGACGGGCATGGACCTTTACGACAAGGTGCTCGAGGTCGCGCCCAAGCAGGCGCAGTCGATGCTGTTCCTCACGGGAGGTGCATTCACCGCCGCCGCGCGCGCGTTCCTCGACCGCGTGCCGAACGCCACGGTCGAGAAGCCCTTCGACGCGGCGACGCTCCTGGCGCGAGTGCAGCAGCTCATCACGTAGGGCGCGCGATCGAACCGGCAGAGCGCGCGTTGCAGTCCGCGCCGATCCGACAGATTGCCCTTGCGTGAACCCCGCCGGTTTTCCCGCAGAGGCTCACGGATCGGGCCAGAGCAGCGCGCAGCTCGCGATGACGATCGGTTGCAGCGAAAGGCACCCGATCGCCACGCCCAGGCCGAACCGGTCCGCGGCGGCGCCCAGGAAGACGGGAGCGACGACGTCCACAACGACGAAGAGTTGTCCCATGGCCTGAACGGTTCCTGGCCGGTCGGGGAGCTCGCGATAAGCGCGAGCCATGGCGAGCGGGTGGTGGGGAGAGCACGCGACCCCGAGGGCGAAGAGCGACAGGCACGAGGCGATCGCGCCGTGATACGCGAGGACCGCGGCGAGAGCGAGCATGCAGAGCGAGGCGCTCGCCGTGAGGAGCGCTCGCGCTGTCCACCGCTCGCGGATTCGCTCGACAAGCGCGCCGCCGCTGGCCGAACCGGCGGCGAATGTCACCGCGGCGGCCGTCGCCAGCGCGCCGGTCGTCGCTCCGTCTCGTTCGAGCCGCAAAACCACCAGCGCGATCACGAGTTCGTCGAGCAGCGTGCACGAGGCAGCCGCGAGCAGCCACGCCCAGAGCCGCGGCAGTCGGAGCGCGCGGCGAAGCGCAACGAGGAGGGGATCGGCCGGGCCTTCGGCGTGGGCAGGGGACTCGGCCGTCGGCGCGGCGCGCAGAAGGGACCTCGCGGACGCACCGCACTGCAGCGCGACAAGGAGCGCGACGGCTCCCATCGCCATGCGATAAGAGCGGCCGACCGCGATGGCGGCGGCGGTCACCAGCGGGGTGACCAAGTCACCGAGGGCGCTCGCGAGCGACCATCTCACCATCGCGCGGTCTTCGTCGCCTCGGTTCGCGGCCAAGAGGAGCGCCTGCGAGGCTCCGCAGGCGACCCCGCTCGATGCGCCCGCGAACGCGAGGCCGAGGGTGAACCCCCACGGGTTCGACGTCCATGCGACGAAGGCCAGAGAGCCGGCGAGCGCCGCCTGGCTCGCGAACGCCAGCCGGGCCCTCGCCCAAACGTCGGAGCCCAAAGCGACTCCGGCCTCGAGGAGTGCAGCGGCGACGAGGGGAATTGCAAACGCGAACGTCGCGTATCCCCGATGGGTCAGCCCGAGCTCGGCCTCGACGGATCCTGCTCCGGAGACCGCAACCCCACTCCATAGCTCGTCGACGAAGGCGACGAGCAGCAGCGGAGCCGCGTTCGCGAAGGCTCGCGATCAGATGCGCTCGGTGAAGACCATGGCCCTTCCTAGGGTGGCCAAGATCGGGGCGATCGGCAAGCGACGTCGCGCGCCCCCGCTCGCCCAGGCGCGGACCGCGAACGTGTGCTCGACCGACGAATCAATCCGAGCGCGGCGAGCGCGCCGGCCGACCAGCCCGCCGTCCCGAGCGGCGCGCCGCCCGCCGTGCACGCGCACCCGCCGCTCGTCGGTGGCGCCGGAGCCTGCGGCGGATACACGGCGCAGATGGCCGCGACGTCGTCGGCGGTGAGGTGCACGGCGCCAGGATGGTAATACGCGTACATGATCGCGTTGGTGTCGGTCGCGTGCGCCAGCCCGAGGAAATGGCCCGCCTCGTGGGTGAGGATCGCCTGAAGGTCAATTGCCACTCCGTTCGCGGGCGGCGGTTCCGCGGCCGTGAGCTTGTGCTGGGCCGAGTTGACCTCGGTGTATGCCTCGAAGATCCGACCATCGTCCACGCCGAAGGTGACCGTGGTCAGCGCCAGCGTGTTGGCCGCATCGTTGTAAGGCCAGGCGCCGTCGTCGAAGACGATTACATCATGGGCATGAGGGTCGCACGATGAGCTGTCCGAGCAAGACGACCAGGCAGCGAGGGCGTCCCCGCTGCCCCCGTCGGGTACGGATACTGCGCCCTCGTCGTAAGCGTCGATGCCGAGCGACTTTCCGTCGCAGCGCGCTTCGTTCCAGGCGCTGAATGCGAGATCGGCGACGCGCGTGGCGTCTGCCAGAGATACCTGTTCGCTCGCTGCCGACCCGAGGCCGTACGGAATTCGCCCGGCCGGCCATGCGAGGGGTACGCCCTGCGTCCAGCAGCCGCTCACCGCCGGGTCGTATCCGGCGGGAGCTTTGAGGGTGGTCGTCCGGCAGTAGGCGTCGGCCGGAGAAGGGCGAATCAAAAGGAGGAGAGCGGCAAGGGAAGCGAAGGCAACGCGCACACGAAACAAGATTCCAGCGGGTCGCGAGGGTCGTCAAGGCGGCGCTTCGCCTCCACGGGCGGCGTGGTCTCGCGGGGGCGTGAGCCCCCTCCTCTCGTGCCGCACGTCGCGACGACGTCGTCCTCCGCGTAGCGGCGCTTTGCACCGCTCGCTCGACGAGCCTTCCGGCTTCGCCTTCTGCCCTGCCCTCTGCGACTCCGCGTCAGGGCCCGTGGAACACCGACAGCGCGTAGAACTGCACTTTCGCGCCCACGGTGGCGCTGGTCCCCGCGGACTGATCGTAGTCGCCCGCCTTGAAGTACATGTTCTCCTGGTCGTAGCTCGTCGACATCGTCCACGTCTGCGCCGTGCCGCCGTTCAGGACCAGGCTGATCGTGTGGCCGGAGAGCCCGATGACGTAGCTCCACTGCGTGCCAACAGGCACGTTGCCGGCGGGATTGCGCGTCCCGCTGCCCGACGGCGACGACTCGATCAGCATGTCGATGTCGCCGTTCGCGAAGTAGAAGAGCTCGAGCAGCGGCTTCGTCGACGCGGGAGTGCCGGTGCCGAGGTGGATCTGCCCGACGGCGACGTGATCTGGAATCGTCGTCGCCTTGACCGTCGCGCTCAGCTTGTGCGTGCCCGTTATCGGCCAATTTGCGGGCATTCCGTTCGCGGTCATCTCGCGAAGTTCCGAACGCGGGTAATTCGAATTCGCCGTCGTGACGCCGTTCTCGGGATCCCAGAAGGTCATCGCCCCGTCGGTCTTGTCGGTGAAGAAGTAGCTGTCTTGATACCCGCTGGGCCCCGTGAGCTGCGCCGGGAGAATCGTCGTGGGCATGCCCGGGGCGCCGACCGGCTCCTGGAGCTCCCAGAGCGAGAGGTCGAAGTTGCCGCCCGGAGCGACGTTCGGATTGAGTCCGCCCGACGAGCTGCCACCGGAACTGGTCCCACCCGACGAGCTGCCGCTCGAGGAGGTTGCACCCGACGAACCGCCGCTCGACGAGCTCGTGCCCGAGGAGGCGCCACTCGAGGAGCTCCCCGACGAGCTCCCGCTCGAAGAGGTCCCCCCCGAGGAGCCGCCGCTGCTCGATCCGCCGCTCGACGAGCTGCCGCCCGACGACGTGCCGGCCGACGAGCCGGACGAACCGCTCGAGGAACCCGAAGAGGAGCCGCTCGACGAGGTTCCGCCGGAAGAGCCGCTGCCGCCCGTCAGGGTCCCCGATGTGGACGGATTGGCGCCGCACGCGAGGCTCGGGAAAAGGGCGGCGAGCGCCAGGCAGAGGCGAAGCGCGCCTACAGCGTGAGTGCCTTTGCGGATGGGTGCCATGTCGTAGTGTGCTCCTCGGTGTGACCCGCCTGGGGCAGGCGAGCAGCAAGCGTGCCGACGCGCGCGCAGCGGCGCAGCGGGGGTGGCAGTCATCCCTCGCAGGACCATTCGCGCCTTTTGCCCTCGTTCTTCGCGCTCAGTTGCGGTGATTCCCGAAACGGGCGACCGACGGTTGTCGCGCAAATCGCTGCGGCCGCTCTTCACCCAGAACTCATGTCCGACCGGACGCGGCAACGTCCTCCCCAGGGCACCCCCGCACGCCAATGGCGGCGCTCCGGCCCACGCGACGCGCTTCACCTGCGATTGTGGCCCCGACCAGCTCGCGATGCCTCGGACCGAGAGGTGCCTTTTTTGCCGCCCCCGCGCGGAACATCGCCGCGGCGAATCGCGTCGAGTAGCACGCGAAGGATCCACTTCTGGGTCTCGATGAGGTCCTCGCCCTCGATGCC
>CALKVG010000657.1 GCA_937998045.1 uncultured Myxococcales bacterium
ACACGCGTAAGATCGTCGGCAGCGTCAGATGTGTATAAGAGACAGGGTGGTGGCTTGGCCGCTCACGATCGGGTTGCGCACGAAGTTCGTCAGCGACAGCGCCGACGCGACGACCACGACGCCCGCGATCCCGCCCAGCAAGAAGCGCGGGTCCCCTGCCGGCCACACGTGCCCGTCGAAGCCGAATCCGCCGCTCCTCCACGTTCGTACCGCCAGCGCCGCGACGAGGAGTACGGCCTTGGCTTCGTCCGTGAAGAAATCGAAGAGATGGCCGGCCTTCGACGCGAGCTTCTTGAAGCGCGCCAGCATACCGTCGGCGCAGTCGAAGCAGTAACTGAGCTCGAGCACCGCCACGGCGGCGAGGCCTCCTCCAAAGCTCGGGTACGCGACAAAGAGTCCCGCTGCCACGACGAAAACGGCCAGGTTGAGCAGTGTGACCTGGTTGGGGGTCACGCGCGTACCGGCGAGCCCCGCGACGACGACGGCGGCCATCGGGCGCATGACGTACACGTTGAACAGCTGATCGTGTCTCTTGCGTGTCTCCCGGTACACGCGCGCTGCGGCGGTCAACATGGCGGACGCGCATCGTAGCTTGAGTGCGCGTTCGCAATATACTTGGTCTCCATACGACGGAATCCCTCATGTCGATCGATCCCAGACGCGACTTAGCGGTGCTCCGGCAGTTGACCGAGCGCTTGTCGGATGGGCGCCCGCTCGAAGACGCGCTTCAGGACGTGACCGACGCTGCGCTCGAGCTCTTGCCCTGCGACCATGCGAGCATTCGCCTGTTCGATGCGTCGCGGACGACACTCCTCGCGGGGGCCCGATCGGGCCGCGGCGTCGAGCAGCGCACGCTGGCGCTGACCAAGGGGGAGGGGATCGCGGGCTGGGTGATGGAGCACGCCATGCCAGCGCATGTTCGCGACACCAAGACCGATCCGCGCTTCATCGTCGCCGTCGGCCAGGGCTTCTCGATCCGCTCCATCGTGGCGGAGCCGCTGCTCGTCGCCGGCAAGCCCATGGGGGTCCTCGGTGCCTCGTCCCCGGAGCCAAACGCGTTCACCGACGACGACGTCCTCCTCGCCCGCATCCTCGCCAACTGCTCGGTGCCCACCATCGAGCGCAGCCGGCTCGAACGTCTCGCCGCCGTGGACGAGCTGACGCTCGCGTTCAACACGCGGTACCTGCATCCTCGCCTCCAGGAGGAGATGGACCGCGCGCGGCATTCGGGCTCGACGCTCAGCGTCCTCGTGCTCGACCTCGACCGCTTGCACCACGTGAACGCCGCGTTCGGCCACGACATGGGCGACCGTGTGCTGGCGATCTTCAGCGAACGCGTTCGGTCGCAGACGCGGCGCTACGACATCCTCGTGCGGAGCGGTGACGACGAATTCGTTCTCATCATGCCCACGACCAGCCCGACGCAGGCGCAGGCAACCGGCGAGAAGCTCCGCAAGGCGGTCGGCGAGGAGCCCATGGAGCCCAGGCCTGGAGGCTACATCTCGCAGCGCGTTTCGGTCGGCGTGGCCACGTGGGACGGACGCGAGTCGAGCGAGGAGCTCTACTGGCGAGCCGGCGCGGCGATGCGCGAGTCGAAGACGCGTGGGGGGGACGCCGTCGTGAGAGCGCAGCCGGGCGCGGCCCCGAGTTCGTGACGAGAGGCGCGTCCCGGGGCGGCGTCTCGCGCGTGCGACACGGGGGGGGCCGATGCGCTTCACTCCGACGGGCACGCCGCGGTACAGGTGCGGACCGCATCGAGTTCGTCGAGGCGCGGCGCGCAGACGTTCGCCGCGTTCGTGAGCAGGCACTCGGCCTCGCAGTCTCGCGCCAGGGTGCAAGCCGGCGGAGGACCGGACGGCGCCGCCGGCGTCGTACACAGGGCCTGCTGCTGCGCGAGGGCGGTGCACGCGGTCGAGCGCTCGTTGTCCTGGATGCAGCCGTCGAGCGCCTCGAGTCCGGCGCTGCACGAGAAGGTCGCCGTGGCGCCCTGGCACTGGAACGTGGTGTCCGCGCACGCGTAGTACTCGTCGAAGAGCCCGTCGCAGCCGTAGGTCACGAGCTCGGCGCGCAACGTCTTCGCCTCGGCCTTGCAGTTGGCGACGAACGTGCTGTCGCCGCCAAAGGCGCAATCGCCGACGTCGCCGCAAACGTCGTCCTCGTGCGATGCGCAGCTCACGCCCAGCGAGGCAAGAGCCGACGCGAGCAGCGCCGACGCGGTTCTGAGCGCGTGTGTCGGGACCATTGGGGAACCGGCTCTAGTGTCCCGAGTCAGAAGACTCCCAGCAACCATCTCCTCTCCGGCGTCGTCGTGCCTAGAACGCCACGTGCACGCGCGCCGAGAGGACGTGCACTGGCCCACGGTCCTGGTTATACCCGGGATTGACGATGGGCTGGTAGAAGGCGGAGACCGACAGGAGGTCCGTCAGCCGGAGCCGATAGTAGACGTCGCTGATCACCTCCGGCCCGTACTGGAGGCGTCCGTCGCCGATGATGAACCCGTAGCCGCCCTGCTCCAGGTAGCGCCGATGCCACGGCGACAGGCCGCTCACGACGACCGCCGCCCCGATCTCGTCGCCCGGCCGGTTCCACGCTCTCCCTCGCTGTACGAGCCCGAGCGCGAGGGATTGGTCGATCTCGGTGAAGGCCCAGGACTCGTTGTGGCCGTCGTTCCAGCTCACGCGCAGGAAGGAGCCGAGCGTTCTCGTTAGCTCTTGCTCCATCGAGAGCGCAAAGCCGTACTTCGTTCGGCCGTCTGCGCGCGTATCCGCGATGCCGCCGGGATAAGCCTTGGGGCTGGCGAGCCACTGCTCGTAGCTGCCCATCCTCGCCGTGTTGAGGAAGACGAGCAGGCTCCAGGCTCCCGGCCTCTTGCCGACCGAGTAACGCGCCTCGTACTCGGCCACGAGGCCCTGCGACTTGCCGACCCGCCAGTCCATGGTCTCGAGGTTCGCGTAGTAAGGCTCGAGCGCCATGCCGGCGCGCGCCGACCACCAGTCGTAGGCCAGGTCGGCCAGCACTCCCCAGGTGTAGCCGCGCGTGTCTGCGGGATAGTCGTAGGCGCCGGAGGCCATGAGCGCCCAGTTCAGGAACTGGTTGGTCGCATCGTTTGCGTAACGGTTCGCGTCCACCACGTCGAGCACCGACACGCGTCCGACGGTGATCGCGAGCTGGTTCTTGTCCCGCGTTCCTGCGAGCTCGTTCGGCGCGCTTGCGTTGGTGAGTTTCCCGCCGCCCAAGCCGAACGTCTGGCTGATCGCGAGCCGCGCCAGGTAGACCGCCGGTGACGGGTCGCCCACCCGGTAGACGATCCCGTTCGGGAATGCGGCGACTCCCAGCGTCTTGCTCAGGCCCTTTCCGCCGCTCATCTCCGGATCGAAGAGGAGCTCGGCGCCAGGCCACAGACGCAGGTCGCCGTAGATCGTCGTGAAGAACGCCGTCGCGTCCTCCTCGTCGGGGCTCAGGCTGTTCTGGCCGCCGGGGTACGCCGAGTAAAAGGACGGGTGGTACTGCGTCACCCCCGTGAACTGGTAGTGGAGACTGTACCACTCCTGGGCCGGGACCTCGGGGGCAGCGACCACCGGAATGGCCGGCTTGTCCTCCGATGGAAGGTCGCGTTCGCCGTGGGCGCGCGCGCTTTGCGTCCAGCAGACGAGCAGCGCGAACGAAGCGGCGGTGGCGGCCAGCGGAAACTGCTGTCGCAGGTAGGTTCGGCTCTCGGCGCGCGCGGCCACGAGTCTGGCGACACTAGTACTCACCTTGCCGCTGACACGCGAGCGCGAATTGCGCTAGAGGGCAAGCTACCGCCATGTCGATGAAGCGCAGCAAGCAACGCAGCTCGGGGTCGGGCCGGTTTTCGGGCAACGACGAGGACTCGCCCGCCTGGCAAAAACCCGCGGATCCCGACCCGAGTTGGTCCGAGGTCGAGTCGAAGCCCGACGAGGCCTTCGTTCCCTTCGCGCTGTCGTCCCGCTACGCGAAGGGAGATCTCATCTTGCACCCCAAGTTCGGGAAAGGACTCGTTTTGGGTGTGGAGGGGACCCGAATCGAAGTCCTCTTCCAGGACGGCAAGAAAAAGCTGGGACACGCGGTGGTCTAGGAGCCACGCGCCTCGGGCTCGGGGTCGACGTCACGCCGTCGTGACGAGACGGCCGCCTGCAACCGGCGCAGGGGGCTAGTCGACCGCGATGATCCCTTGCTCCGCGAGCTCGCCGAGGATGGCCAGCGCTCGTTCGCGGGGCATGGGACACACGTCGAGGATCATCTCGACCGTGTACGTTCCGTCGATGAACGACACCACGAACCCCGCACGGTGGTCGAGCGGCATCGCCATGAGCTGCCGCTGGGTGACGGCGAGCCGGGGTACGCTGGCGAGCGTGGGCATCGCGTGACTATCGACGGACTGCGACCGGCAGGCAAGCGCGCTCTTCCGAAAAACGTCGGCGAAAATCTCACCCGAAGCCCGGCCGGGAACCGCGACGAAAGTCGTGCAATCTTCAGCGCCTCAGTAGCACGTAGACCGCGCCTTCGCCGCCGTCGTGCTCGGCGGCGGTCGCGAACGCCGCGACGTGCTCGCTCGACCCTCCTTGGGAGAGCCACGCCGCGATCTCGCCCCGCAGGATCCCGGCTCCCCGCGGGGAATGCTCGCCCTTTCCGTGGATCACGAGCACGCATCGTTCGCCGCGCGCGCGCATCGTCCGCAGGAAGAGCTCGAGCTGCGCCCGCGCTTCGCGCACTCCCATGCCGTGCAGGTCCAGCCGCGCGTCGATGGGCAGCTTGCCCCGGCGCACGCGTCGCAGCACGTCCATCGGCAGGTCGACGCGTCGGCCCTCGACGCGCCGGCCGTCGTCGGCGACCTCGAAGCGCATGCCCCCCTCGACGAGCATACGCAGATGCTCGTGCACCGCTGCGGCGTCGGCCTCCGCCGCGTCCACCGCACGTTTCGTCGCGCCGGGGTCGACGCCCACTCGCTCGACGCGCTGCTTCGGCACCCTTTCGTGCGGGCGGTCCAGCGGGACGACGCCCGCGTACAGACGATGGAGAAGCAGAGCGTCGTCGTCCGCGGTTCGCGGCCCCGCTGCGCGCGGTGCGACCGCCTCGATGGAGGCTCTGCGTGACGGCGCGTGGGCTCGCGACTTCTTGGCCAGCTCGTCGCGCATCGGGCGGAGAGCGTCGAACGGACCGCCCCCCTTTTCCTTTCCCTTGCGCGCCACCGGTCTAGCCCTCGCCTTCTCGCCTTCGCGCGCGGACGGCCGCGAGCACACCTTGAATCCCCGCGAGTACCCCGTCTTCGTATTGCCAGTCGGCGTCCTGAAGCTCCGGGAAGTCGTGCGGATTGGCGATGTCCTCGCCCGTCAGGCCGGACCGAAGGCGGCGCGCGAGCTCGAGCACTTTGCGCTTCTGTCCTCGCTCGAGCTCGAGGATCAACTGCTCGACGGCGTCCCAGACGTGGCTTCCCATCGCCATCATCAACGTAGCCCAGGACCTGCACGGGCTCACGGGCGTTTGCTTCAGGGCCGCCGGAGAGAACCCCGCCTGCGCCAGAATGCCTCGAGGGCGCTGTGGACGAGCGAGTGGGTCACCTGGCCGCCGTCCAGCAAGTCGGCGACTCTCGAGGCGGGAGCGAGCACGGTCTCGAGCTCCTCTTGCGAGTCGAAGCCCGTCGCTGCGGTCGGGCTGGCGTCCCAGGCCACGAACGTGAAGCACCGGTTCGCCTGGAGGGCCGGGTTTGGTTCGAGCGTGAGCAGGAGCTCGACCTCGCGGGCCTGGTACCCCGTCTCCTCGCGTAGCTCGCGACGCGCCGCCTCGTCCGGCGACTCGTGCGGGTCGATGACGCCCCCGGGGATCTCGAGCGACAGCGACTCGCTACCGAAACGGAACTGCCAGACGAGCACGATATGGTCGTCCGGGGTGACGGCAACGACGTTGCACCAGTCGGGGAAGCGGAGCGTGAAGGCGTGACCCCGGGGTAGGCCGTCCCCGTCGTCGAGCGCGACGCGCTCGACGTCGAAGATGCGGTACGAGCCGACCCGTTCGCGGTCCCGTGTGCGCCACGGGCGAAGTCTCGGGCGAGCGAGGAGAAGGGGGGTGGACATCCTCGCGCGCAGACTAGCGCGTGCACCGGGGATGCTAAGCTCGGGGGTGGAGATCCCCATGTTTGCGCCGATCCGCTGGGCGACGAAGCTGGTGCACGGCGCGGCGCTCGTCGTCGAGGACGTCCGCGCCGTTCGGGCCAACGACCCCGCAGCGCGCACCGCCCTCGAAGTGGCTCTCGCGTATCCGGGTCTCCACGCGATCTGGGCTCACCGCGCAGCCCACGCCTTGTGGCAACGGGACTTCAAGCTCGGCGCCCGTCTGCTCGCTCACACGAACCGCTTCGTGACGGGGATCGACATCCATCCGGGTGCGCGGATCGGCCGTCGGGTGGTCATCGATCACGGCATGGGCATCGTCATCGGTGAGACCGCCACGGTCGGCGACGGGTGCCTGCTTTACGCGGGTGTCGTCCTCGGCGGCACCTCCCTCGAGCGCAAAGTGCGGCACCCCCAGGTCGGCAGGAACGTCGTCATCGGTTCGCACGCTTGCATCCTCGGCGCGATCGAGGCTGTCTCTTATACACATCTCCGAGCCCACGAGACAGGCAGAAA
>CALKVG010000658.1 GCA_937998045.1 uncultured Myxococcales bacterium
CCCTTTCGACCTCTTCGACCGTCACCGCCGTGTCTTCGACGACGTCGTGAATGAGGCCACTCGCCACCGTCACGGAATCGAGCTGGAGATCCGCGAGAATCTTGGCCACCTCGACGCAGTGGGAGACGTACTCCTCTCCCGAGAACCGCTTCTGTCCAGCGTGCGCCTGCTCGCTGAATCTGTATGCACGCGCCAGGAGCTCGTGGTCCAGCCTTTCGGCGACCTCCGGATCTCTCAGCGTCCAATTCGGAATGACTTCCCGCAATACCGTCGCGGTCATGTGGAATTCATGCCCCGCTCATATCAGACGTTGTTCCGCGAAACTTACGTGCTGCGAGCGCCCGATCACGACGTGGTCGAGGACCGGAATCCCCAGCGTACGGCCCGCATCGACGAGATTCGCCGTGACCTCAATGTCCGGTGGTGACGGCACCGGGTCACCGCTCGGATGATTGTGCACAAGTACGATCGCCGCCGCCGACTCGGCGATTGCCTCTCGAAAGACCTCGCGCGGGTGAATCACGGACGCGTTCAGGATTCCGGACGTGACGGTCACGTCGCGCTTGACCCTATGTTGTGAATCGAGCATCAACACGTGGAGTTCCTCGACGGCCAAGTGCCGTAGCCGGGCCGCCATCAAGTGGACGACGTCGACGGGGCCCTGTATAAGCGCCCGGGAGGCCGGTACTTCCACTGCGGCACGGCGGCCAAGCTCAAGCGCAGCGTGGATCATCACGGCTCGGGCCATTCCCACGGCATCCTCCCGCATGAGATCACCCAAAGGACGTCCCGCCAGCTCGGCCAGCGACCCGTTGACCCGCGTTAGGATCTGGCGGCCCACATCCAGCGCAGACCGGCCCTGCGTGCCACTGCCGATCAGGATCGCCAGCAGCTCATGCGTCCCCAGCCGATCCGCCCCGCAACGCAGCAACCGCTCGCGCGGTCGCTCGCTCGTGGGGATCTCTTTCATAGCTAACGGCTTCGCGCCGGAATGGGTAGACATGCGCGCCCTGGGCGGATGGGCCCGGAACGTGCGGCGCCGTGCGGTTTGGGCGCGCATCGAAATCACCCGGCTCTCATCAATTCCCGCGCGCCGCGCACTCTGGGGGATCCCGCCGCGCTACGCATGGGCGCCGTGGCACTTCTTGAACTTCCTGCCCGATCCGCAGGGACATGGATCATTTCGCCCGACGGTTCCCCACGCGCTGTCCGGGACAGCGTTGCGCTGCGTCGCCGACGTCGTGGATAGGGAGCGCGGGCGACCGGCACCGACCACGGTGGGCTCGGGCCGAACCACGACGTTCTCCTTGGGCGGCTCATCGGGACCGATATCCACCACTTCGGGCTCGGCGGGCACGTCCTCCATAATGCCCAGCGCGTTGAACTGTCTGGCAGGCCGGGCGCCCGCGCCGTTTCCTCCGGGCCCCGGCGAGGGCCGTCCCTGGGAACGCGATCCATCGCCGGACGGCTGGCCGGGAGGGGGCTCGAACACGATTTGGGCGCGCAGGAAACGCTCGGTGAACGTCGTGTACACATCGTGCATGAGGTCTACGAACATCGCGTAGGCTTCTTGCTTGTACTCCACGAGCGGGTCTTTCTGTCCCCACGCCCGATAATTGATCCCGTTCCGGAGCTGATCGAGGTCGTACAAGTGGTCTTTCCACTTCTCGTCCAGGACGCTCAACATGACGAGCGAGAGGAGCCTGTCCGCGAACTCACCAAGCGAAGTCATTTTCGCCGCAAAGGCCTCTCTCCCCGCCTCCGCGCCCGCCGCCGCAGCCTCCGCGACTGAAGTCGGGGCTGCCCCCGCTCCGTCTTCCAGCGATGGAACCATCAACAGATAGCGCATGAGCAGCTCCTGTCTCAATAACGACAGGTCCCACTCGGCCGGCACGTCGAAGTCCGCGAGATTGGTTTCGATTCGGCGTGCGACGGCCTTCTCGACCATCTTGACCGCCTCGCCCTTGAGCTCCTCCCCGCCCTCGAGAGCAAACGACCGCAGCGAGTAAACGACTTCGCGCTGTTGATTCATCACGTCGTCATACTCGAGCAGGCGCTTGCGCTGTTGAAAATTCTGTAGCTCTACACGCTTCTGCGCCGTCTCTATCGACCGCGTGATCAGCGGATGCGTGAGCACCTCGCCTTCCTGAGCCCCCATGCGATCCATCAGGCGGGCGATTCGCTCAGACCCGAACAGTCGCATCAGGTCATCTTCGAGCGACAGGAAGAACTGCGACGCGCCTGGATCACCCTGACGTCCCGCGCGTCCACGCAGCTGTCGGTCGATGCGCCGCGATTCGTGGCGCTCGGACCCCAGGATGTGAAGTCCGCCGCACTCGAGCACCTCGACGTCGTGTCCCTCTTCGTCTTTCACGACCGAGGGATGAGACTGCGTGACGCCTTCGCCCAGTTTGATATCGGTGCCTCGGCCGGCCATGTTGGTCGCGATCGTCACCGTGCCCGGCTGTCCTGCCAGCGCGACAATCTCCGCCTCGCGCTGATGGTATTTCGCGTTGAGCACGTTGTGCGGAATTCCAGCGCGCTTGAACATGCGCGACAAAGTTTCCGACACGTCGACGTTCACGGTTCCGACTAGCACCGGGTACTGCAGGCCGTGCAGGCGCTGAGTTTCCTCTAGAATCGCGTTGTACTTTTCGCGGCGAGTCTTGTAGACGAGGTCGTGTCGGTCGTCTCGAATGGCCGGTTGGTTGGTCGGGATGACGGCCACCTCGAGCTTGTAGATCTCGTAAAACTCCTGCTCCTCCGTCTCGGCCGTGCCCGTCATGCCGGCGAGCTTCTCGTACATCCGGAAGTAGTTCTGGATCGTGATCGTGGCCATCGTCTGCGTCTCGCCCTTGACGACCACCCCTTCCTTGGCCTCGACTGCCTGGTGCAGCCCCTCCGACCACCGGCGCCCGGGCATTGTTCGCCCGGTGAACTCGTCCACGATCAGCACCTGGCCATCTTGCACCACGTAGTTCACGTCACGCTCGTACAACGCGTGCGCGCGCAGAAGCTGGTGGACAATATTCAACTTTTCGCTCTTCAGCGCGTACTCGGTCTCGATCGCGCGCCTGGCATCCAGTTTCTCCTGCGGCGCCATTAACTCGTCGTGGTCGATCCGATGCACGGCGCTCGAGATGTCTGGCATGACGAACGCGTCATGATCAGATGGCGACAGGAAATCGACGCCACGGTCGGTCAAGTGCACCGTGTGCCCTTTTTCATCGAGCACGTACAACAGATCGTTCTCGATGTCACGCAGGGCTTGCTTGTTCGCCGGTAGCTTTCGGTCGGCGAGGTGGTCGAGCTCCATCCTCTGCACGAGCGCCTTCCCACCTGGCTCCTGCATCACCTTGAGCAGCCGCTTGTTCTTCGGGCTCCCCATCTGGGCCTTGTACAGGTACAGAGCAGCGTCGTCATCCTCGCCAGCCTCGAGCGTGCGTTCGCCTTCGGCCACCAGCTGATTCACGAGGTCCGTCTGTTTGCGGACCAGGCGCGCGACGCCGTTGTTGTGCTCGGCGTATTGCGCGTCGCTCTCGCTGCCCACCGGTCCCGAGATGATCAGCGGCGTCCTCGCCTCGTCGATGAGAACCGAGTCTACCTCGTCAACGATCGCGTACGTGTGAGCTCGCTGCACGCGATGGTCGAGCGACACGACCATGTTGTCGCGCAGGTAGTCGAAGCCGAACTCGTTGTTTGTGCCGTAGGTGATATCGCAGCCGTATGCCGCTCGCCGCTCCGGCGACCCGGGCTCGGTGTCGTCGATGCACGCGACTGACAGCCCCAGATACATGTATACGTGCCCCATCCACTGCGCATCACGCCGTGCCAGGTACGAGTTCACCGTCACCAGATGCGCCCCCTTCCCGGGCAACGCATTGAGATACAGCGGAAGCGTGGCGACAAGAGTCTTCCCCTCTCCCGTCGCCATTTCCGCGATCCGTCCCAAGTGCAGCTCAATGCCACCCATGAGCTGCACGTCGTACGGAACCATGTTCCACTCGAGTGGATGGCCCGTCACGGACACGGTAGTGCCAATGAGACGGCGGCAGGCCTCGCGCACGGTGGCGAATGCCTCGGGCAAGATCTCGTCAAGCACCTCGCCAACCGCGTCACGCAGCTCCCCTTCTACGCCACCGCGGCCGTCGCCACCAGTCAGCTCACGGTCGAGCTGGTCTCGCTCTTCTGCGTCCGAGGCGGTGCGTTTGGCCGCACGCAACTCGGCTACGCGTGCCTCTAACGCGCCAGTGCGCTCGGCGATTGTCGCCCGAAACTTCGCGGTCTGCGCGCGAAGCTCGTCCTCCGATAAACCCTTGAGGCGCTCACCGTGGCGATGTATGTCGTCGATGATCGGCTGAATGCGACGTCGCTCCCGCTCGTGGCGGGTGCCGAACACCTTGCTGATAACGTTGAGCATCAGATTCCCCTTCCCCTCCCCTCTCCGCGTCCCCTAGCCGATCCGCTTGCCGCGTGCCGCGCTCCGTACAGGCCGGCCGCATCGATGTATTCGCGCACGGCCTCGGGCACGAACCCTCGTATCGACCGCCCAGTGCGCACCCGTTCGCGGATCTCGCTGGACGACACCCTGTCTCTTATACACATCTCCGAGCCCACGAGACAGGCAGAAATC
>CALKVG010000659.1 GCA_937998045.1 uncultured Myxococcales bacterium
GCTTGTCCGGATCTGTGGAGGGGGTGATCAGCGATGGTCATCTCTACTCCGACTGCCGGATAGAGGTGCTCCGCTGCGCTCTTTCTTACATGGCGTAAGATTTTCCCAGCTGGACACCTTCTACCGAGATGAACGCCGACCCCGAAGAAGACGTGCTGCGCACACTCGACCGCGTCGTTCGCGAGCAGCGGGTTGGTCTGGCGGGCCTGGCGCGTCGGCAAGGTTTGGGCGCGGAGGATGCCTTCGACTGCGTACACGACGCACTCTGTACGTTCCTGCAGCTCGCTCAGCGCGCCGAGGTGCCTCGAAATCCCTCGGAACACGGGCCTTTTCTGGCCGGCATCGTGGTCAACGCCGCGCGAAACATGCGTCGGCGCCATCGTCTCGCTCGTCCTCACGACGAGCTCGACGCGATCCAGCAGGAGGACGGCGCACCTTCGACGGAGAGCCTGGTAGCGCGAGCGGAGGACCACGTTCGCCTTCGCTCCTGCGTAGACCGCCTCTGCGAGACGCAGCGCACGGTCGTGATGATGCGCCTGCTCGAGGAGCGCCATGGCGAGGACGTCGCCGCCGCCCTCGGCCTCACGCGCGGTCACGTGGACGTCCTGCTGCATCGCGCGAAGGCATCGCTCCTCGTCTGCATGGCCGAGCACGATCGCCGCCGCTCACCTGCTGCGACATAGAATCCGCGGAATGCCCCTCCGAATTGCGGCAGGGAGCTCGTGCGCCGTGACGGGCGAGGCGGGGTCGCAGTCCGTGCTGCCGCGGTACAATGCTGGCAATGCGAAAATTGCTCGCGGCGGCGATGGGGCTCGCCTTCGGCGCCGCGCTCCTGTCCCAATCCCGCGTACTGGGAGGCGAGTCGCCGACGCGCCACGCTCGTGTCGAGGTGGACCTCGCTGCGCCGAGAGCGACCATCGACCCCAGGTACCTGTCGGTCGCGGTAGACGCCGCGCAGGTCGTCGGCGCAACCTTCTGGAGCCCGGAGGCGGGCGTCGAAGCCCCCGGAGGAACTCACCCGGTTCCGCCGTACGACTTCGGGCGACCGCGTCTTCGCCGTCTCGCTGGAGAACTCGCTCCCGCGTACCTGCGTATCGGCGGGACGACCGCGGACAAGATTTTCTACGACATGAGCGCCGCGCCGGTTCCGGCGCCGCCTCCTCACTACAGCGCCGTGCTCACGCGCCCCCAGTGGGACGGCGTGAACGAGTTCGCCATGGCGCTCGACTACCGCGTCGTTTTCACGCTGAACGCTGGCCCTGGGCCGCGCGACGTCCACGACGCCTGGCGACCCGACAACGCGCAAACTCTCCTCGAGTATACCCACGAGAAGAAATACCCGGTCGCGCTCTGGGACTTCGGAAACGAGGCGAGCGCCTATCCTTTCACCATACGCTTCGGATACCGGATCAGCGCCGGCCAGCTCGCGAGCGACGTGGCGGTCGTGCGGAAACTCGTCGATCAGGCGGCGCCGGGGGCGCTCCTCGCCGCCCCGTCCAGCGCCTATTGGCCCGTCGTCGGCGAGCTTCTCCCGCTGTACGGCGACTTTATGGCCAAAGGGGCGGGCGCCTTGATCGACGTGGTGACGTGGCACTACTACCCGCAGCAATCGCGCCGTTGTCTGCTGGCAACGCGGCGGGCCTCGCCCGATCGAATGCTCGATCCCGTCGCGCTGGACGAGGTCGACACGTGGGCGGCCCGCGTCGAATCGGCGCGCGATCGGTACGCCCAGGGAAAGCCCGTGTGGTTGGGCGAGAGCGGGAACGCGCAGTGCGGCGGGGAACCAGGCGTATCCGATGCCTTCGTGTCCGGTTTCTGGTGGCTCGATCAGCTGGGGCGCGTCGCCCGCCGCGGAGAACCGGTCCTCGTTCGCCAGACGCTGTCCGGCTCCAACTACGGCCTGATCGACGACGACACACTGGACCCTAGGCCCGACTACTGGACCTCGGTGCTCTGGCGTCGAATGATGGGTGATCGGGTCCTCGACGCCACAGCCGGGCGCGATCCGCGGTTGCGCGTCTATGCGCACTGCACACGTCACGGCGCGCCGGACGCGGCGCCCGGCGCTGTGACGCTCGCAGTCGTGAACCTCGACCCTTCGCGCGGGGTCTCGCTGGAGCTTGGTGCCTACGGAGACATCGCCGATGTTTACGAGCTCTCCTCTCCAGATCTCACCTCGCCTGTCATCGATCTCAACGGCGCAAGACTGATCGCGTCGAGCGATGGATCCCTCCCGGCTCTTGCGCCGGCCGTCGTGAGCCGTGATGCCGCTGGCCTGCGCGCCTCCTTCGAGCCGGCGACCTACGGCTTCGTCGTCTTGCCGCACGCCGAAGCTCCCGCTTGCCGCTGAAAGCGCTCCCGTCCGGGCAAGCTGCACGCTGCACGCCTGGGGAGGCCAAGAGGCGAATGCGGCGCACATATCGTTCGAGCGTGCGACGTGTGCTTACGGGTGTGCTGGCCTCGGCCGTGAGCCTCGCTACGCTGTGGAGATTTGAGCTTGCGTCGGATAGTCGCTCGGGCGCTTCAAGCAGCCGGAATGTTGCTCGCATCGTCGTGCGCGGTGCTCGCGCCGCTCGACAACTTGAGCGGGGGCTCGGGCTCCAGCGGCGACGACGGCTCGACCCCCTCACAGCAGTCGATGCAAGACGCGTCGAACGGCGACGACGGCTCGCGGAACGCCGTTGCGGCGGATGCTGCGAGCGGGCCGGACGCGGCGAGTGTCGTGGACTCGACCGCAGCCGACACGTCCGACGCCGAAGGGCTCTCGGCGTCCGATACCGGGGCGGGACCCCCTCCACCCACGGAAGCCGGCGGCGGCTCGATGCCCTTCTGCGCATCGCTCTCTCCCCAGCCTCTTTTCTGCGAAGACTTCGACGAAGGCTCGTGCAGCGCGGGGTGGAGCACCCTGCACATGGTCGCGGGCAACCTGTCTCTCGACCAGGGCGAGTTCCATTCCCCGCCGGGCGCGATGATCGCGCAGGTGGGCGCCGCCTCCAGCGGCAACGTCGACGTCGCCGCGTACCGTTCGTTCTCGATCGCCGGAAGCGGCAACCTCGCGGCGACCATCGATCTGGACTTGCGGGTCGACGGAGCCGACGCCTCCGGGGGACTCGCGGTTCTCGCGCAACTCGCGCTTTACGACGGCTCCGGGAGCGGCAGCTACTTCGTCCAGCTCGTGGGCAATTCGAGCGGCACGTCCTCGCTAACGCTTTCGATCAACGAGATCTTCTTCGGAACGGGAGGCACCGGGATGCCCGTCGTCCATTCTCTGCCGGAGACGCTCCCTCTCGGCGCCTGGACCCACTTCTCCTTGGTCATCGAC
>CALKVG010000660.1 GCA_937998045.1 uncultured Myxococcales bacterium
CCGGACGCTCCCTCGGAGGGCCCCTCCGCCAAGCGAGACGCCCCTGAGCCGTCCTCGAAGGATGCGAAGCCGGGGGGAGCGCTCCTCCCGCGCGGCAACCCGCCGCGCGTCCTTCGCGGCGGGTTGACGGCGTTCCTCGGCTGCTTCTTCACGCTCCTCTTGATGGGGCACGCCGGGCAGCTTCGCTGGGGCGTGCCGCTCGGCGCCGTCTTCGTCGCGGTGGCTTGCTGGGGCCTCATGGACCTGATGGGCACGTTCGACGACGCCGACGCTCGCGTCGTGCGCTCGACGCCGCTGCGCCGCATCGCGCCGGCGCTCGCGACCTTCGTCGGCACGGGCGTCCTCTTCTGTTTCGCGCTCGGGGGCGCACAGTCAGGCTGGGTCCTGCCGCAGGCCGCGTGGGGCGTGGTGGTCACGCTCACGTTCTTGGCGAACGTCGCGGCGGTCTTCGACCTCGGGCGCAAGCTCGGCGCCTGGCAGACCGACGAAGACGGCGAGGACCGCCCGCTCTGGAAGCGTCATGGCTTCTGGGTCATCGTCGCCGGCGCGGCGCTCTACTTCCCGTTCATGGGGAGCTACGCGCTCTGGGATCCCTGGGAGACGCACTACGGAGAGGTCTCTCGCGAGATCCTCTCTCGCGACGACTGGATCAGCCTGTGGTGGGCGCAGGACGGCTGGTTCTGGAGCAAGCCGGTACTGGACATGTGGATGCAGGCGATCGCCATGGCGACGCTCGGCGTGCACTACCAGCCGGACAAGATGCTCGTCGGCGACGGCACGCAGCCGGTGATGCATCCGGAGTGGGCCGTGCGAGCGCCCGTCGTGCTGCTGACGATCGTCGCGATGTACCTCCTCTACAAGGGGGTCGCGAAGACGTTCGGTCGCCGGGCGGCGCTCCTCGGGACGCTCGTCCTGGCGACGATGCCCGACTGGTTCTTCATCGCCCATCAGACGATGACGGATATGCCGTTCGTCGGCGCGATGGCAGCGTCCATGGGGCTCGTGCTGATGGGCATGCGTACGCCCGAGGACGCCGAAGTGCGGTCGTACGAGGTGAGCGTCGGCCCGCGGAAGTTCCGTTTGAGCGCGTGGCACCTGGTGTTCGGCGCGGTGCTGGTGTGCGCCCTGCCGCAGATTCTCTACTTGCTGTCGCGAAACATCGAGTTCCTCTGGAGGCCGGGGGCCCACGGCTTCCGCCCGCACTGGGACGAGTTTCGCAGCGGATCCGGCGGAGGCAACTGCGGTTTGCCCGGCAACGAAGATTGCCATACGACGCCGCCGGCGAGCATTCCGCACACGACGGGTGCGACGCCGGAGTCGTTCGGGGGGATGATCTGGCGCACCGTCGGCGCGTTCGAACCGGCGCTGCAGGCGGTCCTCTGGGCGGTCCTGCTCGGGATGCTCCTTTACATGAATTGGGGAGAGCGCCGCACGCGTCGCCTTATGTACCTGACGGCGTGGTTTTTCGCGGCGATCTCGACGCTCGGAAAGGGCCCGGCGGGCTTCGGGCTGCCCGTCCTCGTCACGCTTGCGTATCTGGCTGCGGCTCGCCCCGGCGAGGATCTGTTCGCGCGGCTGAAGCGCATCGTGCACGAGCTCACGCAGTTCGAGATCGTCGGAGGACTTCTCCTCATCGTGCCGGTCGTCGCGCTGCCGTGGTACGTCGCGATGTACGTGCGGCACGGTCCGCCCTTCACGGACCGGCTGATCTTCCACGACATGTTCAACCGCGCGTTTCACCACGTGCACGACACGAACGAGGGCGACGACACGAGCTTCCGCTTTTACGTGTGGCAGCTCGGATACGCCCTCTTCCCATGGACAGGCCTCGCGCCGCTGGGCCTCCTGTGGTGGCTACGTCGGCGGTCGGCTCAAGAATTGCGCGCGCCAAGCAGTGGGACGGCCGCGACGAGCGCGGACTACGAGAGTCAGGCCGACGCCTCGATCCTTCTGTGCTTCTGGTTCGTCTTCGCCTTCGCGCTCTTCTCGTTCATGGGCACGAAGTTCCACCACTACATCTTCCCGGCCGTTCCGCCGGTCGCGATGCTCATCGGCGTCGTGCTCGACGACATGATGGGCAAGGGACAAGTCGCCGCGCCGGGGAAGCTCGTCGGGTACCTCGCGGGCGTAGGCGCAGGCTTGACGCTGGTGGTGCTGGGGATCGCGCACACGCAGGCGGGGTCGTTCTTCGGCGGCAAACCCGGCGGGCGGATGGCGGACGGGTCGCTCACCGGGGGACTGATCCTCGCGGCGGTCGGGGTGGTGGTCACGGTGTTCGCGATCCGGTGGTTCCGTTCGCGGCAGAAAGAGGGCGACCTCGCCGTCTCCCCCTATCGCGGCGAACAGCCGTCCGAGGGTTCGGGGGGCGAGGCCGTCAAGAAGGAGGCTGCGGTCGCGTCTCTCTCCAGCGAGGGCGACGACCACGGCTCGCGCATGCTCGCAGCAGCCGCCATCGCGGGCGCGCTGCTGCTCGTTCTGGTCGCCCGCGATCTGGCGATCAAGACGGAGGGAGCCGATCAGCCTGGGGCCATCCGGCTCTTGCAGCTCTTCACGTACAACTACAAGCGGGGATGGCCCGAGTCGCTCGACTTCTCCGCGGCCCTCGTCGGGTTCGGGGCGGTGGCCGTCGCGCTCTCGATCGCGCTCGCCGTCCGCGCGGTGCGCCGCCACGCGGTCGTCGCGATGTGCGCGTTCGCGTTCGTCTGGGGCCTGTGGGGCCTGGACGTGTACATGGAGAAGACCGCACAGCACTGGGGCCAGCACGAGGTCATCGCGGCGTACTACGCGAACCGCGCTTCCCCGGACGAAGTCCTCGTCGCGTACCAGATGAACTGGAAGGGCGAGAACTTCTACACCGGCAACCGCATCCCCGCCTTCGTCTCGACGGGCGCGACGTTCACCAACTGGATGAAGAAGAAGCGCGAGGAAGGCGCGAAGGTGATGTACTTCATCACCGAACACGGCCGAATCGGGGGGCTGAAGAGCGAGGTCGCGGCCAAGAGCTACCGCGAAATCACCGACAAGACGCTCTGCAACAAATTCATCCTCGTCCGCGCCGAGCTGTAGTCCGCCCGTCCGCGCAGTCGCGGAGTTCGGTCGTGGTCGTGGGGCGAGTCGTAGCCGTGAAGAGGTTGCCTAAACTCTGGCATCCGGGCCTCGTCGACACTACACTGAATGAGCATTCATTCGTGGCCCCTCCGGAGGACAATCGCCATGTCGAAGCCCATCCAAGCCATCAACCGGTACAAGGCGGACCTGCGCGAGATAAACTTCTTACTTTTCGAGCAGTTCCGCCTCGGCGAGCTTCTGGGAAAGGCGCCGTTCGACGCGTGGGGGCTCGACGAGTGCCGGTCGTCGCTCACCGAGTGCTACCGGTGGGTGCGCGAGGTCATCGGCCCGCTCAACGCGGTGGGTGACCACGAGGGCTGCCGCGTCGAGAACGGAGGCGTCCTCACGCCGCGCGGTTACAAGGAGGCCTGGAAGAGCCTCTACGAGGCCGGCTGGAAGCAGATCGCGGTCGCTCCGGAGCACGGTGGCGCCGGCGCGCCGCACACCCTCCAGGTGATCATCGAGGAGATGATCTGCGGGGCGAACACGGCGTTCGCGATGTACGCCGGGCTCGCGTTCGGCGCCGCCGAGGTCATCGAGTCCTTCGGCACCGCCGAGCAGCGCAAGCTGTATTGCCCTCGCATGTTCGGCGGCGCCTGGGGCGGCACGATGTGCCTGACCGAGCCGCAGGCCGGCAGCGACGTCGGCAGCGCGAAGACCATGGCGTCGCGCAACGCGGACGGGAGCTACTCGATCCGCGGGACGAAGATCTTCATCTCCGGCGGCGACCACGACCTCGCCGAGAACGTCGTGCACCTCGTGCTGGCGCGCGTGGACGGCGCGCCGCCCGGCACGAAGGGCCTCACGCTGTTCATCGTGCCGAAGTTCCGCCCGCGCGAGGACGGAACGCTCGGCGATGCGAACGACGTGAGCGTCGCCAACATCGAGCACAAGATGGGCATCAATGGGTCGGCGACGTGCCTCCTGAATTTCGGTGACGCCGGCAAGTGCATCGGCTGGCCGGTCGGCGGCGAGAGCAAACTGAACCAGGGCATGCCGCAGATGTTCAAGCTGATGAACAGCGCGCGCATCGCGGTGGGCGTGCAGGGCATCAGCGTGGCGTCGAGCGCTTTCTTGAACGCGCTCGAGTACGCGCGCGACCGCAAACAAGGCGCCAGCATCACGCACTGGAAGGACCCCACGGCCCCGCGCGTGCCCATCCTCGAGCACGCGGACGTGCGGCGCATGCTCCTCGACATGAAGGCGCGAGTCGAGGGCATCCGCGCCCTCGCCGTGAAGCTCGCCAACCACCAGGACCACGTGCGCGCGCTACACGGAAAGGACGAAGCGACGGTCGCCTACCACCAGGGCCAGGTCGACCTGCTCGTCCCCCTGGTCAAGGCGTACGGGAGCGATCAGGGCTTCCGCGTGTGCGAGACCGCGATCCAGACCTACGGCGGCGTCGGCTACACGAAGGACTTCCCCGTCGAGCAGTACTGCCGCGACGCGAAGATCTTCAGCATCTACGAGGGTACCAATCACATCCAGGCGATGGACCTGGTCGGCCGCAAGCTCGGACAGAACGGCGGCGCGAACCTGCAGGCGTTCCTCGCGGACGTCGCCCAGTTCGTCCAGAAGCACAACGCCGACCCGATCCTCGGCCCGGCGACGAAGACGCTGGCTTTGGCCCAGGAGGCGCTCGGCGGCAACGCCATGCGCCTCCTCATGTGGTTCCAGACGGGCAACATCGGGCTCGTACCGCTGCAGGCGAACCGGTATCTGGAGATGATGGCCGAGACCACCGTCGCGTGGATGCTCCTCGAGGGAGCGGCCATCGCGCTCGAGAAGAAGAAGTCGCTCGCCCCCGACCATGCCGACGCGGCGTTCTACGACGGCAAGGTCGCCGCGGCTCTCTACTACGCGCGCAACGTCCTGCCCGGCGTCGAGTTCAAAGGCAAGCTGATGGGCGACGAAGACAAGTCGCCGCTCGAGATTCCGGACCACGGCTTCGCCGGCGCGGGCGTGTGAGAAGCCAGAGAGCCCGCTCACGCAAAGTCTCTCACGGCGCTTGAGGAACCGGGGCCGGCGCGGCAGGATGCGCCCATGTTTAACCGATGGTTCGGCGCCGTGGCACTGGGCGGGCTCGTCTGCGCTTGCAACAACGACCCTGCGAAGGACAAGGCCAAGGCGCAGGTGAGCGAACCTGCGGCGGCGGTCGCGTCCGCACCGCTGGCCGGCGCGATCGTTTACCGCTTTTCCCAAGCCGACTCGAAGCTGTCGTTCGTCGGCGCGAAGATCACCGGCAAACACGACGGGGCGTTCGGCGGCTTCACCGGCGACGTGCAGGTGCGCGACGGCGATCCGACGAAGAGCGTCGTCAGGGTCGACATCGACATGTCGACCGTCTCGGTGGACCAGCCCAAGTTGACGGCCCACCTGAAGACCCCCGACTTCTTCGACGTCGAGAAGTTCCCCAGGGCGCACTTCACGTCGACCACCATCCGGCCCGACGGCGAGAACGGCGCGACGCACACCGTGACGGGGAACCTCGAGCTCCATGGCGTGACGAAGGCCATCACCTTCCCCGCGACGATCCGCGTGTCCCCCGGCGAAGTCGACGCCGACGCCGAGTTCGCGATCGATCGAAAGGACTTCGGGATCGTCTACCCGGGGAAGCCCGATGACCTCATCAAGGACCAGGTCCTCATCCATCTGAGCGTGCACGCCAAAAAGGCGGGTTGACCCGTTTCCCGAGCCAGTTTGGCCCGCGCTTCCAGCGGGGCTACCGGAGCCTCCGTAAGGCCTCGCCGGTGCTGTTCGGAGCGTGACCACTTGCCCCGACGAGATGCGTCCACCTTCGGCGGTGCCTGAACCTGGTCCAGCAGCGACCCAAGGGTTCGTAACTGCTGTCGAATGCCGCCTTCATTGAGGTGGCGATGTCGCAGAATGCTCAGTCTCATCCAACAGTCACGCGCAAGGGCGAACATGACGTGCCCGCTCGAGGGTGCTTTCCGTGGTCGCCGTGCCCCTCAATCAATGCGTACTGACGACTGCTCACTGCTGCGATAGCGCTGCAGTTCGTTCGGTCGCTACGCGAAAACCGGAGGGGGACCAAAGTGGAGCGCAGTCGTCTCGCTGCGCGTCCCCATGCAGAGCATCGCTGGCAGCCTGGCGTCCGCGGGGAAAGGCGAAGGCTTTCCCAGGAGTGAAACCAGCAGGATTCGTAGAAGGGTAGTCGGTGACAAAGAGACCTTCGCGCGAGAGCTCACGAGAGCCATTCGCCTTTGGCTGCCGAACGCGCGACGGCGGGACCTCGACGAGTTCGTGCGACTCGCACGGGATCTGGAGAGCAGCGACGCGCGGGCTACCCCTTCTTCGCAAGGCGACGCGTTTGCCCGCCCTCCCCAACTCTGTTTCGAGGCGCTCGATCGCTGCTGCACGCTCACCAAGAAGACTCCGCGACGCGCGAAGAAGGCTGCGCGTATACAGGCCAGGACCTTCGCGCGGCGCTCGGCCATAGCACTCGGCGTGGCAGTCGCCGGCGCGGTCGGTCCGCATGCCACCGATCGGGCGATCGCTCTGATTGCCGCGCGCGTTCTGCTGATTCAGTCGGAAGAGTTTTTCGCCAGCGTTCACCATCTCGAGCAGGGTGCGAGGAGAAATGGCGTGCGCGCTCGGAGCGACTCGAGGAGTCGAGTCGGTTCGGTCCCGACGCCGCCGTGAGCTGCCGGGCGAGTAAATCGTCGTAAGGGCCGACGGCTGATCGCTGGGGTGGCAAATCAGGTAGGCCGGCTTGTCACACGCCGAGAGGCTCGTGACAGCCGAAGGCCCTGGCGGTACCGCTTGACCCGCGAGGAGGGCTAGCGCAGGGCTGGCGCTTCCTACACGCCCGTCAACGCCGACGTGCACCTCGTGGCGGCGCTCGTCTCGCTGAGGTCGCGTCATTCCGGCGAAGACCAGGGATACGGCCGGGTGGTACGCAAGGTCGTCGATGCGGCGGAGCGCAAGCTGCGCGCCGATGCGCCAGGCCGTACGAGGCAGCCTCCAAAACGTCCTTGGGCCATGGCAGCGCATGATTCCCATGCGGGGAACGACGAAGGTCCCAAACGCATGGAGACGGGGCAGATGGAATCGCATGTCGCATGCAGGCAACTGTCGAGATTTGCATACTTTGGAGCGGAGAAGGCGAGCGGCAGGCACCGCAATTTCGAAACGGCCCGCCTGAGCGCACCACGCGCCCCCTGCCACGGCCGAAGTGTGCTAAGCAGCGGCTCCGTTTGGCCCACGTTCCGCCCTCGTCGGAATCGCGACCAAGATCGGTTGGGTGAACCGACCCGCGTCCGGTGCACGCGACCAGCGTCTCGATAACCTCCAACCGCACCGAGATCACTTTATCGGCAGTGGGCATATCTCTAGAGTCATTCCGCGGGAAGGACGTCAACATGATTTCTACCTATCGATTCGCGTCACCTTTGGTACTGGCCGCGGCGTTCGCGTCGGGTTGCAGCCAGGGGACGGGTTCCACCGTCGGAGGAGACCAGTCGTCGAGCGGCGGTCCTTCGAGCAGTTCGAGCGGCGGCTCGGGGAGCGGCAGCTCGGGCGGTACCTCCGGGAGCAGCAGCTCGGGTTCGAGCTCGGGGAGCGGCAGCTCGGGCGGTAGCTCCGGGAGCAGCGGCACGAACTCGAGCTCGGGGGATGGCGGCTCGAGCAGCAGTTCTGGGGCTGTCTCT
>CALKVG010000661.1 GCA_937998045.1 uncultured Myxococcales bacterium
GATCGGGCGCGGGCGGCAGCCAGTGGTCGGTGCGGAAGACGTAGCGCTTGTGGTGCTGGTCGAACTCGTCGTCCCATTCCTCGGTGCGCACCTGGAAAAGCCCCCGCATCGGCGCGCCGTCGCGCGTCCACTGCAGGTCGTGCATCTTGTCGGCTCCGGCGATGAGCTCGTTCTCCATCGTGCGCCAGAGCCGCTGCGGCGCGCCGTCGAGCACCGTGATGCGGTCGCCCGGGCGCAAGCCGGCGCGCCATTCGCTGGAGGCCTCCGGCACGAACGCGACGTACATGTCCGCGCTCTCGATTCCGGTGCGCTCGAGGACGTCGCCCGCGCGCGCGTTCTCGTCCGGCGGCGGCGCGGCTCCGGGCGCGCGCGGGAGCGGGGTGACGGTGGCCGCGCCCGGCTCGAGCACCGCGAGCTCGCAGAGGCCCCCGAGGGCGCGCGGGACGTCGACGGGGCGCCGGTAGCTGATGACGACCTGGTCGCCGCGGTTGCTGGCGAGTGCGTCGACGAGATCGACGAAGCGCTCGATGCGCTTTCCATTGACCGCCGTGACCAGGTCGAACGTGCGAAGCCCGGCGGCAGCGGGCGCGTCGTGGCGCGCGATGCCGATGACGGCGGCCGGGAAGTGCGGATCGATGCCGATTCGGCCGGTGTGCTCGACGATGTCGAGATCGCGCACCGTGGCCTCGTCGGCGACCGGGACCGAGACGTCGAGCGACTTGCCGTCGCGCTCGATGCCCAGCTTCACTGGCGTACCCGCGCGACCGGCGATGATGCGCTGCACCTCGGGGAAGCTCGACACGGGCTCGCCGTCGATGCTCGCGATGCGGTCGCCCGGCTGGAGTTTGCCGTCCGCCGGCTTGCCGGGCTCGATGCCGCCGACGGTGGGCGGCAGGAACTGCGCGTCCTCGAGGAAGACGGACGTGTAGAGGGCGATCGGGAAGAGGACGTTCATCGCCGGGCCGGCGAGGACGATGACCACACGCTTCCAGAGCGATTGCGCCTCGAAGGTTCGACCGCGCTCCTCGGGCAATATGGGCTCGCTCCGCTTGCTCTCCTCGAGCATCTTCACGAAACCGCCGAACGGGAGGAGGCCGATGCAGTACTCGGTCTCCTTCCCCCGGATGCGCACGATGCGCGGGCCGAACCCGATGGAGAAGGTGAGCACCTTCACGCCGAAGATCTTCGCGAACGCGAAGTGCCCGGACTCGTGGATGAAGATCAGCGAGCTGACGAGCAGCACGAAGTACAGCAGATCCACGGCGGCTCTTCAGTAGCACACGTGGGGGCGAGGTCGGCGGATCGCCGTGCAGGGACGCTCCTGCCGCGAGCTCGACCTCGACCCACTGGACCCGCGCTTCCGATCGCCGGTGGACATCGGAGGGTCCCCGGGCCGGACCGGGGCCGACGTCGTTCTGCCCGGCTCCCTGCGACGGCTCACCTTCCCCACGAGCCGGCGAAGGACGCGCACGCGCGTCCTGGCCGCGAGCCGAGCGCCGTCGAGTAGGTCCGTGTCGCTGTCCGCCGTGCACTGTACGGTGGGGGTCGCCGCGAGTTCGGGCATTGCTTCTTCCGGAAGCCTCTTTCGGAAGCCGTCTGCGGTCGGTCGTCGTTACGAGCGAACAATCGAAACAAGCGAGCAAATTTCCTCACGGGGGATGAGTGCCGCCTTGCGTCCAGGTGCTATTGTCATGGAGGCACGATCGGGTGATTGCGCGCCATTCGAGGGCGCGCCGACTCCCCCGGCGTGCCGATCATGCTTGTCCGGGCCAACCAATGACTCAGTCCTCCCAACCCGTCCCGCCCGACGCCGACTACGTCCTAATCGTCGACGACGATGCGGCGGTCTGTCGGTCGCTCGACCGAACGCTCCGCCGGGCCGGCTACGCAACCGCCACGGCCGACGACGGCAGAGCGGCTTTCGAGCTCCTCCAACGCGCGGAGACCTCGCCGTCGGTGATTTTGATCGATCTCATGATGCCTCGAATGAGCGGGCTCCAGCTCGTCGAGCGGCTCGAGCGAGACGACACATTTTGCCAGATTCCCATCGTCCTCATGAGCGGGCATTCGGCCCTGACGCACGGGGACGCGGTTCGCGACATGCACGTGCTTCTCAAGCCATTCCCATCCGAGGAGCTCGTAGGTCTCGTGAGAACGCTGGCTTGCAAGAGCGCTTCACGCTGGGCCGTTGCGGGTCCCGAACGCGTCCGGGTTGCCGGACCGCCGCGCCGGTGAAGCCCCCGTCGATCGTATTCTCATCGTCGTGACGCGCGAGCAAGCCTGGGAGACCCTGTCCGCCTTCCTCGCCCGCGAGTTCGGGCGCCTCCTCGAGGTGCGCGACGTCCGGCGCATACGACACGTCGTCGGCGAAGGCTGGACCGTCACCGTCGTGCTCAACGCGAGCTCCGGCGACCTGCACATCGCCGACGTCCTCGTAGACGAGAGCGGGGGGATGTCGCCGGTCATCGACGCCAACGCGATCGTCGCCGCCGTCCGGCGCGCCCGAACGACGCAACCCTCGGCGCCCTCCGAGCAGATGGGCGACATCGACGGCTTCGGCGCGGCCGACGACGAAGGCGACGCGCTCGATGCGCTCGAGATGAACGAGGACCCCGCCGACGTCCGCGCCGCGCGAGCGATCACCAGGGGCGATCCCGCGTCGCTCCGCGAGGCGCGCGACCTCCTCCCGCGCCTGCTCGCCGACCACCAGAAGCGCGGCGCGACGCTCCTCACCATGGCCGAAGTCGAGATGAAGCTCGGCGAGTCCGGCCTCGCCAGGGGCTATCTCGACGCGGCCTCGCGCGAGCTCAGCGATCGCTTCGACATGCCAGCGCTCGAGCGATGCGCGTCGGTGGCGCTCGAGCTCCTCGGGAAAGAGGCGTTCGCGACGTCGGCGATTCACGCCGTCCTCGAGCAGAGCCGCGCGCGCTTGAAACCCATCGCCGGCATCCTGGAGAGCCGCAGCTTCGCCGGGCTTTCCGACGCGCTGCGGGCGGCGATCGAGCCGCACGTCGTCGTGAGGACGCTCGCCGCCGGCGAGGATCTGGTCCGGGAAGGAGAGCCCTCGCGAAACGTCTTCGTCGTCCGCAGCGGCCTTCTCGGCGTGTGGCTCGAGAAGCCGAGCGGCGGCCAGTGGCTCGTTCGCTGCTGCTTCCCCGGCTGGCTCGTCGGCGAGTCGAGCGTCTTGCAGGAGAACGCCCGGTGCACGGCCACGTTGCGCGCCGAGCGCGTCTCGGAGGTGTGGACCCTCCCGGCGGACGCGATGCGCGCGGCGATGGCCCGGTTCCCCGATCTCGCCGACCGCATCGCGGCCACCAAGCAGATCCACCGCATCGACTCGTTTTTCTCGATGCACGAGACGATGGGCCAGCTCGACGTGCAGGTAAGAGACGAGATGCTCTCGTGCCTCCAGCGCCTCGAGACGTTCGAGAAGGAGACGATGCTCCTCCCCGCCAACGAGCCGCCGCGCGTCGCCTGCCTGGTCGCGCGCGGCGAAGTGCAGCTCTTCGAGCCCGGCAAGCCCGCCCCGGTGGGCACCGTCGGCGCCGACTGCTTCTACGGCGTGCGCGACGCGATCCACGAGATCGCGAGCGGCGTCGAGGCGGTCGCGTCGCCCGGATCGACCGTAGCGTTCTTCGACGCCGAGCGACTGCGGGCGCTGTGCTTGCGGAGCCCGGCGCACGTCGTGGCGGTGCTCGAAAGGTTGGGGTGAGGGCGCAGTGCACCTGAAAAAATGTCCTCTTGCCGGTACGACATTCGCCGGTGTAGTAGCGGGGCCTTGCGCTGGCTGGAGGGACGATGTTCTTCAATCGCGGTTCGCTGTTCGGCGTAGGTGTTCTCCTCGCTGCCGTTTGCGCCGCTCCTGCATGCAGCTCGAGCAATGGCGGGTCACCCGGCGGATCCACCGGCGGTACGTCCGACGGGGGCGGCGGCGATGGTGAGTCCGCTTCCTCGTCCTCGTCCTCGGGTTCCTCGTCCTCGGGCGGGACGACCGACTCGGGCACGGGGATGACGGCCGACTCGGCTGCGACCGACTCCGGTGGGGGCGCGGCCACCGACTCCGCAGCGGCCGCAGACACCGGATACGTATCCGATACCGGTCCGGGGAGCCTGACCGACACCGGCGTCGCGGACGTGGGTATCGGGTTCCCCGACACGGGCACGGGTGGCACCTCCGATGCGGGCCCGTTCCCCGGCTGCAGCGGCTGGGGGCCCTTCACGCAGGTGCTCCTGTTCGATCAGTGGGTGTGGTCCGGGTGGGAGCCGAACGCCATGATCGGCCTCACCCCCGACACCTGCAACCTCGGCGACCCGCTGAGACCGTGGGAGACCGTGACGCCGCCGGCCGGCGCGGTAGGCAAATGCCTCGTCCAGCACATCGATCTGCAAACGCAGACCAACGGCTGGGGCGCGGTCGCCTGGTATCACTGGAACCCTGGCGACGAGGGGTACCCCGACCAAGGTCAGCGCATCCAGAATCCCGACTTGCTCAGCATCTGCAGCGCAAAGACCGTCTCGTTCCAGGTGATGTCCGACACGGATGGGCTCGTGATCTCGTTCGCCGCGGGCGACCCGGCGTACCAGGCCACCTCAGGCCCCGTCACCCTCACCGCCCACGTCTGGAAGCAGGTCACGATGACCTTCTCCGGTTGGGTGCAGCTCCCGGTCGCGCGCGGCTTCTACTGGGTCATCAATTACGAGCAGGCCGCTCTCCAGGGCAAGACCGCGTTCAACTTCTACTTCGACGACGGCAAAGTCCTCCCGTAGGCCTCCGGTCAAGGCGAACCGGCGCGTCCGGCGGCGATCCGACGCGGGGGGTCGAGTCCTGGATGGGACTACCCTTCCTGGCCGCAGGTTCGGGCGTATGCGGCGCGATCGCCCCGCCCGTGCGCGCTGCCGTCCGCGAGGTCCTCGAGGACGAGATCCGCCACGCCCGCATCGGCTGGGCGTACCTCGGGTCACGGGACACGACCAGCGAGGAGCGGCGCCTCGTTTCGGCATGGCTCCTCCCTCTCTTGCGCGCGCAGTGGACCCGCTGGCGCGCGCAGATTGCGACGCTCCCCGACTTCGAGCTCCCCGCCCATGGATGCCCCTCGCCCGTCGCCATCGAGCGCGCATCGCTGTCCTCCATTCGCGATCTCGTCCTGCCTGGCTTTGCGCGCGCCGGTGTCGATATCAGCGAAGCGCAGGACTGGCTCACGAGCGGCCGAGCCCGCCGCTCTCGGCCGTGGCCGCTCTCGGCCGTGTAAAGATGACGCTTCCTTGACGGCTGGGGTCCGCTGCCGCAGATAAAGCAGCATTCCGCGGGCTTTTGCCGCGTGAGCTAGGCCGTAATCGCAGGCAGTCGCGGCGCGCAGCCCCCTTCGTGCCGCTGAGCAGCATGAGGTCGGCCGCCGAAGTTTTTCGGCGGCCGAACCTCCTCATCTTCGCGTCAGCCCCATCCGCCCCGGCGACCGCCGATCAGGGCAGACTGTGGCGGGCCGGCGTTGCAATCGGGAAAGCGCAGCCAGTCTTCCCATCGGCTGCGACCAGGGCACGCACGGTCACGTCCCGAGCGCGGCCGATTGTTCCGCGGGTAGAACGCCGTGTCCGAAAACGGCCGTCTAATCGCTCGGCTTTGCGAGTGCCATAAGTCGAGGTGGGCGACGCAAACACCGCCCGTCGTCGCCACCACCCGAAAACTCTGAAAACGGAAAGGAAGCCGACCATGAACCCGATCTCTCGTTTTGCTCCCGCCGCGGCCAGGATCCTCCTTGGGCTGATCTTCTTCGTATTCGGACTGAACGGCTTTTTGCAGTTCATCCCGCAGCCGCCGTTGCCGGACAGGGCAGGGGCGTTCCTGGGCGCGCTCGCCGCGACGGGGTACATGTTCCCCCTGATCAAGGGCGTCGAAGTGATCGCCGGCGCGCTCCTGCTCTCGAATCGCTTCGTGCCGCTGGCTCTGGCGGTCATCGCGCCGAACGTCGTGAACATCGTACTGTTCCACGCGGTCCTGGCGCCTGGCGGTCTGCCCATGGCCATCATCGTGCTCGGCCTGGAGGTCTTCACCGCATGGTCGTATCGCGACGCGTACGCTTCGATGCTGCGCCCGCGCACCGCGCCCAAGGTCTCCGGCACCACCACTCCGGGGACCCTCCACGCCGCGTCGTGAGCGGCGCCCCAGCGCTGCCGAGGACGCCCCTGAAACGCCTCTGCGAGCCGCATCGGGTACGCGGATCTCTCCGCGGATCAGGTGGCGTCCGGCCCAGGTCACGGATGTAGAACGAGGCACCGGTCGCGGTCCTTGCGCGCGCTCCGTGCACGGTCTTTACGAGGAGCAGGATGGTCGGAGTGGCCGTTGCCAGCGTCCTGGCGTTTGCGGCAACGAACGTGGACGACTTCGTTGCCCTGTTGCTCATCTATGCGGCTGGTGGTCGCGACCGAACAGTCATCGTCGGGCAGTTCCTGGGCTTCGGTGCGATCGTGCTCGCGAGCTTCGTCGCGTCGCTGGGGGCCCTGGTCGTCCCGGCCGCATGGGTCGGCTTCTTCGGTCTGGTCCCCGTGGCGCTCGGCCTCCGCGACCTGGCTCGGGGCGCGCGAGCGGCGGCTGCGACCGCGGCTCCGCCGGCGCGTGTGAGCTATACCGTCATCGCGTCGATCACGGTCGCGAACGGCGGCGACAACATCGGGCTGTACGCGCCTCTGCTCGCGCGTCGCACGCCGATCGAGTTGGTCACCATCCTCGCGGTCTTCGGCGTGCTCGTGATCGTCTGGTGCTTGTCCGCCTCGCGGGTGGCGCGGCTCCCGCTGGTCGCACGGGCCCTGAATCGATGGGGGCACCGGCTGTCGCCGTGGATCTTCATCGCTCTGGGAGCCTACGTCTTCGTGGATGCGCGAGCTTGGACGGTCTTCGCGCACCGGGGTTGAAGCCCTGGATGCCGCGAACGCCACCTCGCCATGGCCCACGACCGTGTCGCCCATCGCGGCCAAAGAGAGCGCTACAGGCTGCCTTGGATCGCCTGGTACACGGTGGTCTGGTTATCCGTGCCGAGGTCCCAGAGCATGACGCCGCCGTAGCCTTTGGCCAACTGGACGATGGACTGCGTCGTCTGGACGCTCGTGCCCGAAATGATGCCGCAGGTGATCTGCGTCTTGGCCATGCCCTTCGTCCCCGTGTAGAAGCCGACGTCGCTCATGTAGTCGCTGACGTTCCCCGAGTACGTCATGATGTTCACAAAGTCGAAGGAGTGCAGCGTGTCGTCGTTCATGTACTGCTGCAGGTATTGAGCGACCGCCGCCGTCACGAGCTTGCCTTCGGGGTGGAGCGTCGCGATCAGCTTGCTCACCAAAGTCCCGTAGTTGTCGCCGACTTCGTTGTTCGACTCTTTTTCGATGTCCATGTCGACGCCGTCCAGGCTCAGGCGCTTGAGGAAAGCGTCCACGTTGCTGACCAGCGCGTCGTCGTTGCTCGGATTGGTGTATTGATTGACGACGGTCGTATCCCCGCCGCCGCCACCCAAAGACGCCAGCACTTTGACTCCCGCCGCATGCGCTTTGGCGACCAGCGCTTGCACGTCGGAATCCGACTGTCCGTCGGCGAACTGCCAGTTGTTGTCGGTCGTCGCGTCGACGAACGCCAGGTTGAGGTGCGTCATCTTGGTGAAGTCGATCTTGCTCGCCCAATTCCCGTAGCCGCCGTTCCAGTCGTCGAGATACACGACGAGCTTCACCGCCGGGATGGTGGGACTGCCGCCGCCGTCGTCCGACCCATCCGTGCCGGGGGCCGCGCCGTCGGTTCC
>CALKVG010000662.1 GCA_937998045.1 uncultured Myxococcales bacterium
GCGCGGTCGTCGGCTGCGCGGCCGTCGTTCAGCTGGCGCTCTGGGTGCACTCCCCGGCCGAGCGCGTGCCGAACGACGCTCTTCGAGCGAACACCGCGCGCTTTCTCGCCGAGATCGACCGCCTTCGTCAGGACGGCGAGGTGCTCGTCGTCGGCCGGGGACACGTGACCGAGCCCAGGCACTTCCAGATGTCCGCCCTCGCCGACGTCGTGCGCTTCTCGGGGCCACCCCGCGACCTGCTGGAGGCCGTTCGCGCGCGACGGCTCGCGGCGATCGTCGACGACGGGCGCGGCCCGGGCGGCGCGCCGCCCGCCCTCTGGCCCGCGGTGATGCTGGAGGACGTGCCGGCCCTCCGCGCGGCGCTCTTCGCCAACTACTTCGTCGCCGAGCGCATCGACGACGACGCGGGAGCCGTCGCAATGCCCGCTCCGGCCTTGCCGCGCTGGGTCTATCTCCCCCGTCGCGAACCCCTCGTCGAGGGAAGCCAGGACGCCGATCGCCGGCACTTCGGCGAGCAGGTGCTGGCCGAACGCCGGAGTTCGACGTTGCGCAGCGGCCGGACGGCCCCCTACAACACCGCGGAGATCGAAGAGCTTGCCGCCCGAGATGTTTCGCAATCGCGATGACTTCTGGCTGAAGAGTGCTCGGTTCGTGCGAGCCGGCACCCTCGCGATGGCCGGTTGGTCCGTCTTCGCGTGTCTCTACGTGATGTTCGGGCGCATCGCCTATCCGTACGACCTCGAGTGGATGAGCGGTTCCATCCTGGATCACGTCGAGAGAGTGCAGGCCGGACTGCCGCTCTACGTTCCGCCGACATCGAGCTGGATCCCGTTCCTCTACCCGCCGCTCTACTACTGGCTGTCCGCCGGCCTGGCTAAGATCATCCCGCTGGTCTTTGCGTGCCGCACCCTCTCGATCGTCGCGACGTTCGTGCAAGCGGCCTGCGTCTGGCGGCTCGCGCGCAGCCGCGGTGCGGCGCCCTTCTGGCGCTTGGTCGCGGTGGGCCTCTTCTTCGCCTGCTACCAGCAGACGGACTACTGGTACGACATCGAGCGCCCCGACTCGCTCTTCGTCGCGATGGTCCTCGTCGCGGCGGTGATCCTCGACGAGTACAAGGGGCTGGCTGGCGCGGCGGTGGCGGGGGCGACGCTGGGGGCGGCGTTCTTCGCCAAGCAGCCTGCGGCGGTGTTCGTCGTCGGCGCCGCGACGGCGCTCGCGGTGCGGCGGGACTGGTCGCGGCTCGCGGTGTTCGCCGGCGTCTGCCTGGCGTGCATCGTGCCGATGGTGTGGCGTCTCGATCGCGATAGCGGCGGATGGTTCTCTTATTACGTGCTCCGTATGCCGGTGGCGCACGGCATGTCGTGGTCGCCGTTGCCGCTGCTCCTCCAGGCGGATCTGCCGCACTCGCTGCTGCTGCTCGCGGCGACGCTGGGGATGGTGGGCCCTTTTGCCTGGCGGCGGCCGCGCGAGGACGCGGAGTTCACGGGATTCCTCGCGGCCGGATTCCTGGCGTCGATGTCCAGCCGACTTCACGTCGGCGGCTGGTCCAACGTCCTCATGTTCTGGACGTCCTTCGCCGTGGTCGCGGTCGGGATCCTGGGCTCGCGCCTGGAGGATCTCGTGGCGCAACTGGTGCAAAACCGCGCCTCCTCGCAGACTCTGATGCTCGCGTTGCCGCTCGTCGCGGTGTGGCAGATGACGACTTACGCGTATTTGCCGGCCGATCGCATTCCCAAGCGGGCGAGCGTCCGCCACTATCGCTCGGTCGTCGACGAGGTGCGAAGGCTCGAGGTCGCCGGCGACGTCATCGCGCTCGGGCGCGGCCACCTGACGACGCGGCGACACTTTCACATCTCGGCGCTCATCGACGTCGTGACCGTCGAGCGCGAGATACCGGCCGAGCTGCTCCGCAAGATCGACGATCGCGGGTTCGCGGCGATCGTCATCGACAGCCTGGACGACCTCCGCATACCTCTGCACTCGGAGATCGACGGGAAGCTCTTCTGGTCGGTGGCGGCGAACTATTACGTCGCCGAGGCCCTCGACGAGGAGCTTGCGCCGCCGATCATCGGCTGGCCGGCGCGACCGACCTGGGTCCTCCTCCCACGCGCTGCGCCGCTCGACGAGCGCGATCGGATGCTCGTCGGCCGGAGCGTCGTCGCGGAGCTCGGGCTCGCGGCGATGCGCGCTCACGCGGAGGACCGAGGGACGAAGTTCCCGCAGTCGCCGGAGCAGACGGAGAGCATCGCGCGCGACGTCGTTCGGCGAACGTTCGAGAGGGCGGTCGACCCCGGAGACGCCGGCTACATGCCGTGAGCGGTGGCGGGGGGGGCTACCCGGTCGATCCGCAAGAGGATGGGGTCGTCCAGCAGCGGTACGAAGGTATAGCGCCCGTCGAGTCGCGGGACGTACTGGAGCTCGGAGCCGAAGTAGTAGAGCGCGAGTCCGTTCGCCGAGAGCGCGTCCAGCGTGTCGGCCAGGGTTGCGCCGGCGTCGATCCAGGGCTCCACGATGACGAAGGGCCTCTGCGAGCGCACGTGCAGGATCCCGTCCTTCCCGAAGCGCCAAGCGACGATCGCCGCGCGCTCGGGCGTCGCTGCGAGCAGCCGCTTGCCCCAGCGCTCGTACATGCGCGCGCATCGGAGCATGCAGCGGGAATCTTCGGTGAAGACGCACGCCGTCGAGTACCCGTTGGCGATCGCGACGAGGGTCGCGACCAGAGCGCCTCCGATCGCCTGCCGCGGCCGAACCGAGAACCGCGAGGCGAGGAGCAGCGCGGCCACGCCGATCGAACCGGTCGCGATGAGGAGCTGCTTGAGCGGCGCCGTCGCGTCGGGCCCGGTCACCCACATGAACCACGAAAGGACCCCCGCGGTGCCGAGGCCGATGGCCCAGTGCGCGCGGTGAAAGGCGACGTCGCGTACCCTCCTATAGGCCAGGACGTAAAGGATCGGCATCACGTCCACGAGATACCGAGGACTGAGCGAGAAACAGGTGAGCGGGCCTAGTCCGGTGCGCGGATCGGGGTCGCGCATCGACAGGAACACGATGGTGGCGATGGCCATCCACCCGAGGACCCTCGGGAGCCTCCTCGTCGGCCTTGCGCACGCGACGACCGCGTCCGCGAGGCCGAGGACGAGAAAAGGGGTGGACGCGAGCAGCGCCTTGTTCATCCAGTCGAAGGTCAGGTAGGGGGTCGACCAGCCGGCTCCGGCGACGTTCGCGTTGACGAGCAGGCTCGCGGCCGATTCCCCGATGCGCCGCGCCTCGGCGTGGAGCGGCGGAGAAACGAGCAGGACCACGGCGCCGGCGCCCACGAGGAGGGCGAGCGACGACGCACGACGAACGCGAGGAGCGATCGCCAGCACTCCGAGCAGGACCGCTGTCGTGACGAAGACGGCCGGACGGAGGAAGTAGCCGGCGGTCTCCTCGTCGATCGGCTGGCCGGCCGCAATGTCCGACACGCCGTAGCTCAGCGGGTTGGGGCTGCCGAATCGGGCGACGTTGAACGCGGCGATGGCGAGGAGACACGCGCCGAAGGCCAGCGCGAAGGACATCATCGGCGGCAGCCGGTTCGGCCGCCTCTGCCGCAAGCCCGCAAGGGCGCCCGAAAAACCGACGGCCAGGAGGGGAGCGACGAGGACGATGGTCTGGAGGCGCACGCCGACGGCGGCTCCAGCCAGGAACCCCGCGGCGGCGCCGAGTCCGTTGGCTCGCGCGCCTGGGGTCGAGCGGAGGCAGTCCTCCCAGAAGACGATCGCCCAGACGCCGAGGGCTGCGCTCTCCAGGTGCGGCAGCTCGATGAGAGCGTAAGACAGCACCGGGACGACCAGCGGAAAGAGGAGCGAGGCCGCCAGGGCTCGCGTGGGCCGGAGGATGCGTCGCGCCAGAACGTCGACCCCGGGCACCAGGAACGCCAGGCTGACGGCGTTGAGGAGGTACATCCCCCGGATGCCGAACCATCCGTAGGGCAGAGCCGCGAGCACCGCGTAGAAGGGTGGATACTTGCCGTAGAGGTGGACGCCCCGCTTGACCGTGTGTAGGAGCGAGAGCTCGGGCGAGTCGATGATATTCAGCCCGTTGTCGATCTCGAGGGTCCCCGCGCGCAGGCTGCGCGCCATCTCCATATAGATGTGGCCGTCGTTGACGAGCAGGACCGGACGGGCCACGCAATACGCGCACGTCGCGAGGGCGGCTCCATAGAGAAAAAGGACGAACGTGCGGTTGGCGCGCAGCCATCGCCGCAGAGAACGGCCTTCGATTCCGGCGCGAGCCATGCCGCGCCGGAGGATAGTGGACGGCGAAAACATTCGGAAAGCCGGCGACGGGCTGGGTGCCTTCGTCTTCGGTGGCCGGCGCCCTCGTGACTAGCTCGTGGGCCGACGGCGGTCGTCCGATCACCCGCTCCTTCGGGAGCTGCGTCCCCTGGAGCCGCACTGCGGTCGATCGAACCGCGGCGATTTTCTGTGCGCACGAGCGCCGTCCCGTCGTAAACCAGGGTTAACCGAGTGATTTCACCGCACTGAAAAACCCAGCGCATCCGCGGCACGACGGATGCTTTGCGAAGGCGCAAGCCCATGCCGAAAATTGCTTCTCCCGTTGGTGTCGCTCTTTCCTGTTCGTTGGTCGTTGCCGGGTGGACCGCTGCCTGTTCCTCGACGGGATCGAACCCGTCGAACAGCTCCTCTTCCTCCGGAGCTGGGTCTTCCTCCGGAGGTGGGTCCGGAACGTCGTCGAGCGGTGGATCGAGCGGCGGGTCGACGAGCGGCGGATCGACGAGCGGCGGATCGAGCTCGGGCAGCTCCGGCGGTGCGACGAGCAGCGGGGTCATTGGCGGCGACGGCGGCCTCCCCGACGCGTCGGACGGCGGCATGCCCACGTCGATGAGCGTCCAGGTGTTCCGGACGTCCCGGAACGCGGGCAAAAACGGCATGCCGGAGCACCTCGCCGACCAGGGCACGCTCATGATCTCGAACGGCGCGCCGCCCACCGGCGTGACGACCGTCGCGGTCGATCTGACCAAGCCCCGGCAGACGGTGGTCGGTTTCGGCGCCGCCATCACCGAGGCCGTCGCAAGCGTCGTCAACGCGCTGCCGGCGGACAAGCAGACGGAGATTCTGAACGCGTATTACGGGACGGACGGATCGGGCTACACGCTGACGCGCACACATATCGGCAGCTGCGACTTCGCGCTCTCGCAGTACTCCTACGACGACAACAACGGCCAGCCGGACCCGACGCTCGCGAACTTCTCGATCGCCCACGACAACCAGCTCCTCCTCCCGTTCCTGAAGAGAGCCATCGCGGCTTCGAACGGCGCGCTGCGGGTCCTCTCGAGCCCGTGGTCGGCGCCGGGCTGGATGAAGGACAACGGCGTGATGCAGGGGAACGGGTCCGACGGCTCCCTCCTTCCGCAGTACTACGGGGCATACGCGAGCTACCTGTCGAAGTACATCCAGGCCTACAAGGCCGCGGGCGTACCCATCTGGGCGATCACCCCGCAGAACGAGGCCCTGGGCGTCGGCGGGTCACGCGAAGGGATGCAGTGGACGCCGGACCAGATGAACACGTTCATCAAGCAGAACCTCGGTCCGCAGCTGATGACGGACGGCGTCGGCGACACCAAGGTGTTCATCTACGACCACAACGCAGGCCCGCCGGGTTCCGACGTCGTCAATTGGCCCACGATGATGGAGAAAGACACGGCGACGAGCCCCTTCATCGCGGGCACGGCGGTGCACTGGTACGGGACGACGTACGAGACGTTCGACGACTCGATGGACGCGATCCAGAACGTGGATCAGTCCAAACAGATCATCTTCACCGAGGGCTGCGACGACGCCCTCGGCGACACCGGCTACGGACAGTCGAGCGCGAGCTTCAAGTACTCGTGGATGAGCGACGAGTTCTACTGGACGAAGGACGAGGGCGACTGGGGCTTCTGGTTCATCGCGAGCTCGGATCCCACCAAGGCCGACCACCCGAAGTACGAACCGTTCTATCGCTACACGCGCCAGCTCATCGCCGGGCTCAATCACTGGCACGTGGGCTTCATCGACTGGAACGCCGTGCTGAACAAGGACGGCGGGCCGGGTCACATCGTTAACGCCGTGGCGGCGCCCGTCATGGTCGATCAGGCCGCCAACACGGTGTACTACTCGCCGACCTATTACGCGCTCGCGCACTTCAGCAAGTACATCCGCCCGAACGCGCAGGTCCTGACGACGACCGTCACGCTGGGTCCGGGCGTCACGCCGACCGACTACGACGGGATGCCGACGCAGGACGGCAACGCGCTCATGGCGACCGCGGCGAAGAATACGGACAACAGCGTCAGCATCGTGCTCTTCAACGAGACCAACATGGCGATCAACTACGCCGTGACCCTCGGCACCGGCTCGGTGTCGGGTATGATCCCGTCGCAGTCGCTCGAGACGCTCGTCTGGAAGTAGCGGCCCCTCACGCTTCGACGCGGACGACGGCTTTGCGATTGACGTAGTGGCAGCGGCCCGGCTCGACCAGCAAAAGGAACTGCTGGTCGGGAGCGTTGAGCACGTCGGAAACGCGCGGTCGCCCCGCCGGCATCACGTAGACGACCTCCCCGCTGAGCGCGTCGCCCGTGGACAGATGCACCGTGACGGGCTTGCGCGCGGCGCCGATTTCGTCGAGGCGCGCGAGCTCGGGCGCGTCACCATCGAGTTCTCGCCTTTTTGGGTGAGGTTCGCGGCAACGGGCCGGGAGCCCGCCCGGTGCTATCCCATGGAGAGAATGCCTCGCTTTGCTTGGGCGGCGGTTCCACTCTGCGGAACGCTGCTGGCCTCGTCTCTCGATTGCTCGCGAGCGTTTTCCGGGGCGCGCGACGGCACGCCGCTGCGCGACGGCGGCGTGGTCGACGTCGTCGAGCCCGAGCTCCCCGCGCCGGATGCCGTCGCGCCGCCTCCGTCGGGGTTGTCGTTCGTCACCTACCACTTCGACCGGGCACGGACCGGGTGGAGCGATGGGGAGAGCGCCCTCGTCCCTTCGGCCATCGCGCGCGGACTCGGGCGTGCATGGGTCTCCACCCCGCTGGACGACGCGGCGGTCGCCTATTCGGATTCGAGCGGCATGCACGTCGAGACGTTCCCCCCGCGCGTCTTCGCCGCGCCCCTATACCTCGACGACGTGACCCTCGCGACGGCCCCGTACGCCGGCGCCCGCGAGAGCGTCGTGCTCGTCGGTACGTCCAACGACTGGGTCTACGGCGTCGCGGCGGCCGACGCGCCCGCGGCCGACGGCGGCGCGCCGGTCATCGCCGCCGGAACGGTCCTCTGGCGAACGCAGGTCGGCACGCCGGTCTACATCCCGATGCTCGACAGCGGGATGCCGCTCGGCGTCCTCAGCACCCCCTTCGTCGACGTCGCGACCTCGCCTCCGACGGCCTACCTGACGGCTGCGGACGCGAGCGCCGGCTGGCAGGTCTTCGCGATCGACGTCGCGAGCGGCGCAGTCCTCCCCGGCTGGCCGCTCGCGATCGATCCCGCTCGCGTCGCCGCGCTCGACCGCAACGTCCCACCCGGCGGCACCGCGCCGGCGCTGGAGCCGCCGATCACGTCGTCCCAGCGAGCGAGCGTGCTGCTGTCTTCCGATCGGAGCACGCTCTACTTGTCGTTCGCGTCGTACTACGACGGCGGGATCGGCTGGATGGTCGCGGTCGACGTCCCCTCGCGACGCGTGACCGCCTCGTTCTCGGGATCGCCCACCGCGCCCGTCGCACCGGTGACCAACCGGGCCAGCGGCGGCATGTGGGCGGCGAGCGGTCCCGCGCTGGCCAGCGACGGGCGTATCTTCATGACCACGGGGAACAGCCCGCCGACCTCCGTCACCGCGCCCGGCGTGTGGGGGAACTCGTTTCTCGCGTGGAAGAGCGACCTCACGCTCGACGCGACGTACTCTCCGTTCAACTACTGCCTCATGGACTCCGGGGACACCGACCTGGGTGGGAGCGCCGCGGTCGTGTTCGACGTCGACCCGTCGCGTACGTCGACGCCGCATCTGGCGTCGTTCGGCGGCAAGCAAGGAGTCGTTTACCTGGTCGACCGCGATCGCCTGGGCGGAACGACCGTCGGGCGCCCGCCCTGCGACCTCGTCGCCGTCAACGAC
>CALKVG010000663.1 GCA_937998045.1 uncultured Myxococcales bacterium
GATCACGATGGCGCGGCAGACGACCGTAGTCGCGATCGCCTCCGTGGGGATGACCCTCGTCATCGTCAGCGGTGGAATCGACCTGTCCGTCGCATCCGTCGTGGCGTTCACGACGGTAGTCATCGCGGCCACGCTCAAGGCCGGGTTCGGGTCCGGTGTCGCCGTCCTGGCGGGGCTGGCGGCGGCGACCGCCGGCGGCTTCGTGTGCGGGGTGCTGGTGGGGAGCGCGCGCATGGCGTCCTTCATCGTGACGCTCGGGGCGATGAGTGTCCTTCGGGGCGCGGCCAAGGGCCTCGCGTCCGAACAGAAGATCGATTGCGACCCGCGCGGTCTGGATGCGCTGCTGTCGCCCGCGAGCGGCTGGCCGATCGTCCCGCCGGGGCTGTGGATCGCGGCGGCGGTCGGTCTGCTCGGGGCGGGCGTCCTTACCTACACCCGCTTCGGTCGTCACGTGTACGCAGTAGGGAGCAACGAAGCGACGGCGCTGGTCTGCGGCATCGACGTCGCCCGTGTGAAGATTGCCGTCTTCGCCCTGGCGGGCCTGCTCTCGGGCCTCGCCGGGCTCCTCGAGTTCTCGACGCTGACCGTCGGCGACCCGACCGACTCGGTCGGCCTCGAGCTCGAGGTCATCGCGGCGGTGGTCGTGGGGGGCGCGTCGCTGTCGGGCGGCGAGGGCTCGGTCCTCGGATCGCTCATCGGGGCGATGCTGATGACGGTCATCCGGACCGGCTGCACGTTCGTCGGGCTGCACAACTGGGTACAGGAGATCGCCACGGGTGCCATCATCGTCGTGGCGGTCGCGATCGACCGCCTGCGCCAGTCGCACCGGAACAGGGGCGCGTAGCCCTCACTTAATCGTGTGCTTTCGCCGACCGTACCCCCGGTGGCATGTCGAGCGCTCCTGCACGGCCCGTCGGCGCGGCGGCGGCGTCCGGTACGCGAAGACTCCCTTCCCTCGAGGGGGCTCCGAAGCTGCCGGAACCCGGCGAGACAATCGCCGGCAAGTACACTCTCGTTCGGAAGATAGGCGAGGGTGGCATGGGCGTCGTCTACGAGGCCGTCCACCTTCGGTTGCGGCAACGCCTGGCCATCAAGGTGCTGCGGCCCGACGTCCACGACTTCAACGAGGTGCTCGCGCGCTTCGAGCGGGAAGCGCAGGTCACGGCTCAGCTGCGGTCGATCCACGCAGCGCGTGTCATCGACGTGGACACACTGCCGGGCGGTCTTCCATACATTGTCCTCGAGTTCCTCGAGGGCAGGGATCTCGAGCTCGAGCTCGCCGAGACGGGCGCGATGCCGCTGGCGGACGCCGTCGACATGGCGCTCCAGGTGGTCGAGGCGATGGCGGAGGCGCACGCCCTGGGCATCGTCCACCGCGATCTCAAACCGTCCAACCTCTTCGTCTGTCGAGTCAACGGTCGGCGCGTCATCAAGATCCTCGATTTCGGAATCTCGCGGACGCAGGACGATCACCGCGAGAGCAACGCCCGCTTGACGGCCGTCAACGCGTACATCGGAACGCCTCACTACGCGGCCCCCGAGCAGCTTCGCGGCGCTGTGAACGCCGACGCGCGCAGCGACATCTGGTCGCTCGGAGTGGTTCTCTTCGAGCTGTTCACCGGCCGCACGCCGTTCGACGGCGGACCGATGGAGGTCGTCGCCAAAGTACTCGCCGATCCGATCCCGTGGCCGCTCGACGCTCGCCCCGACATGCCGCGCGAGCTCGCGCGGGTCGTCATGCGGGCGCTCCATCGCGACCCGGCCCAGCGGTTCCAGACGATGCGCGAGCTCGGCGGCGCGCTCGCGCCGTTCGGTCCCGTGCAAACGGCCGCGGCAGCCGTCGCGGACGTCCAGCGAGGGCGCGGTCGACTGGGCGAGATCCTCGTCAAGGACGGGCTCCTCACGCAGGCAAACCTCGAGCGGGCGCTCGCCGAGCAGCGCAGCAGCGGGAAGATGCTCGGGCAGGTGCTCCTCGACATGGGCTTCGTCGCGCAGGCGGATCTGCTCACGGCGCTCGCGAAGCAGCAGGGCATCGTCGTGGCGCCGCCTACGCCAGAGCCGATCGAACGCGAGCGAAAGCAGCGCGAGGCCACGACGCTGTCCGACGAGCTGTCGCCGATGGCGGTCCTCCCGCGGCGACGGCACATGGGCGCGTGGCTGGCGGTGGCCATCGGCCTGCCGCTCGGGATCTGCCTCGCCATCGGTCTGGCGACGTGGATGAAATCCAAGCCGACCGCGGAGCGTGCCCGCGGTTTGGTCGCGCCGACGGCGGCCGTGACCGCCCCGAATGTGGCGCTCACGCCTACGAGCGAACCCGCGATCCCCACGGTGACCTCCGCGCAGAGCCCCGAGTCCGGCCCGCGATCGGACGCCGGCGCCGGCGCGCCGTCCGGCGGTGTCCGCGCGGGCGCGGCGGCCGTAGGCGCAGGCGAACGGACCCGTGCGAGCGGCAACGGGGCGCGTTCGTCAGGCGCCGCGAAGCCCTCCGGCAAGGGCGGCGCGTTCAACCCGACGACGCTCTGACCGTCCCTTCGAGCGCCCGTCGGCGGGGCTATCCTGGGGTATGCCGTTCTTTCAGGAGCCGCCGGCGCTCGAGAATTCCTACGGGAGCGATCGTGCGCTTCGCTCGTACCTGCGGCGCGTGCTGCCCGGGGACGTGCAGGCCGCCATAGAGCCGGAGCTCGCGGCGATGGGCGAGCTTTCGACCGGGCGGCTGCTGTCGCTGCAGCAGCGCTGTCGCGGGGACGAACCGCGGCTTACGTCGTGGGATCCCTGGGGGCGGCGCGTCGACGCCATCGAGCTCACGCGCCTGTGGGAAGAGGCCGCGCGGATCGCGGCCGAGCGCGGGGTCGTTGCGACGGCCTACGAGCGCCGGTACGGCGCCCACTCGCGCATCCATCAGTTCGCGCTCGCGTACCTGTTCGATCCGTCGACGGAGATGTACGGCTGTCCGCTGGCGATGACCGACGGAGCCGCCAAGACGCTCCTCGTCCACGGCAGTCGGGACCTGATCGATCGCGCTGTGCCTCGACTCACCAGTCGTGACCCGCTGCGCGCATGGACGAGCGGTCAGTGGATGACCGAGCGTACCGGGGGCTCCGACGTCGCCACGACCGAGACCGTCGCGCGGCAAGACGCCGGGAAGTGGCGCCTCTACGGGACGAAGTGGTTCACGAGCGCGACGACGTCGCCGATGGCGCTGACGCTCGCGCGCCCCGAGGGAAATCCTCCGGGAGGTGACGGCCTCGCGCTGTTTTACGTCGAGTGCCGCGACGAGGGCGGGCGGCTGCGCAACATCACCGTGAACCGACTGAAGGAGAAGCTCGGCACCAGGATGGTTCCGACCGCGGAGCTCACGCTCGAAGGGGCCGAGGCGGTCCCCGTCGTCGGGCTCTCGGGAGGGGTCAAGCACATCGCGCCGATGCTCAACGTGACCCGCACATGGAACGCGGTCCTCGCCTGTAGCCACATGCGCAGGGCGCTGGATCTGGCGCTCGCGTACGCGAAGAAGCGGGTCGCCTTCGGGGCGCCGCTCGCGCAGAAGCCGCTGCACGTGGACACCCTCGCCGCCCTCGAGGCCGAACACCACGGCGCGCTGCTCCTCGCGTTCCGCGTCGTCGAGCTGCTCGGTCGCGAGGAAGCGGGGGCTGCGACCGACGAGGACCGGGCGCTCGCGCGGTTGCTCACGCCCATCGCGAAGCTGACCACGGGAAAGCAGGCCGTGGCGATCGCCAGCGAGGTCCTCGAGGCGTTCGGCGGGGCGGGCTACGTCGAGGACACCGGCCTGCCACGGCTGCTGCGCGACGCGCAGGTGTTGCCCATCTGGGAGGGGACCACCAACGTCCTGTCGCTGGATGTCATGCGCGTGCTCTCGCGCGGCGCGACCCTCGCACCGCTGCTCGGTGAGGTGCAGCGCTGCGCGGTCCGCGCGGAAGACGCCGGCTGCTCGGGCGCCGGCGAGGTCGCGTCTCGGGCCGTCGAGCACGCCGACGCCTGGTTGCGGCGGGCCCGCGCGAGCGGCCCCCCTTCGCTGGAGGCCGGCGCCAGAAGGTTCGCCATGACGCTGGGACGATCGCTCGAGCTCGCGCTCCTCGTGGAGCACGCGGCCTGGGCCTCGGCGCACGGAGACGCGCGCCCTGCCGCCGCGGCGCGTCGCTTCGCGCGCCAGGGCGTCGATCTCGTGTGCGACGACGATATCGCCGAAGACGCCCACACGCTCTTCGGGGACTGACCGAGCGCTCGGCCCCTTACGCTCCAGCTGCGAAACGGTCGCGGCGCGGTCCTTGCGATCCCGCCGGGCATACCATGCACCTACGCAAAGCCTGCGGCGGGCTCGTGGGCCCGCTGCTCTTGGGAACGACCGCGTCTTGCGCGGTTCGCGTCGGGTCGACTACCGCCACAGAGGAGCCCCCTCCGGCGTGCACGCGCCTCGCCAGCGAGCTGCAGTTGCCACTCGGAGCGGGTAGCGAAGCCTTCTCCTTCCTCTGGGACGCCGACCACTACGTCATCGCGTACACGGACCCGCACACGGGCAACGGCGACATCTACGTCGCAAAGCTCGGCGCGGATGGGTCCCCTATCGGGTCGCCCGTCGTGGTGGAAGCGACCCCGGCGAAGAGCGATCTCCCGAGCCTCGTGAAGACGAGCACGGGCTACCTCGTCGTGTGGCAGGAAGGCACCGCCGGCCTGGCGGTCGTCGCGCACGCGCTCGGTCCCGACGCAACGCCGGTCGGCGCAAGCATCGCCGTCGCGTCGACGCAGTCGTCCCAGTCGCGCCCCGTTCTCTCGCACGCGCCGGGCGGCGGGATCGCCGTCACGTGGATGGACTCGTTTCAGGGTAAGGGCGGCGTTCAGGTGGCGATGCTCGACCCCTCAGGCAAGATGGTCGGCCCCCAGCGCATCTCGCCCAGCGACATGGACGGCTGGCCATGGGTGGCCGGCGACGACAAGACGCTCGGTCTCGTGTGGAGCGATGACGCGACCGGGAGCTACGACGTCCACTTCTCGCCGCTCGACCCCAGCAGCCTCGCGACATCGACCGGGGTATCGCTGCGCGGCAAGTCGACGGGGAACGCGCTCCTTCCGCGCATGACGAAGACGACCTTCGGGTTCCTCGCGGCCTGGGAGGACATGCGCGATGCCAGCAACAACCAGATCTACATGGCCCTGGTCGACGAGACGGGCGCTCGGCGCGGCGGTGGCCTCGTCGAGGAGCCCGGAACCGGAGACGCGAACTGGCCGAACATCGCCTGGACGGGCCGAGAGGCCGGAATCGTCTACTACCAGTGGCGCGACAGCCGTCCGCAGATCTTCATGACGTTCCTCGACGCGACGGGTGCCCGCGTCGGAGGGAAACCCGACCTTCAGGTTTCGAACGGCGCGGCCGGCTCGTCGAGGTACCCCGACGTGGCCTGGACCGGCAAGGAGTTCGGCGTGATCTACGTGGACGATCGAACTGGCACGGCCGCGCTCTGGATGCAGCGGGTCGCGTGCAGTCCGTAGGCCGCCGTGGCGGATCTCCGCAACGGCGCGCGCCTGCGTGCCACGATGACGCGGGCCTGGCTCGAGCGCGCGCGTTCCTCGCCTCGGAACCCGCCGCATAAGCGCGGCCACGAGGAACTGCAGCGGTGCGTGGTTCTCGATCGGAGCTTGCATCGCTTGGAGCGCGCTCGCCCGGGGTGGTGAGTTCTTTCATGACGACTTGGCCGTTCTCGAAGCGTCGAGGACGGCGAGTATCGACAAGAGGGCGCCATGACCGATGAGATGACTGAGAGGGCCGAGGCTCGCCGAGACGTGGCCGAGCCCACCGCCGAGCTCGTGCGCGAAGCGCTCGACGAGACTCGTGACCTCGTGCGCCTCGAGGTGGCGCTCGCGCGCGAAGAGCTGAAGGGCGAGCTGACCAGGGCAAAGGCTGCTGGGGTGGCGCTCGGGGCGGCGGCTGCGCTCTCGATCGCTGGCTTCGCGATGTTCATGGTCGCCATCGCGCTCGCCTTCTCCATCGGTTGGCTGGCGGCGCTCATCATCGGCGGGATCTTGACGCTGCTGGCAGGCGCCGCCTGGCTGGGGGGCTTGAAAGCGCTCCCGCGCAAGCCGCTCAACGTGACCAAGGAACGCCTGCAATCCGATCTGAAGCAGCTCAAGGAGCGGATCGCATGAACCACAACGGAAAGTCGCGCGACGAGCTGGCGCGGGAGGCGAACCAGGTGCGTTCGAAGCTGCTGCGTACCGTCGAGGAGCTCGACCGCCGTCGCCACGAAGTGCTCGACGTCCGCGCTCAGCTGCAAGCGCACGTACGCCAACTGGCGCTCTTCGGAGGACTGCTGCTCGTCGCCACCGCTGGCGCCGTCGCCGCGGTCGTGCACCGCATCTCGACCGCGGCGCAGCGGCGCCGCCGCAACCGGTGGCGCCTCGCCAAGCGCGTGTGGCGCTACCCCGAGCGAACACTCCGCAGCGAGCGCCGGTCGTTCTTCGGCGAGCTTGCCCGGTCGATCTTGCTCGCCAGTGCGAGCGCGGCGGTCACCCTCCCGGTAAGGCGCGCCGTCACGCTCTTTCTCGAGGCCGGCGAGCGCGGGTCGGCGCGGGCGCGTGAGGCGGCCGCCGGCGTAGACGCGGCGAATCGCCATGCGGCGCATTGACAGCCGGCCGAGGCGTTGCCAGCTTGCCGTGCGAGCGTGGCCCTCGGCCCGCTCGGAAGCCCGCCGGGAGCGATCAGCCTCGGCAGAAAGGTACGACAATGCATCCGTTTGGTTGGTGGCACGCGCGCGGTCGCGCGGCGTGCGGTGAAGGTTTGGGTTGCGCGCCACACCATCCCGGAGGCGCCTGGCCGCCCTTCGGCGGAAGGCCCCACGGCGGCGGAGGCGACGACTTCGGAGGCGGCAACTTCGGGGTTCGCCGTCCCTTGCGGTTCCTCGCTTACAAGCTCGACCTCGATGAGCGCCAGGTGACCGAGCTCGCGACCATTCTCGACGACCTCAAGACCGAGCGCGCGCAGGCCGCGGTGGACCACCGGCGGTCGACGGCCGTTCTGGCGGACGTCGTCGCGGCGGACTCGTTCGACGCGGACAAGGCGAAGGGCGCAACCGACGAGCGCGTGAAGAGCACGCAGCGTGTTCAGGACGCGGTGGCGGTGGCGCTCGGGCGCATCCACGCGCTGCTGCAGGGCGAGCAGAGGGCCAAGCTGGCCTACCTGCTCCGGACCGGCGCGCTCAGCGTCTGACGTCGGGTTCCGCTGGAGGAGGCGAGCCCCGCGCTCGCCTCCTCGGGCGACTCACGCGACCGCGACGTGGTATCCCTCCCGTCGTGTTTCGCAAAGCCCGGCTCGGTCTCCGCTTGGCCCTGCTCGCGCCCCTCGCGCTCTCGTGCTCGTGCAAGCGCACGCCGATGGCATCGCCGGCGCAATGCGAGAAGCTCATCGATCGCTTCATCGACCTCCGCCTCTCGGAGGATCCGCACGCCGCCGCGATGTCGAGCGAGGACCGAGCCCGTCTGCGAGGACAGATCGCGGCGCAGGTGCAGGCCGATAGCGACGTCCAACAAGTGAAGGACCAATGCCAGACCGAAGTGACCGAAGCCGAGTACCGGTGCGCCATCGCTGCGCGGACGTCCCAAGCGTGGAACGACTGCATCGAGTGACCGTGCAGGGGCCCTTTGCGGAATGAAGTTCGTCGATTCGTGCGAGATTCGCGTCGCGGCCGGCGCCGGAGGTAACGGCTGCGTCGCCTTCCGTCGCGAGAAGTACGTCCCCCACGGCGGTCCGTCCGGCGGCGACGGAGGAAAAGGTGGCGATGTTGTCTTCGTGGGCGACGAGGGAAAGACGACGCTGCTCGACGTCGCGTTGACGCGCGTGCTCGCCGCAGAGAGGGGCGAACACGGTCGAGGCAAGGACCAGTACGGAAGGGCCGGGGCGGACCTCGTGATCCACGTCCCGGTAGGCACGCAGGGCTTCGACGTGGAGTCGAACGCGCTCCTCTTCGACGTGGACGCGGGCGCCAAGCGCGTCGTCATCGCGCGCGGCGGGCGCGGCGGCCGGGGCAACATCCATTTCGCGACGCCCTACGATCGCGCGCCGCGGCGCGCGGAGCCGGGGGAGCCGGGCGAGGAGCGAACGCTCCGCCTCGAGCTCAAGGTGATGGCGGACGTCGGGCTCCTCGGGTTTCCGAACGTCGGCAAGAGCACGTTCATCCGGGCGGTGTCGCGGGCGCGGCCCAAGGTCGCGGAATACCCGTTCACGACGCTCATACCTCACCTTGGCGTCGTGTCGCCTTGGGACGACGTGAGCTTCGTCATCGCCGACATCCCCGGATTGATCCCCGGCGCGGCCGAGGGAGCGGGGCTCGGCTTGCGCTTCCTCAAGCACGTCGAGCGCACCCGCGGCCTTCTGCACCTCCTGACGGTCGATCCCTCGCCGGGTCGAGATCCGGTGAGCGACTTCGACGCGATCAACGCGGAGCTCGCGAAGTTCGATCCCGAGCTGGCCAAGCGGCCCCAGATCGTCGCGATGAGCAAGGCGGACCTCCCCGAGGTTCGCGACGCCTGGCCCGAGGTCCGCGCGGCACTCGGCCGCCGTGGCGTCGACGTGAAGCTCGTCTCCGCGGCGACCGGTGAGGGAGTGCCCGATCTCCTCCACGCGCTGTACGCTCTCGTCAGCGCGCGGTGACCGGTGAGCGACAAGACCGAAGACCCCACCCCAAAGCGGCTGCGCAAAGCGCGCGAAGAGGGGGACAGCGGCGCCAGCGCCTACGCGGCGCAGTCGGTCGCGTTCGTCGTCGCCGTCGCGCTCGCGCCCGCCGCAGTCCGCGCGCTGGCGTCGCACGCCGCGAAGCACCTGCGCGAGGCTCTCGCGTTCGCCGGGTTGCGGGCGCCGGCCGCGGAGGTCAGCACGCGCGTCGACGCGATCGAGCTCGCGACCGCGTTCGTCGCCCTTTCGGTGCCGGTGCTCCTGGCCGCAGGCATCGCAGGAGCCGTGGTCCACGTCGTCCAGACCGGAGGCGCCGTCGCGACCAGGCGCGTGGCGCTCAAGCTCGAGCGGCTGAACCCGGCGCAAGGTATCAAGGGCCTGTTTTCCGGGACGCGAGCGTTCGCCGTCGTGAGATCGCTGGCCGCGGCAGCGATCGTCTGCTGGCTCGCGGCGAGCGCCCTCCGTGAACACGTCGTCGACATCGCCGCCCTCGCCAACGGTCGCCTCGCTTGGGCCGGCGCCGTCGTGGCCGAGACGGCGGGCTCGCTCGTGTGGCGAGCCGGTCTCGTCGGGCTCGCGCTCGGCGTGATCGACGTCCTCGTCACCCGTCGTGCCTGGCTGCGTCGCCTGCGGATGAGCAAGGACGAGGTCCGTCGGGAGCACAAGGATTCGGAGGGGGATCCGCAGCTCAAGACGGCGCGGGAGCGCGCGCACCAGCAGCTGTTCGCGCAGGCGGCCATCGCGAACGTGCGCACGGCGAGCGTCGTCGTCGTCAACCCGACCCACGTCGCGTGTGCCCTCCGCTACGACGAGGGCGAAGGGGACGCGGCGCCGACCGTCGTCGCGAGCGGGGAGGGCGATCTGGCCGCGCGCATCATCCGTGCTGCCCGCGACCATGCCGTGCCCGTCGTTCGCGACGTGCCCCTTGCCCGCGCCCTCCTCGAGCTTCGCGTGGGAGACGCGATTCCCGAGGCGCTCTACGAAGCCGTCGCCGAGATCCTGCGCGCGATCGACTCGCAGGGAGAGAGTGCCGGCGTGCTACACGCACGCCGGCCGATCGGAGAGGAGTGAGCCGCGGTCACGCCGCGCTGCCGAGAATCCGGACGCGGAAACGGAGCTCCTGGCTGAGCGCGACCATCTCCTCGAAGACGTCGCCGTACGCGACCGCCGCGTGGTTCGACAAGTAGTGGGCCATGAGCGCGTCCCGCGAGACACCCATGTCCGCCGCCATCAGGGGCCATTCGCGCGTCGTCCCCTCCCACCACGCGTCGCGGACCGCGGGCGGGAGCGCGACGACCTGGCCACGGCCGACGTCCATCCAGAGCGAACCCTGCTTGATGTAGCAGCGCGCCCACGTCATTCGCCCCGGAAGGCTCTCCCCGGCGAAGGTTCCGCCCGGGGTGGGGAAATAGAGGGCCGGCTGGCGCCACGAGTGCACGCCCCGGAGCGTGTCCGGGTCGTGGTTGAACGCGTAGGCGCCGCAAGAGCCGCTGTTGAGCAGCACCCATACGAAGCGTCCCTCGTGCGGCGCCCCCCAGCGCACGTCGTGGAACATGACCGCCGGGTGCAGGCCCTTTCGCTTGAGCAATCGCTTGAGGAGCTCCATCGGGACGACGTTGCCCTGGTCGGCCTCCGTCGCGCACGCGATCGTGTCGCCGTTGCTCTCCGGGCGGCACGTCGAGTTCAAGAGCCCTTCGGCGAAGTCGCTGGGTGGCCGCAGCGGGATGAGCCCGAGCTGGTACTGCCATCCGATGCAATCGGCCTTGTACTCGGCGGCGAGATCGAGGACCGCGAGGTAGTCGCGCAGCTGCTCGCGCGTGGCCCGCTCGTCGAAGTCCTCGGCGCCGAGGGGCGCCCCGGGCGCGCGCTCCCCCCAGTGGAACGTGACGCCGCGCGCTTTGACGAAGCGCAGCGCGTCGTCGATGCGCCGTTCTTCGACCCGACGGCCGCGGTCGATGATCCACGCCTGGTCGATCTTGTGCTCGGTGAAACCGTGAGGATTGAGAAGGCGCGGCCCGAAGTAGCCGTTGATCATCCCCATCGAGGTGTCGCCGAGCATCATGACGAGCACGCGACGCGCTCGCACCTCGCGCAGCACCTCCCGGGCAACCCGCTGAGCCGCCGCCGATACCGGCGCCGAGTACGCGATCTCGTCCTCCGCGTAAGCGATCCGCCCGGTGTCGCACCACTCCGCGAGCCTCTCCATGAACACGGCGTCCTGCGTCCAATCCGTCGCGTCCGTCCAGGCGCGCGCGTGGGCGCGCCCCACGGACTCGAGGCACGCGGCCGTGTTGAGCAGGCCCACGAGCCCCGGCCAGCGACCGCTGAAGTTGCTCGCGAGGAGCAGCGGGTTGTCCTTGCCGACCACGCCGTCGGTCGTATGCGGGCCGTAAAACCAGTGCACGCAGACGCCCACCAACGGGTCGTCCACTGGCCCTAGCTTCTCGATGGCCTCGTGGGGCTTCGACAGGAACCCCTTCACACGATAGGGCGTGCGGCCGAGGTGCTTGAGCGCGCGCTCGAGCTGCTCGGTGGCTTCCTCGACGTTCGGGAGAGCTAGCTCGTTGGGCTTCGAACGCGCATCCCCGGGCCAGAACACAGCCACTCGCTTGCCGATTGCCATGACGGAGAAGGCTACTGGGCGTTCGAACGCGACGCGAGACCCGTTACGACCCGAGCCGTGGAGCCTTGCTCACCCCACGGCGCCCCCTCCGATGGGGAGCTGCTCGCGCGTGAGGTTGCGCGCTCCCGCGGACAGCACGTGAACGTCGTCCTCGATGCGCACGCCCCCGAGCGGGGCGAGCGCTCCGACGGCGCTCCAGTCGACGAGCGCCCCCTGCGGCTTCGCCCGAAGCTCGGCGAGGAGCGCCTCGATGAAGTACACACCGGGCTCGATCGTGAACACCTGGCCCGCGGCGATGTCGCTCGTGTTCCGCAAGAACGGGTTGTCGGGGCGGGGGGCGCGCAGCCCGCAGCCGACATCATGCGTCTGCAACCCGAGCGAGTGCCCGAGGCCGTGCGGATAGAAGGAGCGCGTGATCCCCGTGGCGGCGATCTCCTCCACCCCGGCGCGAACCAGGCCGACTTCGCGCAGGACCGCGGCCAGCTGGCGGTGCGACTCGTCGTGCAGCTGCTCGTACGGCACGCCGACCCGGATGGCCGCGCACAGTCGCCGCTGCATGGCCTCGACGCCGGCGACGAGCTGCGCGAACGCGCTGGCTGCCGCCCCAGACCCCTTCGTCCAGGTGCGCGTCACGTCGGCCGCGTACCCCCGGCACGTCGCCCCCGCGTCCACGAGCAGCGACTCCGCCGCGCGCTTCGGGGCTTGCCGCCCGTAGGCGATGTGATGCAGCGTGGCGGCGTTCTCGCCCAGCGCGACGATGTTCTTGTACGGGGTCTCGCTGTCGTCTTGCGCGGTGGCGCGCAGAAAGAGAAGGTGCAGGTCGAGCTCGGACGCGTCCCCACCGGCGAACGCCTCGCGCAGCGCATCGTGCCCGGCGCGAGCGCGGCGGTTTGCTTCCGCGATGCACGCGACCTCGTAGGGCGTCTTCGTCGTGCGGAGCGCGTCCAGCGCGGCGAGCAACCCCGGCGGGCAAGCGTTCTCCGCCTCGCGGATCCCCCATCGGCTCGCCTGCGCCGCGTCCTCTCCCACGAACGCGACTCTCCCGGCGCCGAGATAACTCGACGCCTCGGCGGGATCGTGGACGCTGGCCACGTCGAAGGCCTCCTCGAAGGCGTCGCTCTCCGGCGGCGCCGGCTTCTCCCAGAAGCTGTCGCTCGTCAGCCTGAGCAACCGTCCCCGCGCCCCCGCGCGCACGACGAGGAGCGCGTCCGGTTCGGCCAGCGGGGCCCAGTGCGCAAAGTGCGGACACACGCGCAGCGGCCAGAACTGGTCGTCGAACCGGCTCCGTTTCGCCAGCGAACCCGAGTGGACAGCCAGGGCGTCGAACCCCTGGCCCTGCAGCACGCGCGCGACCCGCGTCTCCAGTTCGCGCACGTGCTCGAGGTAGAGACGGTCCAGGCTCACGGCTTACACGATAGCGCCCTCGCGCCTTCGCCGGTGGTCCGCCTCGCGGGATTGCGCGGCGCGGCGCGAATCAGAAGTCGCCGAACGCCGCGACGCCGTAGCCGCCCGCGCCCATCTTCGCCGGCGAGAAGTGCAGCGACGGCTTGCTCGTCGTCGTCACCACTTCGCGCTCGTGCTCCGGCGTGAGGAAGCCCACGACCGTCGTGATCGCGCCGATCCCCTGGAACACGCCGTCCACGCCGATGAGGACCTTGTTGGTCGTCTCGGTGTCGCACGCGATGCTCTCCGGTCCGCACGAAGGCCGGTTGGCCAGGTTGAGCCAGGGTCCGACGACGGGCACGTACATGTGGTGATCGGCGCTCTGGCTGCTCTCGCTGGCGACGATCACGGCCGGAATGTACGCGAGGCCGAACGTCACGAGGCCGGTGGCGATGAGGGAGCGGCTCGGTCCCGTATACGTCTCGGTCGTCTCGGGCGCGGGGGCCGCCGTGACCGTTGCCGACGGCGGCTGCGCGACGACCGTGGTCTGCTGCGCGAACGAAGCCGTCGTCCAGGTGAGCGCCGCTGCGACCGCTCCGACCGCACCTGCGCCCGCAAGAGGAACGAAATGATCCTTCATGGTGCACTCTCCAGGCATGGGTCCGGTGCAACCAGGATGCCGCCCGGCACGCTTCCAAACGGCCATTTCTTCAACGATTCGCCACGGATGAGCGGAAGCCGCTGCTGCAAAACACCCCGCGCGGGTAGCGCGTGCCACGGGGGTCTTCGTTAGCGGGTACCGTTTACAAGGACCGGGAAGGCTGCTAAGGCACCGCCACTCGCTCCACCCGCTCAGCCGGGCCACGGGCGAGGCGAGGCGTGCTGAAGCGTCTGCGAGTCCGCAGGCGGCCAACCACTCGGAATCGCGGGCGTTTGCAGTCTCCTCCGTTCCCGCTCCGCGGGCCGGGGACCCCACCACAACCGGGGTGACCGCAGCGTTCACACATCGCGCCCTTCTCGCCGCCGCTGGCGGTGGGGGCCTCGAGAGGTTCGCATGAAGTTCACCAAGGCGCTGCTCACGACGGTAGCGCTCCTCGTCGCGTCGCTGTTCTGCTTCGCCGCATTTGCGCACGGGCAGCTACCCACGGCCATGCCGGTGCATCACGGCGGAGGCGAGGATTCGCTCGTCATTCCCAGCCAGATCGACACTCTCCCGTTCTTCGGCATACCGGCGAGCCAGCTTCTGATGCTGGGCCTGATCGTGTCGGGCTTCGGGGTCGCCTTCGGGCTCGTCGTCTACGCCCAGCTGAAGAACGCACCGGTCCACAGGTCGATGCGAGAAGTTTCGGAGCTCATTTACGAGACGTGCAAGACGTACCTGTTCACCCAGGCGAAGTTTCTCGGCCTGCTGTGGCTTTTCATCGGGGCCGTCATCGTCATCTACTACGGCGTGCTCAAGGGCGAGCCCATGGGCATCGTCGCGCTCATCCTCGTCTTCAGCATCATCGGAATCGCCGGCAGCGCCACGGTCGCGCTCTTCGGCATCCGCGTGAACACATTCGCCAATTCGCGCACGGCATTCGCCAGCCTCCGCGGCAAGCCGTACCCGGTCTACGCGATCCCGCTCAAGGCCGGCATGAGCATCGGAATGTTGCTCATCAGCATCGAGCTCGCGTTCATGCTGATGATCTTGACGCTCGTCCCGCACGAGTACGCTGGCAAGTGCTTCATCGGCTTCGCCATCGGCGAGTCGCTCGGCGCGGCCGCGCTGCGCGTGGCGGGCGGCATCTTCACCAAGATCGCCGACATCGGCTCCGACTTGATGAAGATCGTCTTCAAGATCAAGGAAGACGACGCGCGCAACCCCGGCGTCATCGCCGACTGCACGGGCGACAACGCGGGCGACTCCGTCGGCCCGAGCGCCGACGGCTTCGAGACCTACGGCGTCACCGGCGTCGCGCTCATCGTCTTCATCCTGCTCGCGGTCGCCGACCCGCGCGTTCAGGTCCAGCTGCTGACGTGGATTTTCGTGATGCGCATCCTGATGATCATCTCGAGCGCGATCAGCTACTTCGCCAACGAGGCGGTTACGAAGGCCCGCTACGCCAACGCAGACAAGCTCAACTTCGAAGCGCCGCTCACGCAGCTCGTGTGGATCACGTCGATCGTCTCGATCGTCTTCACCTTCGCTGCGTCGTACCTGCTCATCCCGACCCTCGGCGGGGACGATTCGCAGTGGTGGAAGCTCTCCACGATCATCACGTGCGGCACCCTGGCCGGCGCGGTCATCCCCGAGCTCATCAAGGTGTTCACGTCGACCGAGAGCGCCCACGTGCGCGAGGTCGTCACCTCCTCGCAGGAGGGCGGGCCCTCGCTGAACATCCTCTCGGGTCTCACCGCCGGAAACTACAGTGCGTTCTGGATGGGCATCGTCCTGCTCGCGCTCATGGGTGCCGCCTACTTCGTCAGCGGCATGGGCCTCGGGGCGACGATGACGATCGGCGGTCACGACGTGGCCCCCGTGTTCGCGTTCGGCCTCGTGGCGTTCGGCTTCCTCGGCATGGGCCCGGTGACGCTCGCGGTCGACTCGTACGGCCCGGTCACCGACAACGCCCAGAGCGTGTACGAGCTCTCGGTCATCGAGAACATCCCGAACGTCAAGGCCGAGATCAAGAAGGAGTTCGGCTTCGACGTAGACTTCGAGAAGGCGAAGCACATGCTCGAGGAGAACGACGGCGCCGGCAACACGTTCAAGGCCACGGCGAAGCCGGTGCTCATCGGAACGGCGGTCGTCGGTGCGACGACGATGATCTTCGCGATCATCGTGCTCCTCACCGACGGCCTGCGCGACCCCGACAAGATCCAAAAGCTCTCGCTCCTCCACCCGCCGTTCTTGCTCGGCCTCATCGCCGGCGGCAGCGTGATCTACTGGTTCACCGGCGCGAGCACGCAGGCCGTCACCACAGGTGCGTACCGCGCGGTCGAGTTCATCAAGGCGAACATCAAGCTTGAGGGCGTCGAGAAGGCCTCGATCACCGACAGCAAGAAGGTCGTCGAGATCTGCACGACCTACGCGCAGAAGGGGATGTTCAACATCTTCCTCGTCGTCTTCTTCGGGACGCTCGCGTTCGCCTTCCTCGATCCGTTCTTCTTCGTCGGGTACCTCATCTCGATCGCGCTCTTCGGCCTCTTCCAGGCGCTGTTCATGGCCAACGCCGGCGGAGCCTGGGACAACGCGAAGAAGATCGTCGAGGTGGAGCTCAAGGAGAAAGGCTCCGAGCTGCACGCGGCGACCGTCGTCGGCGACACCGTCGGCGACCCATTCAAGGACACGAGCAGCGTCGCGATGAACCCCATCATCAAGTTCACGACGCTCTTCGGCCTCCTCGCCGTCGAGCTCGCGAACGACGACGCGCACCCGATCCCGCGCGAGACGACGGGTGTCATCGCCGCCGTCTGCTTCGCGATTGCGGTCTTCTTCGTATGGCGCAGCTTCTACGGGATGCGCATCGACACGCGCAGCAAGGCAGAGGCGCCTCGCGCCGAAGCCAAGCCGAAGCCCGCGGAGTGAGAGCGGCCGTCGAGAAATCAGCGGCATGATTCTCGAGCGAGAATCATGCTCGCTGATTTAGCTGCTGGACGGACGGAGTCGACGCAGGATCCGTCCGGCGGCGGGCCGCGCGATCTCGGTGAAGAAGCAGTGCGCGCGCCCCCGTGCGGTAGGCGCGTAGAGCGTCACCTCGACGTGGGGACGCGACTCCTCGGTCCACTTCAGCTTCCAGGGCGTCGCTTGGCCCATCATGTCGAAGCGCTGCAACCCGCGCTTACCTGCGTCGATTGCCGTCTCCCGAACGAGCAGCTGCCCCGGGCCGAAGTGCGCGTACTCCGGATCGTAGCCGGTCTTCACCAGATAGAACGTCGTCGCGTCCTCGACGCAAAACTGCGCCGCGATGCGCTTCCCCTGAGCGCGCAGGAACGCGAGCGTGAGCTGACGGCGGCGCGCGAAGATGCGCGCGAGCGCCGCGTACATCCGCGCGACGCGTTCGTCGCTCGCGATGGCCGTGCCCGCCGCGCCCTTCCAGGCTGCGGCCTCGAGGCGTAGCACGTCCCATAATGCCTCACGGTCGTACGACGTGATGCGCTCGAGCTCTACACCGCCCAGCTGACGCTCGAGCCGGCGCATGTCGCCGCGGAAGCGGCGATGAATGCGCTGCTCGATCCCGTCCACCAAAAACCAAGGGGACCTGTGGGTCTCGCGCACCCGCACCGCGAACCCGTCGCCTTGCGCGAGGCGGGGCAGTTCGGTCACGAGCGGAGAATCGCCCGGCACTCCGCGGAGTTCGAGCACGTCCCACGCTCCCGCGTCACGCACCGACGCCCATAGGGTCGGTAACACGGCCGAGTCTCCGACGAAGTCCACCCGAGGCGTGTGCTCCGATCGCAGCGCGACGAGCCTACGGCCGCGCCGCGCCAAGGGGAGCGCGGCCACGAGCGCGGAGCCCGTCCGCGCCCCGAAGAGGATTGCGTCCCTCTCGTGGCTCAGGCGCCCGCCGAGGAGCGCGACCTCCGGCGCGAAGAGCGGCTCCGCCTGGGCCGCAACTGCTCGCCACTCGGCCATAATGGGCGCGAACGCTGCCGTTCCGCGCTCGATGGGAGCCGAAAACGGCTCGGGCGTTCGCGGCGCGATGCTGAGGCGCGGCAGCGGCGTTGCCGCAGCAGAAACGGAGGCGCCGGACCCCGCCCGATCCTTCAGCCCGTACTGCATGGGTGTCTGCATGGGCCACCCCCGGTGCCAGAGCCGTGCCTCCTAGGCTCGACCTTTCCCTCGCGGCGCGTGCGGCGCTACCGTTCGCCGGACCATGGCCCATGCGGTCTCGCACCTGATCCAGGCAATGGAAGCGATCGCGCCCACGCGTTTCGCCGCGGCGTGGGACAACGTCGGCCTCGTCGTGGGCGATCCGTCGGCGGTGGTCTCCTCCGTCCTGCTCGCGATCGATTGCACGCGCGCCGTGGTGCACGAGGCCCTCCGCGAGCGCTGCGAGGCCATCGTCGCCTACCATCCGCCCATCTTCGATCCCCAGAAGCGATTCGTCGCGGGATCCCCCGCGTTCGAAGCCGCGCGCGGGGGTCTCTCCGTCTTCAGCCCCCATACGGCGCTCGACGTCGCCGAGGGCGGGACCAACGACGTCCTCGCGGACTCCGTCGGCATCGAACGGCGCACGCCCCTGCGCGCGGTCTCGCACCCCGACGCCGAGTACAAACTCGTCACATTCGTGCCCGCGGACCACGTGGAGGCGGTGAGCCGCGCAATGTTCGCGGAGGGCGCTGGTCGCATCGGAGGGTACTCGTCGTGCAGTTTTCGCACCCCCGGAACAGGGACTTTCTTCGGCGAGGCGGGCGCGCAGCCGGTGGTCGGTGAGGCGGGACGGCTCGAGGAAGTGCCCGAGCTCCGCCTCGAGACGGTCGTGCCCGCCGCGCGCGCGTCCGCCGTCGTTGCGGCGCTGCGCCGCGCGCATCCTTACGAAGAGCCCGCCTTCGACCTGGTGCGCCTCGCCCCAGCCGCGCCCCCCGGAGGCATCGGTCGCGTCGGAGAGGTGCGACCGTCGACGGCCGGGGCGCTCGTCGAGCGCGTGAAAGGTGAGCTGGGGGTCAGCCACGTCCTCGTCGCGGGCGATCTGGATGCGCAGGTCTCGCGCGCGGCGGTCTGCGCCGGTTCCGGCGGTGACCTCGTGCCCGACGCCATCGCGGCGGGCGCGCGGTTCTTCCTCACCGGAGAGCTGCGGCATCACGACGCGCTCCTTGCGGTCGAAGCCGGGCTGGTGGTGGCGTGCGCGCGCCACTCGACGAGCGAGCGCATCGCGCTGGGTGCTCTGGCGCGCAGCTTGTCGGCGAGGCTGCCCGGGGTGAAGGTCGTGCAAAGCCAGCAGGATCGCGAGCCGTTCGCGTTCGTTTGAAAAGATTCCCTGGAAACCGAGAAAACGGGCAGAGGGCAATCCGGTAAACGCCGCTCGATACGGAATGGGGCAATTAGCGATCAGGACATTCGAAACGCCTATTTCCGCGACGGCCGGGAGGCGATCGCGAAGATCACGGACGCAGCGTACCACGAGCCTCCCGAGGCCGAGCGGGCCAGGTGGGAGCCTAAGTAAATATAAAGAATTTACTTGGGAGCCTTTTTCGCGCGCACTCAAAGTTGGGTAGCATGCGTGGGGGGCCGGGTGTATAAGCCACTCGTGCGCATCGGACAGATCGGACTCGTCGGGGCTTTCTGTCTTTCGGTCGGTTGCGCGGAGCGGGCGCCGCAGGCCGTTCCCAGCAGGGCCGTCCCTGTAGCCACTGCGCCTCCGCAGGACGGCGGGCTCACGGTCGAGCCGCACGCCGTGACGCTGCGTACGGCTGCAGGGACGATCTCGGTCACGGCGGTGAACGACGTTGTCTTTCGCGTCCGCGCGTCGCGCGACGGAACGTTCGCGAAAGACTTCTCCTGGGCTGTGGTGTCCGGCGCGAACGCTCCGACCGGCGCGCTCACCGTGCGTGACGAAGGTCCGGCGGTCGTGGCCGTGACGCCGCAAGTGCATGTGCGGATCACCAAGGACCCGCTCGGCGTCGCCTTCCTCGACACGTCCGATCGCATCATCTCGGCCGACGATCCGCGCCACCCGATGACGCTCGGGGCCGAGGGGTTTCGGGTCGCCAAGGCGATGCCCGAGGACGAGCACTACTACGGCCTCGGCGACAAGGCAGGCGCGCTGGATCGCCGCGATCGCTCCTTCCAGAACTGGAACACCGACGCGTACGGCTGGCAGGAGTCGACCGACCCGCTCTACAAGAGCATCCCGTTCTTCATCGGGCTCCGCAAAGGGCGCGCGTACGGAGTCTTCCTCGACAACACCTGGCGGACGTGGTTCGACTTCGGGACGGACGCGCGCGACTCGTACTCCTTCGGCTCGGACGGCGGCCAGCTCGACTATTACTTCATCGCCGGTCCACACCCGAAATCGGTGATCGAGCGGTACGCGGCTCTGACCGGAAAGACGCCGCTCCCGCCCCTCTGGACGCTCGGCTTCCAGCAATGTCGCTATTCGTATTACCCGGAAGCGCGCGTTTACGATGTGGCGCAGACATTCCGCAAAAAGAAGATCCCTGCGGACGTCATCTACGTCGACGTTGACTATCAGAAAAACTATCGCCCATTCACGGTCGACCGCGACCGGTTTCCCCATTTCGAGCAGATGGTCGCCGACCTCGGAAAGGAGGGCTTCAAGGTCATCGCCATCACCGATCTGCACATCGCCAAGGCCTCGGGCGCCGGATACAAGCCATACGACGAGGGCATCGCCGGCGACTACTTCGTCCACAAGGCGGACGGGTCGGTCTTCGTCGGCACGGTGTGGCCGGGCGACAGCGTGTTCCCGGATTTCACGTGGGCCCCGGCGCGAGCATGGTGGGGGACGCTCTACCGGGACTTCGTGAACGCCGGCATCGCGGGGTTCTGGAACGACATGAACGAGCCGTCGGTGTTCAAGACCCCGTCCAAGACGATGCCGCTCGACGCCGTCCATCGGGTGGACTCCGGAGGCACCGCCAGCCATCGCGAAGTGCACAATGTCTTCGGCATGGAGAATTCGCGCGCGACGTACGAAGGGCTGCGCGAGCTGCAAGGGAACCGCCGTCCGTTCGTGCTGACTCGCGCGACGTACGCCGGCGGTCAGCGGTTCGCCGCGTCGTGGACGGGCGACAACAGCAGCACCTGGGCCCACTACCGCATTTCGGTCCCCATGCTCCTCAACCTGGGCCTCTCGGGATATCCGATGATCGGTGACGACATCGGCGGCTACAAGGGCAGCCCGGCGCCGGACCTCTTGACCCGGTGGATCGAGCTCGGCGCCTTCAACCCGATCTTTCGGGACCATACCGAAAAGGGCACCGCCGATCAGGAGCCGTGGGTCCACGGTCCGCAGCACGAAGCCATCCGCAGGCGATACATCGAGGCCCGATACCGCTTGATGCCTTACGTCTACGCGCTGGCCGAGGAGGCCTCGCGGACCGGCATCCCCCTCATGCGCCCGCTCTGGCTCGAGCACCCGGAGATGGGGGGTCCCGGCGCCGAGGCCGAGGTCGCCGCCGACGCCGAGGACCGAATGTTCCTCTTCGGTCCCGACCTCCTCGTCGAGCCGAAGCTCGACGAGACGCTCGAGCCGATCCACGTCATCGTTCCGCCGGGCGTCTGGTACGACTACTGGACCGGCGAGCGCCGGTCCGGTCCGTCCGACCTGAACGTCCCGGCGGGGCTGGGCGATCTCCCGGTGCTCGTCCGTGGCGGGGCGATCGTGCCGCATCAACCGCTCGTGCAGTCGACGGCCGAAGTCCCGAAGGGCCCGCTCGAGCTGCGCGTCTATCCGGGGCCGGACTGCAAGGGGTCCGTCTACCTGGATGACGGAGTCACCTTCGATTACCAGAAGGGCGCGTTCCTGCGGCTCGCGGCGACCTGTCAGGAGGGCGCGGACGGCGTGAGCGTGACGACCGGGGCAGCCGAGGGCTCGTACAAGCCCTGGTTCGACTCGATCGCCTTCGTGGTCTACGGGGTTCGCTCGCGGCCGAAGCAAGTGGCGGTCGACGGGAAGCCCGCGCGCGACTTTGCTTACGACGGCGCCAAGAAGACCGTTACCGTCGTGACTCCGTACGCAACGAGCGGACAGGTCGTGAAGGTGACGTATTGATGCGCTCCCATACCGGCTACGCGATTTTTCTCGCGGGCACCGCCGCGCTCGGCGGTTTCCTCTTCGGGTTCGACAGCGCTGTGATCAACGGCGCCGTCGGCGGGATCCAGCAGGGCTTCGCGTCCTCGAACGCGGGGACCGGCTTCGCGGTCGCCTCGATCCTGCTCGGGTGCGCCGCGGGCGCCCTCGTCGCCGGCCGCCTCGCCGACAGGTGGGGGCGGCGCCTGGTGATGATCGCATGCGCCGTGGTCTTCGCCCTCACCGCCGTCTGGGCCGGCGGCGCAGCGAGCGCCACGCAGTTCACGATCGCGCGGCTGGCGAGCGGGCTCGGAGTCGGCGCCGCGAGCGTCGTGTGCCCCGCCTACATCGCGGAGATCTCTCCCGCGCGTCTGCGTGGCCGGCTGGCGTCGCTTCAGCAGCTGGGCATCGTCATCGGGATCTTTGCGGCCCTGCAGTCCGACGAGTGGCTGGCGCGCATCGCCGGTGGCGTGAGCTCGCCGCTGTGGGACGGCGGCGAGGCGTGGCGGTGGATGTTTTACGTCGAGGTCGTGCCGTCGCTCCTCTTCGGGCTCGCGGTGCTCGCGGTGCCGGAGTCGCCTCGCTACCTCGTCGCGGTCGGTCAAGAGAGTCGGGCGCTCGCTGTCCTCCGACGCATCGAGCCGTCCACGCCCGACGGCGAGATCGCCGACATCCGGCGAACCGTCGAGGCGGATCGCCCTCCCCAGCTCGCGGATCTGCGCGATCCCGCGGGCGGCGTTCGCCGCATCGTCTGGATCGGCGTGGGATTGTCCGTGCTCCAGCAGTTCGTCGGGATCAATACGATCTTCTACTACGGCAGCGTCCTCTGGAGCGTGGCCGGATTCACCCAGGCCGATTCCCTCAAGCTGAACGTGCTCACCGGCGTGATCAACGTGGCCTCCACGCTCGTCGCGATGGCGTTCGTCGACAGAGCGGGGCGCCGCCCGCTCCTTCTCTGGGGCTCGGCGGGGATGGCCGTCACCCTCGGCGCGCTCGCGTTCGCGTTTTCCATGGCGGGTGAGGGCGAAGGCGGCAGGCTCGTTCTATCCGGTCCCATCGCCGGCCTCGCGCTCGTCGCCGCGAATCTCTACGTCATCGCCTTCGGCATCTCCTGGGGTCCGTGCGTCTGGATCCTGCTGGGCGAGATGTTCCCGAATCGGATCCGCGGCGCCGCGATGGCCGTCGCCGTGTTCGCCCAGTGGATGGCCAATTGGCTGGTGACCGTCACGTTCCCGCCCATCGTCTCCTCGATGAAGCCCACGGGCGCGTACGCGATCTATTTCGCGTTCGCGGTCGTCTCGTTCTTCTTCGTGCGGCAGTGGGTGGACGAGACCCGCGGGAAGACGCTCGAAGAGATGTGAGCGTCAATCCGCGAGGTCGATCTCCAGGTCTTCCAGACCGACGACTTCGAGGGCGGATTCGGGCTGCGGCTGTCGCGACCTGGCCGTGGCCAGGAGAGCGAGGGGCGGCGGCGGCGCGGGAGCGGGAGCGTGCACGGGAGCGGACGGCGAGCCGGCCGCAGCGGCTAGGGCTTCCTGCGCCTGCTCCAGCGATCGCTTGCGCATGGCGGCGGCCATTTCGTCTCGTCGCTCCATCTCTTCGAGGAGGTCCGCCGTGCGCGCGAGGGCGTCGCGCGCCGCGGCGAGCCCGACCTCGGCCGCCGCGGCCTGCTGGCGGGAACGCGCCGCCGTCGAGCGCTCGTCTTCCAGCGCCCGCGCCGCCTGCCGCTTCGCGGCCGCGTGCTCGTCGCGCAGCGCGGCCAGCTGCTTCGCGTGCTCGGCTCGCGCCGACTGCGTGGCCTTCTCGTGGTCGTCGCGCAGCGCGGCGAGCGCGTCCGCGCCCTCGCGCCGAACGCCCTCGATGGCCCTTCCGTGCTCCACCCGCAGCGCCTCGAGCGCCGCGCCGTGCTCGGCGCGCAGCTCGTCGATCGCCTGGGCGTGCTCGCCTTGCAGGCGGCCGATGCGCGCCTCCAGCTCGCCGGCGCGCGCCTGAAGCGCCGCCACTTCGCGCTCCCGCTCGGCCTGGAGCGCGGCGGTCGCGCGATCTCGCTCCTCCTGCGTCGCCGCCGCCCGCTCGCGCTCGGCGTGCAGCTGCGCCATCGTGCGGCGCAGCTCCTCTCGCAACGGCGCCACCTCCGCGGTCTCCGCCTCCAGCTCCTCGGCGCGGACGCGCGCGTCTCCGAGCCGCGCGCTCAGCTCCTCGAGCTGCGCGCGCGACGCCCCCAGCGCATCGCTCAGTACCTCCACCTCCGAGCGCAGCCGCGTCAGCTCGGCTTGCGGAGCACCCGCGAACGCGCGAGCTTCCGCGACCTGCGCTTCCAGCTCCGCGGCGCGCGTCTGCGCCCGCTCCAGCTCTCCGAGGAGCGCGGCCATGCGTGCCGGTTCGCTCTCCGCGGTGTCCTGCAATCGCTCCTCGAAGTCGCGGGCGCTCGTGGCCAGGACGAGCGCGCGCTGCTCGGCGGCGGCCCTCTCTCGCTCGGCGTTGGCGACGCGCACGAGCATCGCCGCCATGTCGTCGGCGTCCGCCGCGCGCTCGGCCCGGAGCCGCTCGACCGCGGACTCGAGCGCCGCCATGCGACCGGACGTGGTTTCCAACGTCCCGCGTGCGGGGGACCCCGTGTGCTCTTCGTCGGTCGAAGGCGGCGCGCTATCGAGGCGGGGATCGCGCGGCTTGCCGCGTCGCTGGCTGCTGCCGTTGTCCGACATCGATGTCCCGACAACTTTCAGTATGCCCTTTTCCCGGCTCGAGCGCGCGTGCGAATCGCTTGCTAGAGCCGCGGTGTTCGGGTCCGATGGGGCGGCATGGAGGCGAGCACGGGCGCCGGTGAGCCGCGCCCGGCGGCGTGCGTGCTGGGCGTCGCGGCGGCCGTCGGCCTCCTCGCGGTCCTTCCTCCCTGGCTGCCGGCTACGGACCTTTCCCTTCACGAGGGCATGGTGGCCCTGCTGGTGCACCACGGGGACCCGGGCTTCGCGCCGCCGGTCGTGTACGTCCTGTCCCTCGGCCACCATAACCAGCTCTTTTACCTCCTGGCCTGGCCGCTGGCGCTCGCGTTCGGCAGCCGCATGGCCTGCAAACTCGCCGTCGCGACGACCCTTGGGCTCACCTTTTTCTTTGCCGCGCGCCTGGCGACCTACCTCGGCCGTTCGCGCTGGGCGGCGCTCGCGGTCTGCCCAGCGGCGGTCGGTTGGGCATTCTACCACGGGTTCGTCCCGCAGATGCTCGGGGTGGCCTTGTGGATGGGTGCGCTGCCGCTCCTCGACCTGGCCGCTCGCCGAGCGTCGCTGCGCAGCGTCGGGCTCGCCTCGGTCGCGACTGCGGCCCTCGGCTGGGCGCACGTGGCCAGCATGGCTTGCGCGTGCCTCGCGGGCGCGGTCTTCGCCGCGGCCCGCCCGATCGACCGGCGCACGCCGCTCCGCCTGGCGCCGGTCGCCGTAGGCGTCGCGCTCGCGCTCGGCGAGATGCGCTGGGAGAGCCGCGAAGCCACGACCGTCGGTCGCCTGTTCGCGAGCCGAGTGCTCTGGCATCCGGTGGGCACGAAGCTCCGGACCCTCGGCGCCAACCTCGTCGGGGGGCAAGGCCTCGTCGTGGAGGGGTCTCTGGCCCTCCTCGTCGTCGTCGCCGCGGTGCTCTGGCGGCGCCCGGACGGCCCCGACGGCGCGGCCGCGGCGGAGCAGGCCGCCCCCTGGATCGATCGCCACCGCTTCGCGCTCGTCGCGGTCGCGCTCGGGGCTGCGTACCTGGCGGCGCCGTATTCGGTGAACTTCGGGGCGCTCCTCTACGTTCGCTTTCTCGCGCCTGCCTACGTCCTGGGGGTCCTCTTGCTGGGGCCTCGACGCGGCGCGCGCGGGCCGATCGTGTACGCCCCCGCGGTCGCGCTCCTCGTCGCTCCATTGCTCGCAGCGATGCCGCAGGTCGCGGCAGCATGCCGCCAGTTCTCCGCGGTCGAGCCGCTCCTCGCGCGCATCGACGAGGGCAGCGCCGTGGGCGTTCTGCATTTCGGCAAGCACGATCGGTCGATTTGTTTCGACGCGACTTCGCTCGGCAACCGCGTCCTCGCCGAGCGCGGCGGCCGCCTGCTCGCTTCGTTCGCGGAGTACCCGATCGCGCCGGTCAAGATCCGGCCGGAGGTCGCGTGGGGATCGCTCCTCCTCAGGCTGTCCGGGCAGCCAGGCGCGTTACGCCCGGCCGTGGACCTCGCGCGCCTCCGCTGGCTGCTGGTGCACGTCGTCGACGCGTCGCTCGTCGAGCGCGTCGTCCGGGCCCTCGCCCCGGAGGGGCACCTCGTGGCGGCCGAGGGCGAGTGGCTCCTCTTCCGTTCGACGTTGCCGCCGTTGCCGCTGACGGCGCCGGACGACTCCGCTCCTTCCCCGGCGGAGACGCTCGAGGAGCGCGTCCTTCGGCAAGCGCGCGTCTCGAGGCCCGAGGGCAGGGCCGACTGAGGGAACGGCTGGGCGGCGCCGGCAAAAGACGCTATTGGGCGGGTAGTGAGCGATACTCACGCCATCCTCCGGGAGCTGCTAGAGCGGCGCATCCTCGTCCTCGACGGGGCGATGGGCACGATGCTCCAGCGGCGCGGCCTGACCGAAGCAGACTTCCGCGGATCGCGGTTCGCGAACCACCCTCGCGACCTCAAGGGCAACAGCGACGTCATCGCGCTGTCCCGCGCGGACGTGCTGCGGTCGATCCACGAAGCCTACTTCGAGGCGGGAGCCGACATCGCCGAGACGAACACGTTCGGAGCGACGCGCATCGTCCAGGCGGAATACGGGCTGGAGGACGCCGCCTACGACATGAACGTCGCCGCCGCGCGCGCGGCCAAGGAGAGCGCGCTGGCCTGGACCGCGCGCACTCCCGAGCGCCCGCGCTTCGTCGCGGGCTCGATGGGCCCGCTCAACAAGACGCTCTCGCTGTCGTCCAGCGTGAACGACCCCGGGCACCGCGCGGTCACCTTCGACGAGGTGCGCGTCGCGTACGCCGAGCAGGTTCGCGGCCTGATCGAGGGGGGGGTGGACCTCCTCTTGCTCGAGACCGTGACGGACACGCTCAACGCGAAGGCGGCCATCGTCGCGATGGAAGACGTCTTCGACGAGCTCGGCGTGCGCTTGCCGCTGATGATCTCGCTGACCATCATCGACAAGAGCGGGCGCACGCTCTCCGGTCAGACGGTCGAGGCCTTCTGGGTGTCGGTCGCGCACGCGCGGCCGCTCTCCATCGGCATCAACTGCTCGCTGGGGGCCACCGAGATGCGCCCCTACGTCGAGGAGCTCTCGCGCATCGCGGACGTGTTCGTGAGCTGTTACCCCAACGCCGGACTGCCGAACGCGTTCGGCGAGTACGACGAGACCGCCGAAACCACGTCGTCGCTCGTGCGCGGCTTCGCCGACGAGGGCCTCGTGAACTTCGTCGGCGGCTGCTGCGGGACGACGCCCGAGCACGTGCGTGCGATCGCGGCGCGCGTCGACGGGCTGACCCCTCGCAGGCCGCCCAAGGTGGATCCGTTCACGCGCCTCGCCGGGCTCGAGCCGCTCGTCATCCGGCCGGACTCGAACTTCATCATGATCGGCGAACGGACGAACGTCACCGGATCGAAGCGCTTCGCCGAGCTCGTGAAGGCCGGGGATTACGCCAAGGCGGTGGAGGTCGCCCTCGACCAGGTGCGCGGCGGGGCGAACATCCTCGACGTCAACATGGACGAGGGGATGCTCGAGGGCGAGCGCGCGATCACGACATTCCTCAACCTCATCGCCAGCGAGCCGGAGATCGCGCGTCTCCCCATCATGGTCGACAGCTCGAAGTGGAGCGTCATCGAGGCCGGGCTCAAGTGCATCCAGGGCAAGGGCATCGCGAACTCGATAAGCCTGAAGGAGGGCGAGGACGACTTCCTGAGCAAGGCGAAGAAGATCCGTCGCTACGGCGCGGGCGCCGTCGTCATGGCCTTCGACGAGACGGGTCAGGCCGAGACCGTGGAGCGCAAGGTGTCGATCTGCCGTCGCGCGTACGATCTGCTCACGAGACGCGCCGGCTGGGCTGCCACCGACATCGTCTTCGACCCGAACATCCTCGCGATCGCGACGGGTATCGAGGAGCACGCGGCGTTCGCGCGCAACTACATCGACGCGACGCGGATCCTCAAGGACTCGTGCCCCGGCGCGAAGGTGTCCGGCGGCGTGAGCAATCTCTCCTTCTCGTTCCGCGGGAACAACGTCCTGCGCGAGGCCATGCACTCGGCCTTCCTCTACCACGCCGTCCGCGCCGGGATGGACATGGGCATCGTCAACGCCGGGCAGCTCGGCCTCTACGAGGAGATCCCGAAGGACCTCCTCGATCACGTGGAGGACGTGATCTTCGATCGCCGGCCGGATGCGACCGAGCGCCTCGTCGCGTTCGCAGACTCTGTGAAGGGCCATACGAAGAAGAAGGAGCTCGACCTGGCGTGGCGCGACGCACCGGTCGCCCAGCGGCTGGCGCACGCGCTCGTGCACGGGATCGTCGATTTCATCGAGGCCGACGTCGAGGAGGCTCGCCGGGGTGTCGCCCGCCCGCTCGAGGTCATCGAGGGACCTCTCATGGCCGGGATGACCGTCGTGGGTGACCTCTTCGGCGCGGGCAAGATGTTCCTTCCCCAGGTGGTCAAGAGCGCCCGCGCGATGAAGCGGGCGGTCGCGTACCTCCTGCCGTTCATGGAACGCGAAAGGGAGCAATCCGGCGCGAGCGCCCGCTCGAACGGCAAGGTGCTCCTCGCGACGGTGAAGGGCGACGTTCACGACATCGGAAAGAACATCGTGGGCGTCGTCCTCGGCTGCAACAGCTACGACGTCGTCGACCTCGGCGTGATGGTGCCCTGCGACAAGATCCTCGACACCGCGATCGAGCAGGGGTGCGACATCGTCGGGCTGTCGGGCCTGATCACGCCGTCGCTCGACGAGATGGTGCACGTCGCGAAGGAGATGAAGCGGCGCGGGATGAAGATGCCGCTGCTCATCGGCGGCGCCACGACGAGCCGCCAGCATACGGCCGTGAAGATCGCGCCCGAGTACGACGGCGCGACCACCCACGTGCTCGACGCCTCGCGCGCCGTATCGACCGTCGCGGCGCTGCTCGACCCGAAGCAGCTGGACACCTTCGTGTCCAAGACGCGGGAGGACTACGAGCAGCTCCGGCGGCTGCACGCGCACAAGCGGGCCAAGCCGCTGCTTCCGTTCGCCGTCGCCAACGAGCGACGCCCCCGGCTGGCCTTTGGCCCCGAGGAAATCGGCAAGCCCGCCTTCGCGTCGCTTCGCGTCCTCGACGACATCGACCTCGGCGAGGTCGCGAAGTACATCGACTGGACGTTCTTCTTCACGGCGTGGGAGCTGGTCGGCAAGTTCCCGGCGATCCTCGAAGACCCGCGCCACGGCGCGGCGGCCCGTGAGCTCTACGACAACGGCCGCACGCTCCTCGATCGCATCGTGCGGGAGAAGCTCCTCGTCGCGCGGGCGGCGTACGGCCTGTGGCCGGCGCAGAGCGAGGGTAACGACATCGTCTTCTACGAGGACGAGTCGCGCGATCGTCCGGTCGCGCGCTTTCCGATGCTCCGCCAGCAGCAGGAGAAGGCCGACGGGGAGCCCTACCGCTGCCTCGCCGATTTCGTCGCTCCGGCGGGCAGCGGCGTGCACGACTGGGCAGGGGGCTTCGTCGTCACCGCCGGCATCGGCGCGAGCGAGCTCGCTGCGTCCTTCGAGAGGGACCTCGACGACTACAACGCGATCCTCGCCAAGGCGCTCGCCGACCGCCTCGCCGAGGCCCTCGCCGAGATGCTTCACGAGCGCGTGCGCCGCGCCTGGTACGCGCCGAACGAGCGCCTCTCGGGGGAGGAGATCGTCGAGGAGAAGTACCGCGGTATCCGCCCGGCGTTCGGGTACCCCGCGTGCCCGGACCACACGGAGAAGGGAACGCTGTTCGAGCTTTTGCGCGCCGACGGCATCGGCGTCACGTTGACCGAGCACGGAGCCATGCTCCCTGCGGCGAGCGTCAGCGGCCTCTATATCGGGCACCCGTCCGCGCGGTACTTCAACGTGGGACGTGTCGGCCGCGACCAGGTAGAGGACTACGCCCGCCGCAAAGGCATGACCGTCGCCGACGTGGAGCGCTGGCTAGCGCCGAACCTCGCGTACGAGCCCGTCGCCGCTGGGGCTCCCGATCCCCGCACCTAGAGCGGCGCTGCCGCTCGCGCGCGAGGATGCGCCAGCGCATGCAATATTCTGCTGCCCGAGCCCTCGGCTTCGTTGTCGCAGGCGTAGAGCGGGCGAGCTCGAAGACGCGAGGCTCGACCCCGGCCGCGCTCGCCCTGACGCGACGCGCTACCCAGGGCGAGCGCCCGCGTGCATCCCAACCTTCCGATGTCGCCGCGTGCGCGCTAGACAGAACGAGGAGCCTCCTACGTGACCGCGACGACCTACCGCGAACCCGCATTCCCGGACGAGAACGCGCTCGCTCCCGAGCTGCTCCTGCGCATGCACGACATCATGGTGCGCGCTCGATGCCTCGAGGAGCGCCTCATCCGGATGAACAAGCAGGGCGACGGCTTCTTCTGGATCGGCGGCCCCGGCGAGGAGGCGCTGAACACCGCGCTCGGAATGCTGGTCCACAAGGGCCAGGGGCCGAACTACGACTACTTGCATCTGCACTACCGTTCGAGCGCGACGGTGCTCGCGATGGGCATCGATCCCGTCGACGCGCTCAGGCAGCAGAAGAACACCGCCACCGACCCGTATTCGGCGGGGCGCAACTTCTGCAATCACTACGCGATCCGAAAGTGGAACGTCCTTCCCGTGTCGTCGCCGATCGAGGTTCAGTTCTCGATGGCGCCCGGCACCGCGCTCGCGAACAAGCGCGCCGGCGGTCGCGGGATCACGATCGTGCAGGGCGGCGACGCCGGCACCGCCGAGGGCGATTTCGCGACGTGCCTCATATGGTGCTCGCGACCGGGTGCCGAGCTGCCGTGCTTGATGATCGTCGCCAACAATCAGTGGGGCATCTCGACGCCCGCCGGCGAGCAGCACGGCGAGAAGCACATCGCCGACCGTGCGCGTCCGTTCGGTATTCGCGCCGCCGTGGTCGACGGCAACGACGCCGAGGTCGTGTATCGCGAGCTGAAGAGGGCGATGGATTACGTTCGCACCGAGCGAAAGCCCTTCCTCTTCGAGGCGATGGTTTCGAGGCTGTACGGTCACTCGTCCGCGTCCGGCGCCAACTTCGCCCCCGGGGAGGCCGACTGCCTGCAACTTTTCGAGGAGAAGCTCGAGGACCGCAAGATCCTCACGCGAACGGCGATGGACGAGCTCCGCGCCAAGTATACGCAGGAGCTCCTCGAGGCCAGCAAGCGCGTGCGGGAGGAGCCGCAGCCGACGGGCGACACCATCTGGCAGCACATCTTCGCCGACGGCACGTCTCCGGCGCATCCCCAGGTCCTGCCGGAGCGTGGTCGAAACTCGGACGGCACCTCGCCGGCTTCGCCGGCGCGCGGCGCCGGCCACAAGCGGAACGGAACCTAGCCGTGGCCACGCTCGTCCAAGCGATTCGACTTGCGTTGCACGTCGGCGAAGAGCGCCTCGGCGTCACCGACATCTTCGGCGAGGACGTGGGGCCCCCCCTCGGCGGCGTATTCACGCAGTCGCAGGGGCTGCGCACGGCATGGAACACGCCGCTCGACGAGCGCGGGATCGTCGGTACGGCCATCGGCCTCGCGCTGGCGGGGCAGCGGCCTGTCGCGGAGATCCAGTTCTGCGATTACGCCTTCAATACGATCGACCTCCTGAAGCTGGCGGGCGGCATCTCCTGGTCGTCGGCCGGCGAGTTCGATTGTCCCATGGTGCTGATGACGCCCGTGGGGAGCGGGATCCGCGGGAGCATCTACCACTCGCACTCGTTCGACGCGCAGGCGACGCGGGTCCCGGGCTGGAAGATCGTCGTGCCGAGCAATCCGCTGGACGCGTACGGCCTGATGCTCTCGGCGATCGCCGATCCCAACCCGGTCATGTTTCTCGCGCCGAAGGCCCTCATGCGCGCGAAGGCGGCCGTCGGCGAGCGCATCCCCGGCGAGCCCGACGACGAGCGCGCGCTCTCGCGCATGATCGACGCACCCCTCGGCGATCGTTCGCGGTGGCGCCCGGAGTGGCCCGACGTCGCGGATCACTTCGTTCCCATCGGAAAGGCGCGCGTCTGCCGCGAAGGGCGGGCGGTGACGGTCGTCACGTACGGGCGAATGGTGCCGGTCGCTCTCCAGGCCACGGCGCAGCTCGAAGGCGAGGGGATCGACGCGGAGGTGATCGACCTGCGCTCGCTCTGGCCCTTCGACTGGGACGCCGTGAAGACCAGCGTGCGGAAGACGAACCGCGTTCTCTTCCTCAACGAGGACACCGAGGTGACGAACTTCGGCGAGCACCTCCTCCGGCGGACGATCGAAGAGCTCTTCTACGAGCTGCACGCGCCGCCGAAGCTCCTCGCCGGCGCCCATGTGCCGGGCATCGGTCTCGCCGACGCATTGGAGCGGGCGAGCGTCCCGCAGGTCGAGGGCATCGTGGACGCGTTGCGCGACCTGGTGCGCCACGAGCCGTAGAACCTCCTGGGGGTGACGGCGCTCTCGGCGTTGCTCTCGCGGTCACGCGCTGCGATTCGAGCGGGAGCGCCGTTGGGAGAGCGGATCCGATCGATCGGGTCTGCAAAACTCTCGATCGGAGAGCAAAAAGTATCGTTCGAGGACGCGAGACATCCCCTAGAGCGGTCGATCTTCCATTTCTGGAAGCACGTCAAAAACGACGATTTTGGGATCAAAAACCCGCGTTTTGAGGCTCGAACTGCACTTTTTCGAACCGAATCGATCGGTTTTGGTCTGCGAGCCTGTCCCGACGGCGTTCGTTCGAGATTCGTCGTTCTCTTCGTGGTCGTACGACCACGAAAAGAACCCAGCAGTCTCCCGTGGGCGCCCACGAGAGTCAGTAGCGTTCCTTCGGTTCGTCCGTGGTAGTCACCCGCACGTTCGGGAGGACGTCCGCCGCGAAGCGGTCGCGGACCGCTTTTGCGCGTTCGAGCTCGTCACGCGCCGGCACGGCGATGCCGAGGACGAGGCAAGCGCCCTTCCAGGCGGGGTAGGTCGCGTACGCCACCGCGTACGCGTCGCGTACGCCGAGTGTCGCCGTCGTCGCGACGAGCGAATCGATGTCGGCGATCTTGCCGGTCCACGGCACGGCGCGGGGAGGGTCGTGCTCGATCGCGACCTCGAACGAGTCGACCCAGGGTTGGGCCCAGTCCTCGAACGCCTTTCCGCACACGCCCGGCGCCGTCTCGTCGTCGACGTGCACGACGAAGCCGGCGACGATCGCGTGATGGTCCTTGCCGTAGCGATACCCGACGAGGCTCTTGACCCCCCAGAACTTCACCCGCATCCAGTGCTCGGCGTCCGGGAGCTGCATGCGCACGCTGTTCTGCCGGTCGACTCGCCACTCCAGGCGGCCCGTCTTGAGCTCTTCGAGTGCCGCCGCGTGCTGGAGGCCGCCCTCGCCTCCCTGGGCCGGCTTGCCGTCGTCCTTCGGAGGGGGAGCGGGCGCGACGGGCTGCGGGTGAGCGGGCGCCGCCGCGCTGCAACCGAGAGAGGCTGCGGCGACGAGGACGCCCGCCGCCAGCAGAGGAGCCCGAGAGCGGCCGCGCTGCGAGCCGCGCGGCGAGCGAAGTGGACAGCGAACGGCAAACCGAAGGAACGTCACGACCCCTCTACGGCGTGTCCGCATACGGGGGCATACGGGCACGGTGAGCCAGGGGTGGGCAGGCTGAAGGGGGGCGCGGTTTGCGCCGCATCAATGAAATGAGCTGCCGCAAGCCTCGGAGCGCGGGCGGACGGGTCGGAAGGCGCGGCGGAACTTGCGCAGCGGGAAGAAGAGGAAGAGCGGGAAGAGTCGCCGCGCTCGCGCAAGGCGGAGCTTCGCGCCCGGCTTCGAGGGTGCGCGGCACGGGCAATGGAGGTAGAGCGAGAAAGACACCCCGTACCGACTCGCAGAGGAGCCGAATGCCCACGAATGCCCCGATCGATCATGCTGGCAAGCCCCCGACGAAGAACCAGCACCTCTGCCGCTGGGTGGACGAGATGGCCCGCCTCACCAAGCCAGACGCCATCGTCTGGTGCGACGGCTCCGAGGAGGAGAAGCACCGCCTGACCGAAGAGGCTGTCTCGAACGGCATTTTGATGCGCCTGGATCAGGAGAAGCTCCCGGGCTGCTATCTCCACAGGTCCAACCCCAACGACGTCGCGCGCGTCGAGCAGCTCACGTTCATCTGTACGCCGACGAAAGCAGAGGCCGGACCGACCAACAACTGGATGGCTCCTGACGAAGCGTACCGCAAGCTGGGCGCGCTCTTCGACGGGTCGATGCGGGGGCGCACCATGTATGTCGTGCCCTACGTCATGGGTCCGCCAGGGTCGGACCACTCGAAGGTGGGCGTCGAGCTAACCGACAGCATCTACGTCGTCCTCAACATGCGCATCATGACGCGCATGGGGCGGGTCGCGCTCCAGATGCTCGGCGACTCGGACGCCTTCAACCGCGGCCTGCATGCGGTCCTCGACTGCAACCCCGAGCGGCGCTTCATCTGCCACTTCCCCCAGGACAACACGATCTGGAGCGTCGGCAGCGGCTACGGCGGCAACGTGCTCCTCGGCAAGAAGTGCCTCGCCCTGCGCATCGGGAGCTATCTCGGCCGCAAGGAGGGGTGGCTGGCCGAGCACATGCTCATTCTGGGGGTCGAGTCGCCCGAGGGCGAGATGACCTACGTCGCGGCCGCGTTCCCGAGCGCCTGCGGCAAGACGAACTTCGCGATGATGATTCCGCCCAAGCGCTTCAAGGGGTGGAAGATCTGGACCGTCGGCGACGACATCGCGTGGATGCGCGTCGGGGAAGACGGGCGCCTGTACGCGGTGAATCCCGAGGCGGGGTACTTCGGCGTCGCCCCCGGCACGAGCGTGAAGACGAACCCGAACGCGATGCAGACGATCCTTCGCGACACGATCTTCACGAACGTCGCCGCGACCAAGGACGGCGGCGTGTGGTGGGAGGGGATGGACGTGGACCCGCCCGCCGGGCTCATCGACTGGACGGGCAAGCCGTGGGATCCGCGCGCGGGAACCAAGGCCGCGCACGCGAACGCGCGCTTCACCGCGCCGGCCACGAACAACCCGGTCCTCAGCAAGTTCTGGGACGACCCGAAGGGCGTCCCCATCAGCGCCATTGTCTTCGGCGGCCGCCGCGCGACGACGATCCCGCTCGTCATGCAGGGCTTCAACTGGGTGGTCGGCGTCTTCTTCGGCGCGACGCTCGGCAGCGAGACCACGGCGGCCGCGGCGGGGAACGTCGGCGTCGTCCGGCGCGACCCGTTCGCGATGCGTCCCTTCTGCGGCTACGACATGGGCGACTACTTCCGTCACTGGCTGGCGATGCAGTCGCAGATCGCGATCATGCCGAAGTTCTTCCTCGTGAACTGGTTCAGAAAGGACAAGGACGGGAAGTTTCTCTGGCCCGGCTACGGCGAGAACATGCGCGTCCTCAAGTGGATCGTGGACCGGGCGCGCCTTCGCGTCGGCGGGCAGGAGAACCTGTTCGGGTGGGTGCCCAAGGCGGGCGACCTCGACCTCTCGGGGCTCGACATCCCGCACGAGCAGGTCGACGAGGCGACGCACGTCGACCTCGACGAGTGGCAGACGGAGCTCGAGAGCATCGGCGAGTTCTTCACGTCGCTCGGGCCGACGTGCCCGCGCGTGCTCGAGCTTTACCGCGAGTCGTTGGTCGAGCGGATCAAGCTGATTCGCGAGGCCAAGAGCGGCTCGTGATGTCCGGCGCGGGCGCAACGCCGTGGTGGTGGGTCCTGACCGCGGCGCTCGCCGGTTCGGGCTGCACGATCACGACCTCCGATCCCGGCGCCGACGGCGGCGCGGCGTCCGACGGCGGGGGAGGGACCCAGAAAGTCGGCGATCAGTGCGAGGAGATCTACACGGAGCTCTGCACGCAGGCCATCAATCGGTGCGGCATAACCGGGTACCCGCTCGACCAGTGCGTCGCGAGCAACAAGCAGGCGTGCTGCCAGGGGAGCGTCTGCGACCAGATTTCCCAGTCGCCGTCGAGCGCCGTCGACGCCTGCAAGAGCGCGATCGACGCCGAGGACTGCTACGCCATCTCGATCGACAACAACCCGCCCGCCTGTCAGGGAGTCCCCAAGAAGCCATGACGGAGATCGAAGCGTTCGTCGCGGAGCTGGACGAGGAGAACGCGCGGGCGCTGGCGCGCATCGGTGCGGCCTCCTCGCGCGAGCCCGGCGACGACGTCACCGTGGCGAGGCTGCTTCTACTCGCCCTCAAGAACGAGCTCGAGGCGACCGAGTGTGCGGCCGCCTGGATCGCTTCTACGCCCGAAGTCGACGTGAAGCTCGCGCTGGCGCGCCAGGCGGGGGACGAGGCGAAGCACTTCGGGCTGATCCAGAAGCGTCTCGGCGAGCTCGGCGTGAGCACGGCGGGCTTCGATCCCGGGCCGCGTTCGCCGCTTCTGCAATACCTCGCTTCGCTCGAGTCGACGGTCGAGCGCGTGGCTGCGGGGCAGTTCACGCGCGAGGCTCTCGCGCTCGTACGCAACGACGAGTTCATCCGCCTGTGCAAGGCGCGCGGCGACGAAGCGACCGCCGCCCTCTACGAGGAGGTGATCCAGCCCGACGAGCGCCACCACCACGAGCTCGGGCGCCGGCTGCTCGCGCGCGTGGCGACGACGGACGCCGCGCGGGAAGCTGCCCGCCGGGCCTCGCGACGCACGCTGGAGCTCGCCGAAGAGCTCCAGGAGATCGCGCGAATGAAAGCGGGCATCTCGCGCGCGCCGGGGTGTTAGCCGTGTCCTACGTTGCCAGCCCGAACACGAGGCTGAGGACGAACGCCAGGATGACCGAGTTGTAGGCGAAGCTGATGACCGCGTGGAGGAGGACGGCGCGACGGATCTGAGGGCTCGTCACGCAGACGTCCGACACCTGGAAGCACATTCCGATGGTGAACGCGAAGTAGGCGAAGTCGAAGTACGTCGGAGGCGCGTCCCCCGGGAGCGTGATCCCGCCCACACCCTCGGCGTCCTCGCGGTAGTAGAGGTGGGCGTAGCGGAAGGTGAATGCCGTGTGCGTCATCGTCCAGGCGAGCGCCACGGTCGAGAGACAAAGCGCGGCCACGACGTCCGAAGAGGCGGGCGGCACGTGGTGTCCCGCGCGCGAGAGCAGCGTGGCCGCCAGCAGGCTCACGGCGGAGGTCAGGACGACGACGAAGTACACGAGCGTCCGCCCCGGGTCCTCGAAGCTGGCGCGGTAGCTCGTCTCGCTCGCGTCGGTGGCGCCGATGATGGTCCACGAGAGCGCCAGCAGGACGAACCCCGCGGTGTCCCATCCGGCCAGGCCCGCCGCGAGCGCTGGCAAATGGGGGGCCGCCGCGAGGTACGCGCAGACCCCGGCGACGAGCGAGATGCCGACGCGCGTGAGGACCCGGCGAGGTGCGATGCGCCGTCCCGAGGTCACCGAGCAGGCATCCTAGGGTCGCGTCGCCGTGAACAGCCCCGGTCCCGACGTGTCCGTGCCGCGGAAGTAGAGCGTCTCGCAGTTCTCGTCGGGCGCCGCCTCCGGAGTCTGGGGGACGTCGACGAACGTACCGAACGGCGCGGAGGGGTCGTTCCGCCAGGCGGCGCGCTGCTTCCCGCTGACCTCGTCGAAGAAGAAGAGAGTCCGGCGGTCGGCCGAGGCGCCCGTGGGCCGCCGCAGGTGATTCGCGTCGATGATGGCGAACTCCGGGTTGGGGAGCGGGTTGCCGGGATCCCAGGCCCGCATCGGCGCATTCCACTGCGACTCGTACAGGAGCGGGCCCGAACCGGCGCCGAGGACGATCACGTAGAAAAGCGAGAGGTTATCCGCGCTCACGACGGGCTCTGATAGGGAGCCACCCAGTTCGCCGGTCGCGGACTCGAAGTTCGCGAACTCGTTCGCCAGGGGGTTTCCCCAGGGCGCGCCCACGGATGCCCGGACGAAGCTCACGAACGTTCGTCCGTCGGCGCGTGGAACGATCAGCTTCAGCCCGGAATCGGCCAGCGCGACCCTGCCTTGGCCGATCGAGACCGACCCGGGGTTGATGGCCACGGGCGCGGCGAACGCAGCGCTTGGGGATGCGCGGTCGGCCACGAAGACGCCGCCGGTCGACGTGGACCAGGCGACGGTGCGCCCGCTCGACGAGACGGCGCCGAAGCGATCGAAGCCCATCGACGCGATCGACGGTACGCGAGCGACCATCGGCCACCCGAGCGTCGGATTGCACAGCGCGAACGTGGCATCGGCCCCGTCGCCGGCGTCCGCGTCGCTCGCTGCGTCCTGCGACGACCCTCCGTCGCTCGACGCGACGTCGGCCGTCGCGTCGTGGGTTGCGGCGTCTGGGCCGGTGCCGGTCATCTCCTCCGGAGGCGTGCTCTTCGAGGTGCACGCTGCCACCGCGAAGGCGACGCCGACCGCGCCGATCCAGAGCCCCAGCGTGCGCCTCATCGGCCCCTACTCCGAAGGCACGCAGTCGGCCTTGATCTGCCACTGGATGAGGTCCGGCGACGCCGTCTTGTTCGTCGTCGGATTGAGCGTGACCGTCAGGCGCAGGTTGGAGAGCGACGCCACCGGCGGCGTCGCCGAGTTGAACGCGCCGGGCATCGAGGCATCGGCCCCGACGTCGATGTACGCGCCGTCCCACTGGGCGGGTAGGTTGGGGGTCGTCGTAGTTGCGTCGACGAGCTGCACCGATTGCGCATTCGTGTAGTCGGGCGCCCCCCCGTCGACGGGGCTCTCGGCGGTCTGCGCCGAGAACACGATCGACGCCGTGTCCGGGATGATCGCCTGCCAGCTGAGCGCCCGCCAGACGACGTGGGTACCCATGCCGCACGCGTACTGGAAGTCCTCCGTGAACGTGACCGGCGCAAAGCCGACGGCCGGAGGCGGCGGCGAGCTGCACGCGGTCAAATCGAGGAGCTCGAACTCCAGCGCCTTCTCCTGCGGATCCAGCGGACCGCGCGCGCACGCGTACGGGAAGGCCTGGGTGTTCCCGCTGCACGTCGCCGGGGGTGGGGAGCCGAGGTTCCCGTTGCTGCACGTCGACGGGCTCTGGCACTGGTACACGGTGTAGCAGCCGCTGCAGGTCCCGTTGACGCACACCTCGCCAAAGCAGTCGCTGTTCGTGCTGCAGGGGTTCGGAGTGCACATGCCTTCCCCGGCGCCGTTGCAACCGAGCGGGGTCGTCCAGCAGTCTCCGCCGAAGTAGCATGTCGGCGTCGAGCATTGGCCCGCCACGCAGGTGCCGCCTCCGAGCGGGCTGCAGTCCGCGGTGGTCGCGCACCCGCAGTAGCCTTTGGTCGCTCCCTCGCAGGTGAAATGGCTGTCCCCGCAGTCGTTGGCTTCGGTGCTCGGCGTGCACGCGGCCAGCGTGCACGTGGCAGGCGTCCCCGAGACCGTGCACGTCGATCCGTACCCGCAATCGGCGTCGGTGGCGCACGACGTCGCCGAGTTGAGCGCAGACGTCGTGACGTGAAAGTCGCTGAAGGCCACGCGCCCGCACGCGTTCGCGCTGTCGAGCGGCGTGTCGAACGTGAAGCTCGGGCTGAACGTCGCGGGATTCAGCGCGTTCGACGCGGTGTCGGTCGCGCTCATCCACGACTGGACGCCCGAGGCCAGCGGCATCGTCGTGTCCTGCCGGGCCTGGTGCAGATCGAGGTAGCCGAACGTCGTGCTCGCGCCGACGTTGGACAGCCACTGCCGGAACGCCACGCCCGTCGTCGTGCTCGGGAGGATCGTCGCGGTCAGCGGATCCTGCGTGGCGACGGTTCCGGAGCCGTTCCAGCCCGCCGGGACGCCGGCCCACGGCTGATTGTATCGCATCCACACGTAGCTGTAGTGCGAGAGGAAGACGCGCCCCCCGGCCGCGGTGTAATCGACGAGGTTAGAAAAGCCGCTCGCCGTCCCCCCGTCGGACTCCCGACCTTTGTCCGTGTATTCGCCCCCCTCGCACGCGAGGACGACGACGTCGTAGTTCGCGAGCTTCGCCGGGTCGCTCCAGAGGACATCGCCGGTCACGACGTTCCCGTACGCGGGGTCGATGCTGCTGCTCGGGCTGTCCGGGCTGTTGTAGTAGTGGATGCGGCGGTTCGCGTTGTCCGTGAGCGAGCCGAACTCGCTCGGATCGAGCCCCATCTTGAGGAGCATGCACTGGAAGGGATCGGCCGACCCGCTGACGAACGCGATCTGCGGAATGTCCGCGGTGCCATTGTCCCCGTCGGAGTGGTTGCGCGGCAAGCGCAACGTGCCGTCGGCGATCGCGTTTCCCGTGCAAGCGGTCACGTTCGGCAGCGTGATCTGGCGCCGCCATTTGCCGAGCTGAACGACGATGGGAATGTTCGCGCCGCTCGGGGCGTCGTTCAGCGTGAACGTCCCGTCCGCCGCAGTTTGCGCCACCGCGGCCGACGGCGGCGCGGGCGCCCCGGAGCAGGCCCCGCAGCTGATGCCCTGCGTGAAAGCGGGCAGCGGCGCAGTCGGGTCGTTGGGGATATATACCCATGCGCCGTAGATAGGATTGAGGCCGGCGGGATCGAAGACCGTTCCGGTGATGGTCGTCGGGGTCCCCGCCTCGGTACACATGCTGACCTGGCACTCGAGCCCCGAGCACGTGCCGCTGTCGACGGGCGCCGGCGCCAAAGTGAATCCCGAGTCGGAGACGACGAGGCCGGAAGCGTCGAAATCGCCGGCGTCGCTCTGCGCGGGCGGGCACGCGCTCGGGTCGCACGTGTCCACGGGCGCTGCGTCCGTTTGCATCGGGCAGGGGAGCGTCTTCGCTCGAACGTGCACGCCGCCGCCGCCAATCGATGAGGAGTTGAGGCTCTTCGCGTAGATCGTGTTGCCCTGGCAGGGACCCCATACACCTGTCTCTTATACACATCTCCGAGCCCACGAGACAGGCAGAAATC
>CALKVG010000664.1 GCA_937998045.1 uncultured Myxococcales bacterium
CCCCCACGCTACTCCGAGGACGCGTCCGATGCGTCCCCTCCGCCTTCGCTACTCGCGTCGCCGCTGCCAGCTTCTTCGCTGCCGGCTTCTTGGCCGCCAGCTTCGGCGTCGGTGCTCGCATCCTCACCGCCGCCGCCTTGTCCGCCGACGCCGGCGTCGAAGCCCACGCTCGGATTGCCCCACACGACATTCTTCACGAAAATGTAGGCGCCGCCCTCGAAGTACTCGGGCTCGACGACCAGCGAGAAGCCATTCCACACGCCACCGCCCGCTCCCGGCTCGTCGTCGTACGGCTCGGTTGCGGGCAGGCTCACGCTGTATTGCTGCCAGGTGGTCGAGAGCGCGATGTAAAACTCGGTGTCCCCGGGGCACTGCGTGTGTTCGGTCGTCGGATCCGGCGCACCGCCGTCCGGGTTAATGGGCGTGATCATGCACGCGCCCGGGCGGCTCGATCCGAACTTCACGATGGACCCGTTGACGCTGGAGCGAGCCCAGAAGGAGACGACCGTCGCGCCGGAAGCCAGGCACACGCCCACGGCGCTTGCCGAGGGGTGCCCGTCGGGCGCAGCCGCAGCCGTCGCGGCCGAGTTCGTGAATTCGGCGCCTGCCCAGCAGAGCCCCTGGGTGCCAGTCAAACAGGAGGGATCGTACAGGAACTCGTAGCAGGATGGAGTCGACGGGTAGGTGACGACCTCGACCCCTCCGTCGTTAAGCGTGGGGAAGCTCGTGTGCGCGTCCGAGGCCGCATCGCTGGCCACGCCGCCGTCATTGCCCGCAGCATCGGCTGCGCTGTCCGGCGCGCTGTCCGCCGCGCTGTCCGCGCCGGCGTCCAAGAGGTTGCCGAGCCCGGTGTTCGGAATGGGCGGATACGTCGTCGAGTCGCACTCGGCGCCTGACCGGATCACGTTCAGGTTGTCCTTCTCGGGACCGATGGTGAAGACCGTCTGGAAGTCGTTCGCAAGGGCGTACGGCAACGGCTTTTGCGCCTTTCCGTCGCAGTACGACGCCTGGCAGACGTTCTGAGGATTGCAGAAAAGGCCCGGGGCGCAGACCCCGGGAGGCGTGCACGGCTCTCCGGCGTCGCCCGTCGGCGGTGCGCTCGCCTCCGTCGGGGGTCTCGAGCCGGTGTCCGTGCCGGCCCCCGTATCGGGCTGGTTGTCGGTCGTGCTGTCCATGCCGGAATCCTGAGGCTGACCGCCGTCATTTCCCGGCGACGAGCCGCATGCGACGAGCCCGGCCAGGCTCGCAATGACGAACGCGCACGAAAGGGTCCTGCGAGCGCGCGTGGCTACGCGCGAACAGGAGGGCAAATCACCATACGAACAACCAGTTACCTCACCCATCACAGAAACCCTCCTGGTAAGCACCCCCGAGCTGGGGTCGTGCGGCGCGAGCAAAGGGCAGGCCGCGGGGCGTTCGTCGGTTCTGCCGCTGCGTCCGGCCGCGCAGATTTCGACCGACCGAGTGTCGCGTTTCCGGCCCTCCTCTGCTGCCGCGCTGGGAAAAAAGCCCCGGCGCCCAGATGCACATTTTGTCGTACCGCAGGCGCGGGAGAGCGGTCGGCGTCACGAGTCGCCGCCCCGGGCTGCCAGCGCGCCCCGCGCACCACGAGAGCGCAGTGCGCTCGGATGCAGCGCACCCATCGGCGGAGTCGCAGCTTCCTTTTGCGCAATCCGTGCGCGTCAAGCTGTCCCGCGCCGCTTCCCAACAGAAGCGTCGGTGCGCCGCGTCCGCGTGTGCAATCGGCGCTACGCTTGGAACCCGATGGTCGACCCCTCGACGATCCTCGCGATCCCGGCTGCCCTGATTGCAGTGACGTACTTTCTGCGGTCGATCCGGCAAGTCAATCAATGGGAAGTCGCGCTGCGCTTCACGCTCGGGAAGCTCAGCGGCCGGGTCGAGCCGGGACTCTGCCTCGTCTTCCCGGTGCTGCAGAGCCTCATCCGCGTGGACACGCGGATCCGCAATCGCGACTTGCCGCAACAGCAGGTCATCACTCAGGACAACGTCACGGCGGCGATCGACGCGGTCATCTATTACAAGGTCGTAGACGCGGAGAAGGCGGTCCTCAATGTCGAGAACTTCGAGGCCGCCGTGTGGGAGCGCGCTCGCGTGGTCCTGCGGGACGTCGCGGGGGAGACGCGCCTGGACGAGCTGCTCACGCACCGCGAGCAGATCGCAGCGAAGGTGCGGGCCGCGGTGGAGCAGTTCGTCGCGCAGTGGGGCCTCCACATCGAGCTCATCGCGCTCAAAGACATCCAGCTCCCCGCGCAGATGCAGGAGGTCATCGCACGGAAGGCCATCGCCGAACGCGATCGGCAGTACGTGATCATCAAGAGCCAGGCGGACCTCGAGAGCGCGCGCAACTTCGCCGAGGCCGCCCGCGTCCTGGCGGAGGTGCCCGGCGCGATGGAGCTCCGGCGCCTCGAGGCGCTGCAGAACCTCTCCGCGCAGGGTACGACGAAGATCATTTTCGACCTCGCCAAGCCCTACTCCGACGTGCACACGGCTGCGGGAATCGCGGCCGCCGTCGCGAGCGGCGAGTCGCGCAACGTTCGTGTCGCCAAGGGAAGCTCGCGCGACGCCGAAGACTCGGCGAGCGAGCCCGCGGGCCACGCGGCGGCTTCCAACCGATCGGGCAAGTGAGCGCACCCGAACGAACGGCCGAGGACCTGCGGCGTAGCGCACTGGCTCTGCTCGCCGGTCAGCCCCTTCCCCATGACGTGCTCGCGCATGCGGAGCTCGCGGTGGCCTGGGGCGTCGAGCGATGGGAGTCGAGCCACGGCGCCGTCGTCGGCCATCGCGTGACGATGCTGCTGGACGCCTCGCGCCTCGGTAGGCTGCGCGGCCAGCCGTCGGCCCTGGACGCGATCTGCGCCGCGTTGGCCGCCGCGATCGCTGCGCGACCGAGCGAGTCTATGGTCGAACTGACGACGCGCTGGGCACCGGACGCGCGAGCCGCGACGGCGGGATATCGCGATGCCCCCCCGCCGCCCGTCACGCTGAAGGAGGCGCTCGTCGCGTACCTGGAGGGCGCCGGGAACACGCGCCTTGCGAGGGCTGTCGCGCTCGCGAGCATCGAGAGAGCCGGTATGACCGAGTTGATCGTCAGGGACCTGCCGCAGGAGGGAGGCTCGAGTTACTCGGATCTGGCTCGCGCCGTCCGTGCCCTGCTCGGCGAGGCGGCATTGCGAGTACGCGTAGAGCGTTGATTCTGCGACGTCCGCGCCAACATGCGTCACCCACGCGTGATGGTGCCGGTGGGGTGCGCCCCGGTGCTCGCCGGTGAGTCGGACGCTCGAGCGCCTCACTCGTCGCTGCGCGGCGCAGCGGGCGACCCATCTCGCTGCGACGTGCTGTCGAGCAGCGGGGGCCCGATGCGCCGGCAGCCGTGAATCTTCGGGTGATCGAGGTCGCGATCGTCGAGCACGCAGCGCCTCCCCCGGAACGGGTCGTGAATGACGACGAGGCCCGTGCGATCCGCTTGAATCGGCCCGTCCGCCAGGCTCCACCGCGACGTGTCGCGATCCGGGCCGCCCGGATACGCGACCGGGTACGAGACGGTTGCCGGCGCAGTCTCACGCGAAAGGGAGAGCGGCCCCTCGAATCGGTACGAGAGCTTCGTGCCGTCCGTCTTCCGGTACGAGCCGTCCCAGACGCAAGGGACGGGCGTGCCCGAGCAGTGCGCGCGCACGACCTCCGAGCCGTCGCCGTTGAGCGCGCGGACGCGGCGTTTGAATTCGTCGAAATCCGTGAACCGAGAGGCCGGGGCGGCTTCGAGGACGCCGAGGGCCGCCTGGTCCGGGGTGGGGCTCGCGACGGAGGGAGCGCGTGAATAAACGGCGACGTACGTATGGGTCGGGATCGAGAGCAGCTCCACGAACTGCCAGGGACCGTCGCCGCACCCGGCGGCAGGGCACAGGTGCGGCGGGATGGTCGGGTTCGCGCCGCAGGCGAAGCCAGGTGCGACGCACAGGTTCGAGCTCGTCTGCCCGATGCCCGCGATCTGCACCATGTGCGCGCGATCGACCTCCGGTACGTCGACCCGCCCAGCCGGCGCATCGTTCGGGATGAGCAGCGTCGGCAACGCGATTCCCACGTTCGCCGGATCCGTCGCGTACTGATTGTGAGTCACTCCGTAGAGCGTGACCGGGGCAGGGAGACCGTTGGGTCGGGCGACACCTCCCGATGCGATGAGAAACGGCCCCTCGTTGTCGTAGACCTCCACGCCCCCGGGGACGACCGCATTCCCGAAGAAGCTCCCGTAGTAGTTGTCGCCCCCCGCGAACCTCTGGAAGTAGGCCTTGTCCTTTCGAATGGCCAGATCGAGCACGACCTCCGGAGGTCGATAGGCGCCGATAGCCTGGCGAGCGTTCGCGCAGAGCGAGGGCGCGCCATACGCGCGCGCGCCTGTCCCGTCCGCCTGCGCGATGATTTGCATTTGCCCCGTGTAGAGGAGGAAGCGGCAGAACTGCTCGTCGGCGTAGCTTCCCGAGAAGAGGTGCCCGTCGTGGTCCCCCGTACGACGGTAGGGGGAGCTTCTCCTCAGCATACTGCTCGAGATGGCGAACTTCGCCGCCGCCCAGTCGAGGACCATCCGCGCCGCCGTGCCGACCGCGGGGTCTTCAGCGAAGTCGACCAGGTTCTCCGCTGCATTGAGCGCGTAGCGCTGGTAAGGCTTCGCGTTGTATTCCATGAAGTCAGAACTAAGGATCCCGTGGAGCATTCGGAGCAACAGGCCACGTAGGCCGTTCTTGCCGTTGTCGTACGCAGGGTCCGCGATCTGCTTGTGGACGATCTGATTGATGAGATATCGCTCCGACTGAGCGAGGAGCATGTGGTTCTCGGATTCCGGGACCTTCACGCGAAACGCGATGCCCGGCGGAATGCGCCCTGCCGAGTCGATGACGTCGAAGGCGAGCGGCGGACCCGAGTTTGCGCTCTGGAGCAACCCAATCAGCAGCTGATACGAGCGGGGTATCTCGTTCGCGTATCGATACACGATCGGAATGAGCTCCTTGAGCCCCGTGTCCAGATCGCCGTCTCGATCGATGCGGAAACCGAGGACGGATACATGGATCGTACTGCCGAGCGAGGAGACCGCCTGGATCGACGCCAACCTCCGATCGACCTCGGCGTAGCGCTCCCGTGCGGATTGAACGCCGGTGCGGAAGACGCAGTTGCCAGCATACGCGAGCCGCGCGAGTGCGTCGATGCCCCAGGGCTCGAGGCCGCGGCCAGCGGACACAGAGTCGAACGGCGTATTGTAAATGGTGATTCGCTCGTCGGCGCTCGTGCTGGGGTCCACGCAGGCGGCCACCTCGATCAGACGGGACGCGCGCTCGTCGAAGCTCCCGGCTGCGCGCTCCGCGTCGACGGGAATCGGACTCTTGTCGTCCGGACTCGAGAGCCGAAGGCGATGGTCGTTCGGCGTCTCGGCCTGGTCCGCAAGCAAGGCGTCCGAGCCGTGTAAGAGAGAGAGCGCGGCCGCCAACGCGAGAAGCCATCGGGGGGCATGTACATCGATCCCCATCGACCGGACTCCGTTGCAGGAGCCGATGGGCTCCCCGAAAAACGTAGCACCCGCCGGGCTTCACGCAGCGCGCACCGGGTGCGCGGCGCGCCTACCTTGGGCGTCACTCCGGTGGGCCCGCCGACTGCGGCGGTGTGTCGCAGGCGCCGCCCTCGAGGATTCGACTGGCACGATCCGACACACCGGTCCCGCGTAGAATCCGCGTCTTTTTCCCGATTTTGCGAGGTCGGCAGCCGGGCACCGCGCGTGCTCTTGAGGGTCCTAGCCCATGTTCATCCAACGCTTCCTACGATCCGGTCTCGCCCTTGGTGCTCTCGGCTGCGCCTGCCCGTTCGTCGCCGCATGCGGCAGCTCGCCCACGGTCGGCGGTACGCCGCGCCACACAGGACAGTCGGTCTACGAGTCGGCACCGATGCCTGGCACTTCCGCTGGCGCGCGCGGCGGAGCGCCAGTGAACGCCGGAGCCGCCGGCGCCGGCAGCAGCGGCAGCAGTGGCGCAGGGTCGGCCAGCGCCGCGCCGTCGGCCCCAGCGGGCGGGGGCAGCCAATCGACCCCCCGCCAGGTTCAGGAGACGGACATCTACCGGGTCGACGGCAACCGACTCTACTACCTGAACTCGTATCGCGGGCTCATGGTGTTCGATATCAGCGACGTCGATCATCCGGCGCTCATCGGCCGCTCGCCGATCTTCGGCGATCCGCAGGAGATGATCGTCACGAACGGAGTCGCCGTCGTGGTCGTCGGCGACTGGTACGGAACCGCGCCGGACGGCAGCCCGTTTTACGGTTCGATCGCGCGCGGCCTCGACTGCACCGATCCCGGCAACATCAAGAACACGGGCGAGGCGTACCTCGGCGGATGGGTGCAAGACACCCGGGTCGTCGGGAGCGTGCTCTACACCGTCGCGGAGAACGACGGCTGGCAGTACGGATGGGGCTACGGCGCTACGAACTACTCACCCACCGTATCGATCGCCTCCGTAAGCTTCGCCGGCGGCCTCGTGACGAAGGTCGGCGAAAAGACGTTCGCCGGAACCGGCGGCGTCTTCAACGTGACACCCAACGCCATCCTCCTCGCCACCCAGCACATCACCAATCCGAGCGCCCCCTACGATGGGCCTGCACAGACCGACTTGCGCTACGTGGATATCAGCGATCCCGGCGGAACGATCACCGTTCGCGGCGGGCTGACGATCGACAGCTGGGTGAGCGGCTGGGGGCCCGACAACGGCCGCTGGAATCTCGACTTCGCCGACAACGCGCACGCGCACGCGATCGGCTGCACGAGCCAGTACTGCGGAAGCGACGGCGACACGTATCTCCTCACGACGGTCGACTTCGCGAACCCGGACGCGCCCGCCGTCGCCTCCGCGCTCCCCATCGCGAACCTCGGTTGGTCGGCGGCGGCGCGCTTCGACGTGGACCCGTCGGGAAGCTACGCCCATATGTACCTCTCGCCGTCGGGTTATTACACCGGCAACACCGGACAGACGCCGCTCTCGATCTACGACCTGTCGAAGCCGTCGGCGCCGCAGCTGGTCGGGCAGACGGGCCTCGACGGTCAGATTTGGCTCTTCATGCCGCAAGGGCAACAGCTCTTCGCGCTCGGCAACACGTACTCGAACGGCACGTACGATCAGAGCCTGGTCGACGTGCAGTACGTCGACGTGAGCAACCCGACCGCGCCCAAGCGCCTCGGCGCGACGGAGTTCGGGTCGGGCTGGGCGTGGTCGCCCGCGGCCGACACTTTCAAAGCGTTCATCATCGACGCGACGAAGGGCCTCGCCGTGATTCCGTTCAGCGGGTGGGACAGCAATAGCCAGGGATACAACAACGGGCTCGAGCTCGTGCAGTTCACGCCGACGGCCCTCGTTGGCAGCGGAACTGCGCACACGAAGGGCTGGGTCCAGCGCGGCATCTTCGTCGGCACGCGGCTCTTGTCGTTGAGCGATCAGGCGCTCGCGGTCGTCGACTACTCGAATCCGGCGTTGCCGAACGTAGTGAGCGAGCTGACCCTGGCGCGCAACGTGGTCAATGCGCAGCCGCAGGGCGCGACGATCGCCGAGCTGTCCAGCGACTGGTGGGGCAACGACACGAGCACCTCGGAGATGCGCGTCCTACCGATCGGCGACGCGGCCGAGACGACCGACAACGGACGCGGCGTGTCGGTTCCCATCCGAGGTGTGGACGCCCAGGTCTTCCAGAACGGCACGCTCGGATACGTGGTGACCGACGTGCAAATCCCCGTGCCGTGCGGTCCCAACGGCTACGGCCCGCGAGCTCCGAATGGCCAGTGCCTGGCGTATACACAAGAGATTCAGGTCGTAGATACGTCGAACGGTGGCGCGGCGTTGCGCGGTTCGGTGACGCTCCCGATTCTTCCGTACTCGTCGTACGGCGGCTGGGGCTGGGAGGGATTCTATTATTACGACTGGTACAACGGCGCCGACGTCGTGCAAGTGGGGGGCGACGCGCTCGCCTTCCGCCGCTGGTACCCGCAGTACGCGCCGGGGCCGAACGGCCCCGTCTACGAGGACGACCTCGACGCGCTTTACGTCGTCGATCTGTCCAACCCGGACGCCCCCGCGATCGCCTCGCTCACGGTCACCGACGACCTGACCACGTGGTGGGGCAACATGAAGGCGATCGGCAACACGCTCTATGCGACGGACTTCCGGTGGATGTCCCAGCCCGATCCCAACGCGCCGTACGGAACGCTCTACACGGTACGCTACTACCTCGACCAGATTGACCTCACCGATCGGGCGCACCCGCGCATCGGTCAGCGGGTGAACGTTCCCGGCGTTCTGGTGGGTGCGTCGAGCGAAGACGCGACGATGCTCTACTTCGCCGACTACTGGTACGACGGCCCGAACGAGCGAAACGACATCTCGGTGTGCAAGCTGGACGGGGGCGCCTGCTACCTGCAGAGCGTGACGGAGCTGGACGGCTACGTAGGGAGCGTCATCGTGCAGAACGATCGCGCTTACACGACGGTGCAAGAGTACGACTGGATGCTCAATAACAACGGCACCTACACGCCGCCCTATTTCGAGCTGCACCAGCTCGATCTTTCGAATCCCCAGGCGCCTGTCGATCGAATCGCGACGGATCCGAACAAGGGTTGGGGCTGGCTGCTCGGCGTCGCGGGAGATCGCGCCGTCGTGACTTCGGGCTGGGGGCAAGTTGCGGTCGACGTCTATCGCCTGAGCGCCAACGCAGCCCCGAGCTACGAGCAGAGCGTCCGCACGCTGGGGTGGTATGCCAACGCGCTCACTCGACAGGACAACACGCTTTACCTTTCGAGCGGCTATTGGGGCGTTCAGCCGATCGTCCTCCAGTGACGGCGGAGCGGAGCTCCCAAGGGCTCAGCGCGCGACGATGGTCGACCGCAGCACGAACGCGAGGATCACGTAGCTCCTAGAAGCCATAGTCGTTCCAACGTTTGCCTCCGCCGTCGGCAGAGTCGGGCTTGGACGTGGACGAACGCGCCTCGGTCAGATGGTGACCTCCCGAGGGAGAGGTCCTCGACCCGGGCCCAGGGACCGGTCCCGAGGCGGAGGGAGCGGTCACCGAGACGGCCGCGGAGGGCGTGGCGGCGCCTGCGGCCGACGGGGGCGCCGTCGTAGCTTTCGTCGGGGGCTCGGCCATCGTCGTCGTGACTGGAGCGACCGTCCCCGGCAATCCGCCGGACGGCGCCCGGGGAGGCGCCTCCGATGGCGCAGAGCGCGGCATGGGCGCGAGAGCACCGATCGCGTGCCCACCGTGCGCGCCAGAGGTCAGAGCAGCACCGATGCCCAGTGCGACGATGGCGACGGACGCGCCGGCGACCAGGTATCTCCAGTGGCGCCTGACCGGCATGCCCCACTGCCTCATGGGCATGCTCGACGAATTCCCGGAGCCGAGCGATGCCTCCCACCCCTGCGTCGGTCCGAGAGGGGACGTTCCTGCCTCCAGGCTCGAAGACGAACTCGGATCGGACACCTCGCGGAGAGTGACGCCCGATCCCGCCGCTGTTCCCGAGGACGTCGCGCGCGAGCGCTTGCCGGCCTCGCTGATAGCGAAGGCGACGGCCCTCTTGCGCGCAGCCGCGCGTTCCGCCAACCGTGCCTCGCAGAACGCGGCAACGTCCGCGTGCGCGGCGGCGACTCCCAGCTCGACGATCGCGCCGTCGAGCGCAGCCTGCAGTTCGGCAGCCGTCGCGTACCGCCCGTTCATGTCCCAGGCCAGCGCACGGTCGACGATACGGCGAATCGCTGACGGCGCGTGATCGGGCAGGGGGCGGGGAGGCCGCCCGGTCCCAAGTTCGGCGAGCGTCGCGTAGTCGGTGGCACCGTGATACGGGGGCTTCCCGCGGAGCAACCTGTAGAGGACCGCGCCGACGGCCCACACGTCTGCGCGCCGGTCCGTCATGCGCGGCGCGAACACCTGCTCGGGCGCCATGTACTTCACCTTGCCGCGCAGCGAACCTGACTCGGTATCTCCGCTCCCCCGATCGCGAGCCTTTGCGATTCCAAAGTCGATGATTCGTGCGATGCCGCGTTCGTCGATGAGGATGTTGTGCGGTGACACGTCCCGATGCACGATCCCGAGCGGCGCGCCCTCGGTGTCGCGAAGCTCGTGGGCACCATGGAGGCCTGCGCATACATCGGAGAGAATTCTGAGCGCTATTCCAAGCGGAAAGGGTTCACTCCGCTCACGGACGGACTCCGCGAGCTTCGACAACGAGTCGCCCTCGATCCACTCCATCGCGAGAAACAGGACGCCGTCGTGATCGCCGAGGTCGAGGATCTGAGCGACGTTCGGATGCCGAATGCGCGAGGCGATACGCGCTTCGTCCAAGAACATTCGTTGAAAAACGGGATCTCCGGCAAACCGCGGAAGAATCGTCTTGATTGCCACGAGCCTCTCGAAGCCATGTTTCCCCAGGAGGCGCGCGACCCATACGCAGGCCATGCCACCGCTGCCGATGGGGCACAAAAGCTCATACCTATCCAGCCGGTCGCCCGGAGATAGGTTGGCATCTTCAGGACGGACAGGAACCAACGAACCAAGTCTTAACGTAACTCCATCCGGCTCGGGCGCGATTGCCCCTTCGCGCGAGTCGCTGCAATCAAAGAAGCGCCCATGTGGGTCCAGTTGTGTCTGGGGTATGCCAAACTCTGGCGATGACGCACAAGGAAGGCCCGATCATAGTCGCAGCCCCACCTCAGTCCGCCGCATCGTGCGCCACACTCGCGGTCTCGGGAAACACGATGACGAAGCTCCCGTCCGACGTGCGAAATAGCGTCGCTCGGCGCCCCAGCGTGTGGCGGTCGTAATACCGCCACCAGGCCAGGGATCGCCACGTTTCGTCGTCGCCGATGAACTCCGGCACGACGAGATCCACCGCGACGAATCGCCCCCCGGTGTGGGTCGCGACCTCCGGCGCGTAGCTCCAGCGCGCGGCCTCCCCGCGCGGAGCGAGATCGTTGTGCAACATCCCGCCGTACACGACGACCATTTTCCCGCGATCGGCATCCGAGCGGGCGTCCCGGTCGATGAGCGTCTCCGCTTGAACGGTGCTCAGGCGCGCGATGAGCTCGAGCGACGCCGCGATCGGATCGACCCCCTCGCGCCGCACGCCGTCGAGATCGGTACAGGTCGGCCGCAGCATATCGGGCACGATACCGAGGGCGCGCGCTCGCTCGCCCATCGCGACGTATTCGTTCTGGTTCGTCTCTGCCTGGCGTGACGTCGCCGGCGCTTGCTTCTCGCGCACCTCGGTCGCTGCGTCGGCGCAACCTCGCGGAGGCATCATCACCTCGACGAGCAAATCGGACGCGCGTTCTCGCAGAAGGGGCAGCAACTCGTGCGAGAAACGTGATGCGGCGGAGGGGACCGTTGCTCCTCGCGGAGCGTGCGCCTCGCCAACGCCCAGCGCGATGGGGTCGTCCGACAAGGCCGCAAGGAATGCGTCGTTTGCCGAATCGTATTGAGTGCACCCGAGATCGCCGCAGGGCTCGCCCTTCCCCAGTGCAGCGCCGCTGGCGGCGGGCCTGGCCGCCGCGCGGGTGGTGGGGGCCGGCACGTGTCGCCGGTCGCACGCCACGGAGACGAGCCCAACGCAGGCGATGATGCCCGCGCGGCGAAGGCACCACCCGCAACGGCTGGTTCGGAGTCTTGCGCGCACTGCAACTATCGCGATTGTCCTACGGCGCGGGTCGCGCCGCAAAACGATCCAGCGCTTGCATCTCGGCCGCCGCGTGCATCATCAGATATCGCGTGTGCGCCTCCTTCGGGTTCGTGCGCAACGCTGCGGCGTACTTCGCGACGACTTGCTCGAGCAGCGACCGGCTTCGCTCCAGCCCTTGCCGCGTGCGCTCGTCGGGGCGATCCAGATCCAGCGACAGCCGCTCCGCGTACTCCTCCGCCTCCAAGATTTGACCCTCCACAGCGTACGTTGTCGCCTCGAACGACGTCCTCAGGCCCTGTTCGATGCCGGGTGCCGCTTGATCGTCCATCCCGGAGAGCTGGGCAAACACGCTCTGCCGGAACCTGGCGACCGATGCGAGCCACGACCGCGGGACTCGTGGCGTTTCGCTCGCCGAAAACGCGACGATCGGACGGTCGTCGGTATTGACCGGCGCGCCTGCCGCGAAGGCGTCGATCGCACCCTGGTCGAAGAGGAAGCAGTTGAAGAGGTCGGGAAGACTCAGCACGTTGACGTCGGCCAGATCCGTCCGAACGCGCTCGTCGGCGAAGAGTCTCTCGGCTCGGCGCACGTCGATGCGCAGGGGGCTGCGGGAGCCCAGGAGGACGACGTGCCCCGCGGCCTTGTAGCCGCCCGAATAATAGAGCGACACGTAGGGGAAGACGGCGTGGAAGGTCTCGAGGATCGTCTTGAAGTCGGACTCCCTGACGCCGTGCGTCGGGACCCACTGGGACATCACGCCGCCGTCGCCCAGTCGGCGCGCACAGAGCTCGTAGAATTCGCGCGTGTACAGAACCCAGCTGTCGCCGCTCGCCGGGTGGGTCGCGTCCGCGCTGATGATGTCGTACTCCTCACGAGTCGTGAGCAGGTACTCGCGGCCGTCGTCGACGACGAAGTGCATCTTCGGATTGTCGAGGACATCGTGGTTCTCTTCCGAAAAATAGCGCGCAGCCTGGAAGGCTTCGTCGCAGATTTCGACGCAATCGGCGTGCCTCAGCTCCGACAGCGCGCCGATGGACCCGGCCACGATTCCGCTGCCGAACGTGACGACCAGCGCGCGGCTCGCATGCGCCGCGTAAAAGGCCGGGAGGAGCGCGAGGAGGCGGAAGGCGCGCATGCTGAAGTAATCCGTGCTGACCTCGCCTCTCCCGTCGATTATCAGGTAGCGGCGGTCACCGACGCCGTCGCGCCCGACTTCGCGGATAACCGCCGTCGTGCCGCTGATGCTCTCGTGTAGATAGAGGAGCTCGTGGTTCTGCGGCGCGTAGCGTTCGCTGTAGATCGCGGCGATCGCGTCGGACGGAACGGTGACGAGTGCGATCGCGAGCGCGCCTACGAGCGTTGCGGACGCGGCGATGGCCGCGCGGCGCGGCGCCCCCGACGCGACAAGGACCGAGAGGCCGACGAGGACGTTCGTCGCGCTCACGACGTCGATGCTCCTTTGGACACCCACCCAAGGGAGCAGCACGAATCCAGCTGCGAGAGAGCCGACGGCTCCGCCCGCCGTGTTCAGCGCGTACACGCGCGCGATCTTGTGCCCCAGCTGCCCGCTGCCGGTCGAGCAAACCTTGACCAGCAGCGGAAAGGTCGCGCCGCTGTCTCTTATACACATCTGACGCTGCCGACGATCTCAC
>CALKVG010000665.1 GCA_937998045.1 uncultured Myxococcales bacterium
AGATTTCTGCCTGTCTCGTGGGCTCGGAGATGTGTATAAGAGACAGGGTGGTGAACGCCGGCGAGGAGCTGCACCGCGAGGTGGTCGAGGTCCTGCGCGCGACGAAGGAAGCGCGAGACGGCGGTCAAACCGACGAAGCGACCGCGACGGCGGCGGTCGAGGGCCAGGCCGGTGCGCTGGCGAAGGTGATCGAGCGGCTACAGCGCCTGCGCGGAGAGCTGTGGACGCCGCAGCAGGTCTCGCCGCTGGAGAAGGTGCGGATCGCACCGGCGCCGGGGTAAGGCGTCGTCAGCGTATGCCGAGGAGCTCGCGCACGCCGGCGACCCCGAGCTTTTCGAGCTTCTCGAAGCGCTCGTAGAACCGGCGCCAGTCCTTCACGCTGCGCGGGCCGGCGGAGCTGGCGCGCATGGCGTAGTCCGTGATGCGCGTGATCGTGAAGCGGAGCGCCGCGAAGGCCCCCTCGACGGCCATCGCGCTCCTCTCCGCCTCGGTCAGCGGCCGCACGCTCTCGTAGCCGGCGCGCAGCTCGGCGGCGAGGCCCGCGTCGAGGTCGTCGCCGAAGCACCAGGCGAGCGCCGTGACCATGAAGTCGTACGCGTAGGTGCCCTGGCAGGCGCTCTCGAAGTCGAGCAGCGCGGCGATCCGCCCTTCGCCGTCCCACAGGACGTTGTCGCGAAACAGGTCGCTGTGGACGAGGCCCCGCGGCAGATCGGGATTCCGTGCGGCGTGCAGGCGGGAGAGCGAGGCGCGCAGCGTCGGCACGAGCGGGACGAACCGGGCGTCGCCGCTCGCCTCGATGCGATCGAGCCTCGCGAGGAGGTCCTCGAAACGGAAGCGCCCCGCGTCGATCGCCTCCCTGTAGCCGGCAACGTGCACGCGCGCGAGGGCCTCGCCCAGCCGACGCGTGTCCTGGCGGGTGACGGACGCCTGGCAACGCATCGTCCCCTCTCGCCACGGAAAGAGCGCTGCGGCCTTGCCGCGGACGACCGAGACGAGCTCTCCGTCGAGCCTCCGGAGGGGCGCCGGCGTCGGCACGCCGGCGCTGGCGAGCCGCTCGAGCGTCGCCGTCTCCCTGCGCGCACCGGAGACCTCTTGCTCCTCGTAGAGACGCAGGAACACGCGACCGGTGGCCGCGACGATCGCGAAGTTGGAGTTCACGCTCCCGGCCGCGATGCCGTCCCAGCCGCGGACATCGCCCAACCCGTAGGCGGCCGACAGCCCCCGCACGTCCTCGTCGTTTATGAGCGTCAGAACGGCCAAGATCCGGAGCGGAGCCTAGTCCGAGCCAAGCGAGGGTGCGGACCGAAAAGCTCGGACCTCTGCCGCAAAGCCGCGGCAAGAATGGGCGCCCCGCCATTTCCCGTGTAGACGCGCGCCTCTCGACTCTGGTAATTGGCGCAGAGCATCGCCCGAGTCCTCCCAAAAGAGACCGAGCGAGATTCCGGGAGGGCTGGGGCGCAAAGCTGAAGACTTTCTGGGCTTTGCACCGAACCGAGATGGACATGGCCAAGACGAAGAAGGCGCCTTTACCCAAGGCTGTCGACGCGCGAAAAACTCCCGCGACGATGAAGCCAGCAGCCGCCGCGAAATCTGCCCAACCGAAGGCAGGAGCGCAGGGCAAGGACGACGGACCGCTCAAGCGCAAGCTGGGCTTGCGCGGCGCCGCCCCATGGGCCGCTCGTCATGCGGCCAAACACGCGGCCGAGGCTCGGGCGCGCGCGGCAGAGCCGCCGCTCCCCGGCAGCGCGCGCGCCACCATCCGCACGCCCGAGAACGCCGAGGACATCAAGCAGAAGGTGCGCGATCTCCACGCGGCGCTCGGACAGGTGAAGGCTTTCCGGAAGAACCTGCCGAAGACGTTCTTCGACATCGGTCTCGTCCTGAAAGACATACAGACTCGCCGCCTCTACGAAGCCAAGCGCTTCCCGTCGTTCGAGGCCTTCGTCGAGCGCGAGATCGACCTCGGCAAGACGACCGCGTTGCGGCTCGTCCGCGCGGCCGGTCTGTTCGTCAAAGAGGGCGCCCTCGAAATCGGCATGGACCGCGTCTTCGCGGCCATCGCGGCGATCGATTCCGCCGGCGAGCCCGACGTGGCTCGCATCCCGCCGGCGCCTGTCTCGTCGACCGCCTTGCCGCTCAGGCCACCGGGGCGCTGACGCGCAGCCGACTACGGGACCCGCGGTAGCGGCCGCGAGCGACGAAGCACGCACGGCCGGCACGGGCTTGAAGCTTGCTGCCGGTCGACGGCGATGCTGCGCCATGGCCGGGCTCTGTCGCTCGCTATCGCCGCATGTTTGGCGATCGGGGTGCAGCAGCTCGCCTGCTCGTCGGACCCCAGCGGGACCGAGCCCGACACCGACGGCGACGGCCTGAGCGACGCCGAGGAACTGAACGTCACGGGCACATCGCCGCTCATGGCGGATACCGATGGGGACGGCCTGTCGGACTTCCAGGAGGTGGTCACGCTCGGGTTCGACCCGAACAACGACCCGCTCCACTTCAATCCGCTGGTCGCCGACCTGGCGCAGATGGTCGTCCAGTTCGTGGGTCCCCCGATCCTGGTGTTCCAGTGGATGGACGCCCGGGGGACGACGTACACGCTCGAGCAAGACCTCGCCGACGAATTCACCACGGGCGTCAGCAACAGCGTATCGCCCATGCAGATGCAGTCCGACACGATGTCGGTCTCCCAGACGGACATGAACCAGGTGTCGGTGACGGAGCCCATCGGCGGGGTCTCCTCGTCGAGCAGCGGCAGCTCGGGCAGCAGTTCCGGTAGCAGCTCCGGAAGTACTTCCGGAAGTAGCTCCGGCAGCGCGAGCTCCAGTTCGGGCAGCGGCTCGACGAGTGGGTCCTCCGGAAGCTCCGGTGCGGACGCAGCGACCGGCGACGCCGCGATCGACGCCGCGATCGACGCCGCCGCCGACGCGCCCAGCGACGGTGCGCACGACGCGGCGCGCAACGACGCGGGCGAGCGACCCGTCCGCGACTCCGGTGCAGCGCCCGATGCGAGCGCGGCCATCGACTCCGGCGGCGGCGCAGGCGGCGGGAGCGGAGGAGGTGGCGGCAACGGCGGAGGCGGCAGCAGCGGCAGCAGCTCCGGCGCGAGCATCACGTTCACGAACTCCGTCGCCACCACGGTGAATCCGTCGACGACCGTGAGCACGTCGATCACGTACACGAACCAGCAGATGCAGCAGTACTCCGAGACGCTGACGCGTATCCGGAGCATCGCCGCGAACGACACGCTCACGGTCACCGGCGCCTTCCTCAAGACCGCCGTGGTCATCCACAACACGAGCGACGTCGGGTACCGCGTGGCCAACGTCCTGCTCGGCGCCACGTTCCTCGATCCCTCGGGCCTCGTCCTCGCGGTCCAGAACCTCTTCATCGACGAGGGAGAGCTCACGACGTACGTGCCCTTCGCGCTCGCTCCTGGCGAAGACACCACGGGCGTCGTGTTCGTGACGATGTTGCTCACGCTGGATACCGCGCTCGCCATCCTCGAGCGGTGGCAACAGCTCGTGCTCGATCTCGCCACCTACGAGCTCGACGACGCCAACGGGAAGCCATACGCGACCTATGTCGACGCCGTCGGCGCAAAGACCGCGCTCGTGGCCATCGACTACGGCACCACGCGCCCCCCGGAGCTCTACCAGGTCGCGACGAACGCGAACCCCGCGCACCCGGGCGTCACCGCGGCGACGATCTTCAACGACATCCTGCGTATCCCCTACACGGCCTCCCCGGAGACCGGCTTGACCGCCGTCCGCGAGTCCGAGGTCGTGACGAGCGGCGGTCCCCGCTGGTCGGTCCTGCGGATCCACAAGGAGGGCCCCGACTTCATCCGGATCCCCTACGGCCAGGGCGGCGCCCCGTTCGACTTCGACAGCATCGAAGTGCACGCCGGTGATGTCCTCGAGCTCTCCTTCGGGACCTCGGACACCCCCGCAAATCCCGCCGCGGCCATCCCCTCTTCGTCGCTTGCGACGGGCTCCGGCGAGGACGGCGGCCGGCCCGTCACGACGTACAACCCGGAAGCCGGCCCGGCCTACCCCGCCCCGTATCCCACCGCAGACCCGAACCTGCAGCTGCCACCCGACGACGCCTCGGCCAACGCAACCTCGCCGCCGCCCGGACCGGCACCCGCGTTCGCCCAAGGCCTCCCTTCCGCCGCACCGGGTCCGCCGGTCGAAGGAGGCCCCTCGGTCGTCCAGCCATGACGGGCATACGACGTCGCCGACTCAGCGACCGGCGGCTGCTCGCGTTCGCCCTCGCCATCGGTGCGTCCCTCGTTCCCGCGAGCGCACGCTCCGATGGCGTCCTCCGATACGAAGTGCGCGAAGAACTCGCAAGCGCCCTGCTCCCCAGCCACGACTACCCCGTCACCGGCATGTGCGCGACCGGCGTGGGGCTTGCGCCCGCCTCGGTGTACGCGCAAGGAGGGACGGGGCGCGGCAAGGGCATGGGCGCCGGCGTGGGAGGGCGCATCTTCTACCAGGACGCCCAGGACCCCTCGCCCGGGCCCAACTCGAGCTGGTGGGGACTGCGCCTCGGCGCCGGGCTCGACCTGGACGTCCTCTACGCGAGCGTGCCCACCGGGAACGCCGACATGACGGGCAAACTGTGCGCGCGCGTGAAGAGCGACGGCGCCGACGTCCAGTACACGGGGTCCTCCGTCCTCCTGGCGCAGGTCCCCATCTTCATCGGCGCCGAACTGGGGCTCGGCAGTTACACGGCGACGGGGTGGCGCGGCATCGTCCTCGGCGCGGCCTGGGCGCCGGCGCTCAGCTACTTCCAGCCCTGGTCGACCGGCGGAGACCTCGCCGCGAGCTACCTGGGCACGGAGCTGACCATCGACTTCGCGACGATGCGCACCGGCGGCCCGCGCGAAGCCGCCAAGCGCGCCGCCGTCTTCCTCGTCCTCCCGGTGCGCGACGACGGCCCCGCCGTCCTCACCCTGAGCTTCGGCGCCGTCTGGTACTGACCATCATCGAGGCGGACGCGGCAGCCTCACGATCGCGCGGGTGCCGACACCTCGCTCGCTCTCGATGCGGACCTCCCCGCGGTGCTGATCGACGATCTTGCGCACGATCGACAGCCCGAGCCCGGTGCCGGCCTCCTTGGTCGTGAAGAACGGCTCGAAGACCTGCGCGATCACCGCGGGCTCGATCCCGATGCCGGTGTCCTCGACCGCGAGCGTCGCCCACTCGCCGTCTCCGCCGACGCGCACCCGCATCGTGCCGCCGTCCTTCATCGCCTCGAGGGCGTTCATCACCAGGTTGAGCACCACCTGCTTCAGCTTCTCCGGATCGCCCAGAACGTCGTAGTCGCGCGACAGATCCCGCGCGATGGCGACGCCGCGCGCCGCCGCCGACCCCTGCTCCAGGTCGAGGACGTCGCCGACGAGCTTCGCGAACGACACGACCTCGCGCACGGCCGCGCGAGGGCGCGCCAGCTCGAGGAACTCGGTCAGAAGGCGACTCAGTCGCCCGATCTCGTCACCGACGATCTTCGCCTTGACGTGGAACGCCGCGCGCGTGTCTTCGTCGACCGGAAGCTTGTCGAACTGCCGGCCGAGGAGGTGCAGCTGCAGCACCGCGGCGTTCAGCGGGTTGCGGATCTCGTGGGCGAGGTTCAGCGCGAGCGTCCCCATGGCCGACAGCGCGTCGGCGTCGGCCAGGGGGACGCTCGCGCTGAACCTCGCCC
>CALKVG010000666.1 GCA_937998045.1 uncultured Myxococcales bacterium
CGCCTATCTCGCGCCCACCCGGCGCCACGACGCCGCCATCGTCGCGTACGAGGAGCCCCCGTCGCGAACGCTCGCGCTGACGCTCAACCCGCTGCCGCTCATCTGGGGTCGCCTGAGCGCGAACGTCGAGCTCCTCTTTCTGCCGCACCACTCGCTCGTCGTCTCGCCGAACGTCCTCCTCTCGAACGTGAACCGCGGCGGGACCCTCGGCGCCGCGCTCGGCTTCGCGCAGCAGTCGTCGGGCGGCTTCGGGGGCGAGGTGGGCTACCACTACTGGTGGAACGGAGAGCGGACGCTGCGCGGGCCGTTCTTCGGGCCGTCGCTCCTCGGCGGGATCACGACGGACGCGACCGCAGCGACGACGACGAGCGCGCAACCGTACTGGGGAGCGGCGCTCGACATCGGCGACCAGGAGGTGCTGCCCGGCGGGTTCACCGCAGGGGCGGGCGTGGGCATCGGCTACGTGCACATGGACTCGTCGGGCAGCGTCTTCCCGCGGCTGCTCGCGCAGCTCGGGTGGTCGTTCTGACGCCACGTCCACGTCGGCCCTCACCGGGCAGCCGGCGCCAATCCGTGCAAGAGTCGCGTCGTGCTCCCGCTCCGCGATCACCTGCCCACCCGGACGTTCCCGTTCATCAACTACCTGCTCATCGCAGCGAACATCGCGGTCTTCGTGATGGAGCGGCTGACGATCGACAGCGGCGTCGATCCGGACACGCTCCTCGGAATGTGGGGGCTCGTTCCGCGGCATCTGTTCCGCGATCCCGTCACCGGCATCGAGACGGTCTTCAGCAGCATGTTCATGCACGACCCGACGAACCTGCTGCACATCGGCGGGAACATGCTCTACCTCTGGATCTTCGGCGACAACGTCGAAGACGCGATGGGGCACACGCGCTACGCGCTCTTCTACGTCGCCGGGGGCATCTGCGCGGCGGCGGCGCAGGTGCTCATCTCGCCGATGTCGCCCATCCCCATGGTGGGCGCGTCGGGGGCGATCGCGGCGGTGCTGGCGGCGTACGTCTTTCTCTATCCGCGTTCGCCCATCACGGTGCTCAACCCCGTCTTCATCCTCTGGTTCTTCTGGGGACTCTTCTTGCAGTTCCCGGCGTGGCTCGTCATCGGGCTCTTCTTCGTCGTGAACCTGTGGGACGCGTTCGCGAGCAGCACTCAGGGCGGCGTCGCCTTCATGGCGCACGTCGGCGGCTTCATCGGAGGCGCGGTGCTCCTCAACTTCTTCATGGCGGGGCGGCAGCGCATGGACGACTACTCGCGCTGGCAGCGCTGGGCGGAGCGACGACGGCGGATGCAGCGCGACCAGTGGTGAGCGAACGCCGACGGAGGAGTGCAACGCGCAACCGCGTGGTTACTGTCTCCCGCGATGGTCTCTGCGGATCCCGGACCGGCCCCGCCTGCCGCTCAGCTCGCGCAGCTGGTGCAGGCGGCTTGGTTTGACGCGGCCAGGGCAGGGATCGTCTTCGTCGACGGCGACGGCTGCTGCCGATACGTGAACGACCGGCTGCCTGCGATGCTCGGATGTTCCTCGGAAGAGGTCCTGGGGGTACCGCTGGCGCGGTGGATCTGCGGCGGAGGGCGCGAGGCGGCGCTCACCGCGCTCGCGGGAAACGCGACCGACGGTAAGGCGCTCGAAGTGGAGCTCCAGCGCAAGGACGGCAACTGCCTCTGGGTCGCCCTCGAGCTGTCGCCGGTGTTCGAGCCGGACGGCCAGTTCGCGGGGACGCTCGCCGCTGGCGTCGACATCACGGCGCGCCGTCGCGCAGCGGCGTCGCTGCCGGCGATCGCGGAGGCCTCCCGCGCGCTGGCGAATCAGATGGACGGTCCGGGCGTGGCCCGGGTCGTGGCGCACGCGCTCGGAGGCGGCGTCGTCGTCGGCCTCGCGCATGCGGCGCTCGTCGGTGTCGCCGCGCCGGACGAGGGCGCGGTGACCTTCCGGGCATGCTCCTCGGTCGACCCGCGAATCGACGCGATGCTGCACCCGCTGCTCGGGCGCGAGATCCCCGTGGCGCGCGGCTCGGTCGCGCAAGAAGTCCTCCGGACGGGCAAGCCGTTGCTCCTCGGCCCCGAAGCCGTCGACCGGCTGCTCCCGCCGCTCGCCGAGGTCGTGCGCCAGATCGGCCTGAGCAGCGTGCTCGGCGTGCCCCTCGCGGTATACGGCAGGCCGATCGGGTTCATGTGCGTGTTCCGCTGGGAGCCCCGCGGCGGCTTCGACGCGACCGACGTGGCGATGCTGAGCGAGATCGCCGAGCGCACGGCGATGGCGTTCGAGCGCGCTTACCTCTTCGACGAGAAACGGCGAGCGGCCACGCGATCGCAGCTGCTGGCCGACGCGGGGGCGTTGCTCGCGACGACGCTCGAGGTCGAGCCGGCGGCAGCGGGCCTCGCGCGGCTGATGGTGCCGTCGCTAGCGCACGCCAGCGGCGTGGTGCTCTTCGAGGGATCCACGGTCGGCGCGAGGGCGGTGGCGACCTCGGATCCCGCGCTGGAGGAGGCGATGCGCGGGGCGATGAAGGCGCTCGATCCCGGCGCGCCTCCGGGTATCGGGCTGGTTCAGTCGCGGCGAGGGACGCTCGAGATGGACCGCCCGCAGCTCGTGCGGCACGTCGACGACGACACGCTGCGCGCGCTCGCAGGGGACGACGCGCGCATCGAGGGCCTGCGCGCCGCGCATCTGGACTCGCTCATCCGCGTACCGCTGCTGGCGCGTGACCGGCTCCTCGGCGTCATCACGCTCGGCAGGACGCACGGCGACCCGTACGACGAGAGCGACCTCGCGTTCGCCGAGGACCTCGGCTGGCGCGTTGCGCTCGCGATCGACAACGCCCGCCTCTACAAGCGTGCTCTGGAAGCCCTCGCTCTCCGCGACGAGTTCCTCGCGATTGCGGGCCACGAGCTCAACACGCCCCTGACGCCGCTCAAGCTGCAAGTCGATGCGTTGCGGCGCGGCGAATTCCCTCCGGAGCGCGTGCGCGAGAAGCTCGACGCCGCGTCACGGCAGCTGGCGCGCCTGACCCAGCTCGTGACCGACTTGCTCGAGATCTCGCGCTTCACCGAGGGCCAGATCCGGCTGGTGCAGGAGAGCTTCGATCTGGCGGCCCTCGTAGACACGGTCGTCGAGCGCATGGCGGACGAAGCCCGGCGCGCCGGCAGTCGGGTGCAGTTGACGGCGCAGCGGCCCTGCACGGGTGTCTGGGACAAGGCGCGCATCGACCAGGTGCTCATGAACTTGTTGTCGAACGCGCTCAAGTACGGCGCCGGGCACGCCGTCGACGTGGAGGTTTCCTGCAGCAATGAGTTCGCGCGTCTCGTCGTCCGCGATCGCGGCATCGGCATCGCGCGCGAGAACCAGGTGAAGATCTTCGGGCGCTTCGAGCGGGCAAGCTCGCCGCGCCATTACGGGGGGTTCGGGCTCGGCTTGTGGCTCGTCCGGCAGATCGTGGACGCCGTCGGCGGCAGCATCACCGTCGAGAGCGAACTGCAGCGGGGCGCGACCTTCGTCGTGGACCTGCCGCGGAATCTCCCGAGCTCCGGAGCCTAACGGGCGGAAACGGCCTCGCCTCCGCGAGGGCTCGCGCGGCTCGCAGGTAACACGAGGGGCAGGCGCACGACGAAGCGGGCCCCGCTGCCGAGCTCGGACTTGAGGCCGATCGTGCCGCCGTTGGCCTCGATGGCGCGCTTGACGATGGAGAGACCGAGCCCGGTGCCCGGCTTCCCCTTTCGGCGTCGACGCGGTAGAACGGCTCGAAGACCTTCGCCGCCTCGGCGGGCGCGATCCCTACGCCGTTGTCCTTCACAGAGAGCTCGTACTGGCCGTCGACCGGCGAGCCGCGCACCTCGATGATCGGGCGAACGCCGCTCTTGCAGTACTTGATCGCGTTGTCGGTCAGATTCCAGAGGACCTGCCAGAGCAGCCCTTCGGTACAGCGCACCTGGGCGGCGCGGACGTCGACCATCAGGTTCACGCCGCTGTCCTGGATGCGCGGGGCGAGCTCCTCGCGCAGCTTCTCCGCGGCCAACACGGGATCGCAGACGACCACCGTGAGCGTCGCCTGCGCACGGGAGATGGCGAGCAGATCCTCGATGAGGGCGTTCATTCGATCGAAGGAGCGCCGGAGGACGGCGTGGTTTTTCTGCTGCTCGGGCGTGATCGCTTGCTTCGAGAGCAATGCCACCGCCAAGCTCGCGGTCGACAGCGGGTTCCGCAGATCGTGGGCGACGCGGCCGGCGAAGGCGTCGAGCTCGCGGTTGCTGGCTTCGAGCGTCTTTGCTTTGGAAGACGCCACGTCGGCCCGACGTTTTTGCGCGAACACCAACCAGAGTCCCGTGGCAAGCGAGATCCCGACGCCGGTGACTGCGAGCAGCTGCATACCCCGGGTGGCCGAAGTCTGCAGCGCCGCCGCGTCGGTCACCGCTTCGTCGGCCAGCGCGCGATTCACGTCGCGAAGCGCGCGGAGGTCACGTTTGGCGAGGTCGAAGGCGGGCTGCAAGGCCACGAGGCGTTCCCCTGCGACGACGTCGTCGTTGCGGCGCGAAGGCTCGAGCGAACGGTCGAGTCCTGGCCGTACGTCCGCGATCTGCGTCTTCAGCGAGTCCCACGGTGCTTGTTCCAGGGGCAGTAACGGATCGGACGCAAACGCGGCAGCGGCCCGATCGAAGTCGGCCCAGCTCGAGGCGATGCCCGCTTCGAGCGCGACCATCGCAGGGGTTTCCTTTTCGTAAACGTGCTGCTGGCCGAGAAGCTGGATCCGGTCCAGGTTGCGCCCCATGATCGCCACGCGGTCGAGATCGACGAGCATGTCGTGGACTACGGTCTCGGTCTGGGTGCGGAGCCCGGACACGCGCCGCAGCGTCATGAGGTCGGCCGACGCGAAGAGCGCGGCGAGGCAGAGGAAGGGCGCAAAGAGGACGAGGAGCGCGGGCCTCGTTCGAACCGAACGACCCGCCGGAACGGTTGGCGCATCGAACATCGCGGAACATCATGGGTCCGCGAGCGCACGGTCTCGAGGTGAGCCGCGCTTTCAGTCGCCAAGCTGATCGATGCGCCCCTTGTCGACGGCGACGAGCGCGGACGTCGCGACGGCGCGAACGCCCTCGAGCATCCCGGCGTACCGCTCCTCCTTGGTGTTCCCGTCGACCCAGCGCTTGTAGAGCTGCTGCGCGACCACCGCGAGCTTGAAGAGCGCGAACGCGAAGTAGAAAAGGACGTTCCCCGCGTCACGCCCCGTGGCGCGCGACCAGCGCTCGACGAACTGCAAGCGCGTCAGGTTCCCTGGAAGGTGGGTCGGGCCGAAGATGGCGACGTGAAAGACGGGCGGGTCGTCGAGCTGGATCCAGTAGCCGAGCGCCGTCCCGAGGTCCATCAGGGGATCGCCGACGGTGGCCATCTCCCAATCGAGCACCGCGACGACGCGCGCGAGATCCGGCGACAAGACGAGGTTGTCGTACTTGAAGTCGTTGTGGACGAGCGTGGCGCCGCTCTCGCCGGGGCGGTGCTCGTCGAGCCAGCTGCCGAGGCGCTCGACCTGCGGGACGTCGTCGGTGCGCGCCTTGCGATAGCGCTCCGCCCAGCCGCGCACTTGCCGCTCGACGTAGCCCTCGGGCTTGCCGAGGTCGCCGAGACCGATGGCGCGCCAGTCGAGGTTGTGGATCTCGACCAGCGTGTCGCAGGCCGCCGCCGACGCCTCTCGCATCGCGTCCTCGCTCAGCGCGAGGCTCGGTGCGGCGCGCCCGCGAAGGATGACGCCCCGCACCCGCTCCATCGCGTAGAACGGCGTGCCGAGGATCGCAGCGTCTTCGCAGTACGCGATCGGCCGTGGGGCCTTCGTCCACGACGGCGCGAGCGCGCGCAGGATGCGGTACTCGCGCCCCATGTCGTGCGCGCTCTTGATGGCGACCCCGGGCGGCGCGCGGCGCACGACGATCTCGCGCTCGCCGAGCCGCACGAGGTAAGTGAGGTTCGAGTACCCGCGGCCGAACTGGAGAACCTCGACGAAGTCTCGACCACGCTCCGGCAAAGCCGGAGACGTGCCGTCCAAGTCTCGACCACGCTCCGGAGACGTGCCGTCCTCCCCGCTCTCGCCTTCGAGCGACGCGCCGGCGTTCGCCCGCAGCCAGGCGACGAGCGCCGACGCGTCGAAGCTCTGCCCGGCGCGCACCTTCGAGGGCTGGTCGAGGAGATCGGTCATGGGCGCCCTCGCTCAGTGTACGTCGAGGCCGTAGCCGCGGAGAATGCGCCGCGCGAGGGCCACCTTGTGGACCTCGTCCGGGCCGTCGTAGATGCGGGCCGCCCGCTCGTGGCGCCACCAGAAGGCGAGCGGCGTCTCGTCGGTCAGGCCGAGGGCGCCGTGCGTCTGGATGGCGCGGTCGAGGACGCGCTGGAGGACGCCGGCGACGAAGAACTTGATCATCGAGATGTCGTCGCGCGCGGCGGTCGCGCCGTTCTGGTCGATCGCGTGCGCCGCGCTGAGGACCATCAGGCGCGCCGCGTGGATCTCCGCGCGGCTCTCGGCGATCCACGCCTGGACGATCTGACGGGTCCCGAGCGGCTTGCCGGGCGAGATGACGCGCGACGCGGCGCGCTTGCACATGAGGTCCATCGCGCGCTCGGAGATGCCGATCCACCGCATCGCGTGGTGGATGCGCCCCGGGCCGAGGCGCTCCTGCGCGAGGAGGAATCCGGCGGCCTCGGGGCCGAGGCAGTTCGCGCGCGGGACGCGGACGCCCTGGTACTCGATCTCCGCGTGACTCGCCCAGTCGCTCCCCTCCTCGCCCATGACGGAGACGTTGCGCACGAGGCGCACGCCGGCCGTGTCGGCAGGTACGAGGATCTGGCTCGCGCGCGCGTGCGGCTTGTCGGCGTCCGGATGGGTGACCGCCATGACGATGAAGAACGCCGCGCCGTCGGCGCCGCTCGTGAACCACTTGCGGCCGGTGATGACGTAGTCGTCGCCGTCCTTGTCGGCGCGGGTCGACATCCACACGGGGTTCGAGCCGGCGTGGTCCGGCTCGGTCATCGAGAAGGCGCTGCGAATGCGGCCGGCAGCGAGCGGCTGGAGGAAGCGCTCCTTCTGCGCGGGGGTGCCGTGCAGCATGAGGAGCTCCATGTTGCCGACGTCGGGCGCCTGGCAGTTGAGCGCGTAGTGACCGAGCGGCGTGCGGCCGAGCTCCTCGCTGACGAAGGCGTAATCGTAGAGCGAGAGGCCCATGCCGCCGAGATCGCGCGGAAGAAACGGCGCCCACACGCCGGCATCGCGCGCCCCCTGACGGACGTTCGCCAGGATGGGCAAGAGATCGCGAAAGCGAGCGCCGGCGAGCTTCGCCTCGAGGGGCTGCACCTCGTGGCGGACGAAATCGCGGACGCGCAGGATGGGCTCGCGGGCAGCGGGCGTCGGCTCGAACATGGCGGGAGACTAGCAGGCTGCTCGCAAAGGGAGATGGGCCGCCAGGCCGCAAAGACGCTCCGATCGTCCTGGCGCTCGGCGTGCTACTCGTGAGCGAGATGAACGGCGATCGGCGAAACGCGCGTCTGCCCGTCGCCGTCATCCTCCTCGGCTTCACGAGCCTCTTCACGGACGTGGGGACGGAGATGATCTTCCCGCTGTTGCCGGTGTTCCTCACCGAGACGCTGCGCGCGGGGCCGGCGTACCTCGGGCTCGTCGAGGGTGCGGCGGACACGGTGTCGAGCCTCCTCAAGCTCGCGTCGGGCGTCATCGCCGACCGCACCGAGAGGCGCAAGCCGCTCGTCCTCTTCGGCTACGGCCTCGCGAGCCTGGCGCGGCCGTTCGTCGCGCTCGCCACGCGCCCGTGGCACGTCCTCGCGGTGCGCGTGACCGACCGCGTAGGCAAGGGCGTGCGGAGCTCACCGCGCGACGCCCTCATCGCCGACGCCGCCGGCGACCGCGCGGGCCGGGCGTTCGGCTTCCACCAGGCGATGGACAACGCAGGGGCCGTCGCGGGGCCGCTCCTCGCGACCGCGCTCCTCGCCGCGGGGCTGTCCTTGCGCGGCGTCTTCTGGGTCGCCGTGATCCCCGGCGCCGTCGCGACCGCGCTCGTCGCGGCCGTGCGCGAGCCGCCGCGCAGCGCTCCGGGGGCCGCCAGACCGGCCGCGACGGCCAATCGCGAACCTGTCCTCACGCGCACGCTCACGACGTACCTCTTTGTCCTCGGGCTCTTCTCGCTCGGCAACTCGTCGGACGCGTTTCTCCTTCTGCGCGCGCGCTCGCTCGGCGTGGCGACCGCGCAGGTGCCGGTCCTCTGGGCGGTGCTGAATCTGTCGAAGGTGGTCTGGGCGTACCTCGGGGGCGACGCCGCCGACCGCGTGCGGCGAGCGCCGCTCATCGCCGCGGGGTGGTTCGTCTACGCGCTCGTGTACACGGGGCTCGGCCGCGCAACGGCGTCCTGGCAAGTGTGGGCGCTCTTCGTGGTGTACGGCGTCTTCTACGGGCTGACCGAGCCCGTCGAGAAGGCGCTCGTGAAGGACTTGGTGCGCCCGGAGCAACGCGGCCGCGCGTACGGCGCGTACAATTTCGTCGTCGGGGTCACCGCGCTGCCCGCGGGGTTGCTGATGGGCGGCATCTGGAACGGCTACGGGCCTACCGTGGCGCTCGAACTGGGAGCGGCGCTCGCCGGGGTCGCGGCGGGGCTGCTGCTCGCGTGGGACGCGTGGCGCGCGCGGTTTGACGAGAGCGCGCCGGGGCCTTGAGGTCTGGTCCGCGTTCCAGGCGATCGTTCGCCTATCGGGACGCGAAACGCGCGAAGCGCGACTCATGGCCTGAGCGTCGCACTTCTTCCGCTCAGAATCGCGGCCCAGAGGCTCGGGGGCGCGTCCGGTACGCTGCCAATCGCGATTCATACGCTGTCGGGCGCGTCCGATACGCTGCCTATCGCGGTTCACGCGCTGTCGGGCGCGTCCGATACGCTGCCAATCGCGATTCATACGCTCAGGAGCGCGTCCGACACGCTGCCAATCGCGATTCATGCGCTCAGGAGCGCGTCCGATACGCTGCCGATCGCGATTCGCACGCTGTCGGGCGCGTCGGGCACGCTGCCAATCGCGATTCATACGCTGTCGGGCGCGTCGGGCACGCTGCCAATCGCGATTCGCACGCTGTCGGGCGCGAGTCGAAGCCGCGCGCCCCGCGGCTCATCCTTCCAAGAGCGTCCCTTCCTCCGCGGGCAGCTGGGCTTGCGGCAACGCCGCACGCATGTATGAGGTTTGTTCGTCCCATGGCCTCGGCCGCCCGAAACGTCGATCACGTCATCGGCTACCTCTCCCGCCTGCTACACGTGCGCGGAACGCACACGAACACGATCGACGACATCGGCCCCTACCTTGGTGCGCCTCCGTCCGTCCTCTACCCGGCGCCGGTCGCGCCGCGCGACGTCGTGCGGAAGCGATCGCTCGTCCCCCGCAGCGGCGGCCGCGTCGTGGAGGCGCTTCGCTGGCACAGCCAGCACGTTCCCCTTTGCCCGCACTACCGCACGCGGCACGACGGCGAATACGCCTGCAACCACAGCGTCACCGCTCGCTGGATGCACCCTCGGTCCGGCCCGCGCCGCGCGGCCCTCCTCTACGTGCACGGCTGGCTCGAGCCGGGCCCGTGGATCGAAGAAGCGGTCTTCTTGCCGCGGCTCTACGACGCCCTCGGCGTCGACGTGGTCCACGTGCAGCTGCCCTTCCACGGATCGCGCAACCCGCGGAGCGCTCTCTTTCACGGCGAGTACTTCCTCACGGCGGACCTCGTTCGCTCGTTCGAGGCGCTCCGGCAGTCGTGCATCGACGCGCGGACGGCAGTCGCATGGCTGCGGAGCGCTGGCTACGAAGAAGTCGGCGTCACGGGCATCAGCTTCGGGGCGTCGATCGCGATGCTCCTGGCGTGCCTCGAGCCGACTCCCGATTGGATCGTCCCGATCTGCGGGCACCTGCAGCTCGGCGACGCTCTCGAGGAGGCGCCCATCCTCTGGCGGATGAAGTACGACCTCGAGCGGTTCGGGATCGACCGCGCGCAACGGAAGCGAATCTTCGAGGAAGTGGCCATCGACACGCTGAAGCCGCTGCTCCGGCCGGAGCGGCAGATGTGGATCATGGCGCGCGAGGACGTGTACATCGCTGCGGCGCTCGTCGAACGACAATGGCTCGCGTGGGGGAAGCCGCCCATCGACTGGATCCCGGGCGGGCACATGACCTTCCCCTTCTCGCTGTCGCGCATCGTCGAGGACACGAAGAAGTTCTACGAGACGCTCTCTCACCCCTGACGGGCGCTCGCTCGCTCAGTCGTACACTTCGTAGTGGACGGCGTGTCGCGGCATCCCCGCAACCTCGAGGAGCAGCTTCACGACGTCGTCCACCATCGCGGCGAGGCCACACACGTAGGCGTGCGCGTCCGGGAGCGAAGACGCGAGGTCGTGCGCGTGGCGCTGGACGTAGCCGACGAGTCCCCGCCACTCCGGCGGCGCTCGCGAGAGGGTGACGTGCAAGGCGAAGCGCGGGCAGTCGCGCTGCCACGCGTGGAGTTCGTCTGCCCAGAGCAGGTCCGGCGGCGTGCGGCAGCCGAAGAGCAGGACGAGCGGCGGTCCGTCCGCGACGCGCGTCTCGTCGGCGAGCATGGCGCGGAGGGGGGCGAGCCCGGTCCCGGTGGCGACGAAGAGCGCGGGGTGCGCGCGCTCGGCGTCGCGGCGCACGAACGCGCCGGCGGGTCCTTCGATCTCGACGACAGCGCCGGGGGCGAGCGCGTGCAGCGCCTCGGAAGTGGGTCCTCCCTCGACGCGCGTGACGGCGATCTCGAAGGAAGCCGGGCTCGCGGGATCGGGCGCGGAGGCGATCGAGTAGGAACGCTTGTAGGGTATGCCTCGCGCCGTGGGAACGATGAGGTCCACGTACTGCCCGGACACGTGGTCGACGGCGCTGCCGTCGACGGTGCGAAACGTCAGGCTTCGCACGGAGGGCGAAAGAAGACGCGCTTCGAGCAGCTCTGCTTTCCGTCTTCGCGGCATCTGTCGCATACGTTAAGACGAGGCCCCACCGATCGTGCGCTTCTTCGCCACCGCCGCCAAAGGAACCGAGCCCGCACTGCGGGACGAGCTGCGCGAGCTTCGCCTGCCGCGGGTGCGCGCGGACCGGGGCGGCGTGCACTTCGAGGGAGAGCTCGTCGAGGCGGCGCGCGCCTGCTTGTGGTCGCGCGTCGCGCTGCGCATCCTGCTCGAGGTAGACGCCTTCGAGGCTCCGAGCGGGGAAGCGCTCTACGAGGGCACCCGCGCCGTGGACTGGAGCTCGTGGCTCACCCCGCGGACCACGCTCGCGGTCCGCGCGACGTGCCGGTCCAGCCGGCTGACCCACTCGCAGTTCGTCGCCCAGCGAACGAAGGACGCGGTCGTCGACCGCCTGCGGGACCGCTTCGGTGAGCGGCCGTCGGTCGACCGCGAAGATCCCGACGTTCTCCTCGCGGTGCACGTCGCCGCCGACCGGGCGACGCTCTACCTCGACGTGGGCGGAGCCTCGCTCCACAAGCGCGGGTGGCGGTCGCGCGCCGGGGAAGCGCCTCTGCGCGAGACGCTGGCTGCCGCGGTGCTGCGCCTCTCGGGGTGGGACCGCGAGCGCACGCTGCTCGACCCGATGTGCGGCGCAGGCACCATCGCGATCGAAGCGGCCGCGTGGGCCCGACGGGTCGCGCCCGGGCTGGGCCGCGAGCGGTTCGGCTTCGAGCGCTGGGCGAGCCACGACGACGCGCTGCGCCGGCACGTCGAGCGCCTCCGGGCCGAAGCGCGGGCCGCCAAGCTGGCGTCGGGACCCCGGATCGTCGCGTGCGACGCCGACGCGCGCGCGGTCGCGAATGCGCGCGACAACGCGCGAGCGGCCGGCGTCGACGTCGCGGTCGAACGGCGCGACGTTCGCGACCTCGAGCCGCTCGACCCCCCCGGCTTCGTCGTGACCAATCCGCCGTACGGGGAACGCCTCGCGGCGGAAGACACGCTGTATGACGACCTGGGGCGCTCGCTGCGCCGCTTGCGCGGGCACACGATCGCCTTGCTCGCCGGCACCCCCGCCATCGCCCGGGCGATGCGCCGCGAGCCCGACAAGTGGTGGATCCTTCACAACGGCCCGCTGGAGTGCCGTCTCCTCCTCTACCGGGGGTGAGCCGCACGTCTCATTCGCGGCGACGGGCCAGGTTGTGCGAACCTCTGCCGCTTTTGCTGCTAGCTTGCGCGCCGAACGTAAAACTGTCTTTTCGCGAGTCCGGCCATGCGAGTGCGAAGGCGGGGAACCCGGCAGGCTCTGATGCTCGTTGCGTTCGCTGCGTGCGCGGCGTGCGCGTCAGGCGGAACGGGGAGCGACGACGGCGACGTGTCGGGAACGACGGAGGGCACCGCCGGTGACGCCGTCGCGGCCGACACGTCGCGCCAGCCCGCGCCCGAGAGCGGCAGCGGCGCCGCCGGATCCGACACGGGCGCCTCCGACGACTCCTCCTCGGGCTCGATGTCCGACAGCGGTTCGTCGTCCGACGCGGCGGAGGATTCGTCCGAAGGCGCGGCTCCGGGCGACTCGAGCGTCGCGGACACCGGCGCGAGTCTCGATACCGGCAGCCCCGACACGGCCGTGCTCGATGCCGCCCTCGACGGCGACGCAGGCTGCTCGACGGGGCCGACCGCGGCCTACCAGCAGACGTGCACGACCTGCTCGATCAGCGTGACGTGCTTGCTGAGCTGCGCGTCGTGCACGAAGAGGGATGGTACGCAAAACGCGAATCCGACGCTCCAGCTGCCCTGCCCGGGCACGATGAGCGTCCAGAACATCGACGGAAACCTGCAATGTATGTGACGCCGCGGGCGCTCTTCGCCCGGCTCGCCTTTTCGTGAAATCTCGCGAACCCGCCGCCTTCGCGCATGTCCGTGAGGGTGCGGGTGACTGGGGCGCACCGGTCGGGCACAATGGGGGCGCGATGAGCGGCGACCCGTTCGATTTGATCGGTCACATCGTAGGCGGACAATTTCGCGTCGAGGCGGTCGCCGGCGACGCCGATCTGAGCGTCGTCTACCGCGGACGGAGGCTCGACGCGGACACCCGGATCGCCATCAAGTGCCTCAACCTGCCCGAGACGATCCCCGACGCGCTGGCGCGCGCGCTCGACGCGGCGTTTCAGCAGGCGTATCGCGTCCACGATCGGCTCGCGCGCGGCCACGCCCACATCGCGCAGACGATCACGAGCGGCGAGACGCGCGCCCCGCGCACCGGCGCTGCCGTTCCGTACCTGGTCCGCGAATGGTTCGACGGCGAGTCGCTCGCGGCGGAGCTCGCGGGACGCCAGAAGGAGGTCCGGCCGATGCGACCGCTCGAGGAGGTCCTCGGCCTGCTGCGGGGGGCGTTCGAGGCGGTCGCGTACGCTCATACTCAGGGCGAGGTGCACCTGGGCATCAACCCGGCCAACCTGTTCGTCGCCTCCCGGAGCGACGGCACCGCCACGTTGAAGGTGCTCGACTTCGGGCTCGCCCGGATGATGAACGACTTCGCGCCCGAGTCGCCGGAGGAGTCGCACTCCGGATGCGGCCTGCGCCTCTGGCTTCCGGGGTACGCGGCGCCGGAGCAGCTCGACGAGTCCCTCGGCGGCGTCGGGCCGCAGACGGACGTCTACGCCCTGGCGCTGGTGGCGACGGAGGCGCTCTCCGGGCACAAGCTGCCCCACTTCCTCGAGCAGGTGCTGAACCGGGCGCTGTCGCCGTCGCCGGGGGCGCGGCAGGCGGACGCCGGCGAGCTCTGGCGCGAGATGAGCAGCGCCGTCCCGCCGCGCGCGGCGCGCGCGACGCTCACGGACGCCGGCGAAGTGATGCCGATGGTCGCCGGCGCCGTCGCGCGGCCGCGTCTCAAGCTTCCGTCGGAGCCTTCGACCGGCACGCAGCCGATGTCCTTCGACGCGACCGGCGTTTCGTCGTCGTACGTCCCGGTCGCGCTCCCGCGCGGCCCCGAGCCGCCGACGACGGCGACCCCTGCGCCTCCCGGCGTCGCCGGGGGCGCGCGAGAGCGTGCCGAGGGCATCGAGACGGCGACCTCGGAACCGGCGCGCCTGCCGCCGGTCGAGCCGGACCATCCGCTGCACGTGCCGTCGAAGCCTCCGTCGCTCGTTCCGCCCCTCCTCGCCCTGCGCTCGGACGCGCCTGCGCTGGCGCGCCTCGGGCTCCCCGTGCGCCTCTCGCGGCGAGCGCTCGCGCTCGTCAGCGCGGGGGCCGCGGCGGCGCTCATCCTCGTGGCCGGCACCGTGGCCGCGCTGCGCTCGCACCGCGGCTCCGCCGTTGCGACGGCCGCCGGCACCGCCGACTCTTCGGAGCCCGCGATGGCGCCCTCGCCGGCCGATGCGCCGGCCTCGCCCGCGTCGCCCTCGGCCGCGTCGTCGCCGGAGGCGCCCAGCGCTTCGTCGCCGCAGGCGCCGCCCGACTCGACGGCAAAGGCGAAGCCGGAGGCACCCTTCGCGGCGGCGGCCGCCCGGCGCGCGCTCGACGCCAAGAAGCGCGAGTTCGGCAAGTGCCGCCGCGGCCGCACCTGGGGCCACGCCTCGGCGACCGTGACGTTCGCCAACGACGGGAGCGTGGAGAAGGTCGCCGTGGCACCGCCCTTCGCGGGCACGCCGACGGGCGCGTGCGCGGCCGACGCTCTCGCGAGCGTGCGCGTCGCGCCGTTCTCCGGGGCGCCGGCTTCGCTCGACTACCACTTCTACGTGCCGGCGAAGTAGCCCTCAGAATCGCGACCAATCGAACGCAGGCACGACGTCGTCGAGAATTTCTCGCGTCCTCCTCTCGACGGCCTTCTTCGTCTTCGGGTGCGTGAGGACCCAGAATCGCTCCTGCACGATCGCCGTGACGACGTGCTCGGCGACCTCCGCCGGGTCGATGCCACCGGCGACCGACGAGCGGAGGAAGCCGTCGATCATGCCGGCTCCGCCGCGCCGCGACGCCGGATCCGCCGGTGGGCGGGCGTGCGAGGCGGGGCGGTTGCGCCCGGCGTCCGCGATGTTCGTCTTGACCCAGGCCGGGCAGAGGACGCTGACCTTGACCTTGCCGCCGGCCACCGCCGAAAGATCGTGGTGCAGGCACTCGCTCAGCGCGACGACCGCGTGCTTCGTCGCGCAGTATGGGGCCGAAAACGGCGTCGTCAGGATGCCCGCGATCGACGCCGTGTTCACGACGTGACCCTCGCCCTGCTCGATCATGCGCGGGACGAACGCCCGCACGCCGTGGACGACGCCGAAGAGGTTCACGCCCACCACCCAGTCCCAGTCCGCCTGCGGGAGCTCCCAGACGGGGCCGCCGGCGACGACCCCGGCGTTGTTGCAGAGCACGTGCACGGCACCGAACGCTTCGAAGGCGCGGCGGGCGAGCGCCTCGACCTGCCATCGGTTCGAGACGTCCGTGGGCACGGCGATCGCCTCGGCGCCGAGGGCGGCGACGGCGTCTCGCGCTTCCGCGAGCGGCTTCTCTTCCACGTCGGCCAGAACGATCCGCATGCCTTGGCGTGCGAACCGTTCCGCCAGCGCTCTTCCAATTCCACTCGCCGCACCGGTAACGACCACGTTTTTTCCGCTCAGCTCTCGCATCTGGGGCTCTTAGCGTTGTATACGCCTGGGAACATGCAAGCCTCGTCGTTCGCGCTTGCGCTCGCGCTCGCGGCCGGCGCCGCGTGCGCGCAGCCGCAGTCGACCGCGGTGACCGCTCCCACCACCGGCCAGCCCGCGGCGGGAGGCAGCGCCAGCGCCGAGCCGCAAGCGCCGGCGCAGCCGTCCGCCGCAGCCACACAACCGTCTGCCGCGCCGCCTCTCCTCTCGACGTCGATCGCAGACGGCGGTGGAGCGGGCGGGGCTGCGGGCGTGGACACGGCGACCGCGTCTGGCCCGGGGGCTACCGACGCCGGAGCCGCCGCGCAGTACCGCGCATGCACGCTCGACAGCGAATGCGTCGCCGTCGACAAGGTCGGCTGCTGCCACAACGGGTGGAAGGAGGCCGTCGCGACATCGCAGAGGGACGCATACGCGAAGTCGTTCACTTGCCCGCATGCGAACCCGATATGCCCGATGTACATCGTGCAGGATGGGCGCGTGCCTCTCTGCGACAACGGAACGCACTTGTGCACGATGACTCGCCCGGAAGACGTGGGCTGCGGCGGCTTCATCCGCAACAAGCACTCCTGCCCCGCGGGCTATCGCTGTCAGCTCTCGAAGCACCCCGACGTCCCCGGCCAATGCGTCAGGTAGCGGAGGTGGTGTTCCGAGTACCGGGCCGACTGCGTCCGCACGCTCGGGACACTTACGCTGCACACACGAAGTCGGCGCCCTCGACGAAGCCGAGGGCCTGGAGGTGCGCGCGCACGAGCGCACGGGCACCGCGCGCGCCGACCGCGACGACGACGGTGTGGGCGCCTCGCCGCAGCGAATCGGGCGCTGCGATCGGCGCGGCGCGGGCGACCCGACCGATCTTGCGCGGATCGACGTCGACGAACTGCGACGCGCGCACCCCGTGCTGCTCCAGCGCGCGCGCCAGCCGTCGCCCCGTGACGCCAGCTCCCCATACGGCGACCGGCTTCGCGGCGTCCTTCAGCCTGGGCGCCAGGTAGAAGGCGCGCGCCTCGACGAAGCGCTCGCGCGCGTAGCGCGGGTCGGCGAAGCTGGCGCGCCCAGGACGCTGGCGCCAGAGAAGGAGCACCTCGGGCACCTTGGCCAGAAGCCAACCGCGAGCGTCGAGGCGCAGCCAGAGGTCGTAGTCCTCCGCCCACGCGACGTCGCGCCACCCGCCGACGTCGTCGAGGGCCTCGCGTCGAAGGAGCACCGACGGGTGGCAAAGGGGAGATTCGACGAAGAGGTCGCGCGCGTGGTCCCGCGGGCTGACCAGGGCATTCTGCCACGCGATGTAGCGGCGCATGCCATCCCCGCACGCGCCGAGCGGCTCGACGAGCGTGCCCACGGCGCCCAGTCGCGAGTCGGTCTCGAGCAGCTCGGCCTGCTTGGCGAGGCGCGTCGGCAGCGCGACGTCGTCGGCGTCCATGCGCGCCACGAGGTCCCCGCGCGCGGCGGCCAGCCCGCGGACGAGCGCCACGGCGATGCCCCTCCCCTCGGCGGAGACGAGGACGACGCGCGAATCGCGAACGGCAAGGTCCGCCATCTTGCGCGGACCGTCGTCGTGGGACCCGTCGTCGATGGCGACGAGCTCGAGCGCGACGTCGCGCTGGGCCAGGATGCTGCTTGCGGCTTCTTCGATCGTGTCGCCCGCGTCGCGGAACGGCATGAGAACGGAGAGGAGTCGCATGCGAGCTCGAACGTACGCCGCGCCGTCGTGCCGGCGATCCAGTACCCATCGTAGCGCGTCGCGCCCGCTTGCGCGGGTAACGGCCGCAGCCGTCGCGATCGCCGCCGCGACCACGGCTCACCCGGCGCAGGGCGCGGCTTCGGTGTGGGTGATCGACGACGGCGAGAAGGTCGGGCGCGAGGCGACGGCGACGCCGTACGAGCGCGGCGAGCAGAACCCGGTGTGGCATCCGGGCAAGCCCGTGCGTCTGTTCGCGCTCCGCGACGAGGTGGTCGCGTTCCAGGTGGTGGTCGAGGCCGACGCGGCGGCCCTTCCGTCGGTGACGGTGGACGTGCGCCCGCTCTCGTCGAACGGCGGCGCGAGATTGCCGTCGCCCAGCCGCTTCGTCGAGTCCTTCGTTCGCGTGCGGCGCGCCTCTGGGGGACGCACCGCGGGCGAGTCCCTCGGCTGGGAGGCCGGGTCCGGGCCGCCGCCGGGCGCGTGGATCGGCTGGGTACCGGACGCGCTCGTTCCGGTCGAGAGAGCGCCCTCGTGGGCGGCTTACCCGATGCGCATCGCACCGAACACCAACGGCGTTTTATGGGTGGACGTCTACGTCCCGCGCGATCAGGCACCGGGCCTTTATCAGGGCACGATCGACGTAGCGAACGAAGGACGGGCGCTCTCATCGATCCGGCTCGAGCTGGACGTGAAGAGCGTCGTACTCCCGCCTCCTACCGGAGAGGCCACGGTGTTCTACGATCCCGAGGAGCTCGAGCGGCGCATGGGCGACGGCGCCGAAGAGGCGCTCTGGAAGCTGCTCCACGCGCACCGAGTGTCGCCCCTGCACGACGCGACGTCTCCGGCCGACGTGGGCCGACAACGCGACGCGCTGAGCGGGGCTCTCTATGCGTCCGAACGGGGGTACGTCGGGCCAGGGGCGAACCGAGGCGACGGCGTCCTCGCCATCGGCGCGTACGGAGCGCTCGGCGCGCCGGACTTCGCGAAGACGTCGCGCGTCCAGGCGATCGTCGATGCGGCGGCCCGCGCCAGGGTCCTCGCCGGGACCGACGTGTTCGTCTACGCCGACGACGAGCAGTGCGACAGCCCACTGGGTGCCGCGTGGCGCGAGGCGCTGCGGAGCTCGCCGGACGCGCGCGTACGTGCCGTCCGCGTGGCCTGGACGTGCACCGAGGATCCGGCGAAGCAGCCCGTGGACATCGCCATGCTCCTCGCGCACTACGACGTTGCGCAAGCCGATCGCTCGCGACGTCTGGGCAAGGAGGTATGGGTCTACAACGGCGTCCTGCCGCGCACGGGCACGTTCTTGCTCGACGCCGACGCGATCTCGCCGCGCGTCAACGGCTGGCTCGCGGCGATGTACGGGGTGCGCCGCTGGTTCTACTGGGAGGCGACGTATTGGTACGGGCAGCACGGCGCGGCGCCCATCGACCCCTTCGTCGAGCCCGAGACGCTGCACAATCGCGACGGAGACTGGGCCAACGGCGACGGCGTGCTGGTCTACCCCGCGCGACAAGACGACGCGTTCGGCGAGCATTCGCTCGGCTACACCGGCGTCCTGCCCTCGATTCGACTCAAGAACTGGCGGCGCGGACTGCAGGACGGCGCGTACCTCGAGCTGGCGCGCGCGCGCGACCGCGCGCGCGCCGATGCCGTGGCGCGATCGCTGGTCCCGATCGCGTTCGACGACGCGAAGGCCGGTCGGCCGCCGTCCTGGAGCCCGCACGGCGCCGCGTTCGCCGAGGCGCGGCGAGCGCTCCTCGCGATCGCGGTCGGCGAGCCGGCGAGTCCCGGCGGGCCGGGCGCGCCGCCGACGTCGCACTCGCCCTCGCACGCGCGCCTCGGCTGGGGCGCGGGCGGGGCAGCCGCCCTCCTCGCCCTGGGCGCCGTGCTCCGAGCCTACCTCGCGCGGCCGCTTCGCCTCGGGATGACGCGGATCCCGAGGCCTTCGAGCCAGGCACGCAGGTCCATCCCGCAGCGCGCCGCCGAGTAGGCGGCCCACTGGACCTCCTCTTTCTCGTCGAGCTTCTGCAGGAACTCGTTGGCCGCTGCGGCCTCCCGCAGCAGGGCCTGGCGCCGGGGCTGGGTCACGTAGACCGTGATGAAATCAGGAATCCACCGGCGCTTGTCGGCGTACGGAACACGCACGTAGCCGGGGCAGTCGTCGCGCCACTTGCGCGGGAGGAACACCTCGCCCGTGAGGGGACTGAGGAAGCAGAGCGCGCCGTCGACGAAGGCCTCTTCGAGCAGGTCGAGGTCGATGGGCAGGGCACGAAGGCCCGACGCAGGCGGGGGCGCGCTCGGTGCGGGCAGTGGGACAGAGGGCTGCACCGACGGCGGCGGCGCCGTGGGCACGCTCGACGGACGGGCGCGCACCGTGGAGCTCCGATGTGCCACATAGGCCGACTCCTCGCCGAGATCCTGCGCTGCTTTGGGCATGGCGGCGGACTCGGGGAGATGGCCATCGCCCCGGCCCTCCGCACAGAAGGGGCATCCCTTCATCGCAGCGGGCGCAGCTTGCCATTCGTGGGTGGGGACGACGCTGCAGCGCCACCAGACGAGACGGCGGGCGCGATAGCCCACCTCTTCCGGCGAGAGATCGCCGTTTTTCGGGCTGAAGGCTGCGGCCAGCTCCGGATCGTCGGCGATCGTCTTCTGGGTCTCTTTGGCTCGCATCGGCTTGAGCATCATGGGATTCGCGCCTCGCGCACTCGCCGGCATACACGCCGATGCGAGCTCCCCCAGGTTTCGACCACGCTCCGGCGCAGCCGGAGACGCGCCGTCATCGGGCCCTCAATCGCTATCGCCATCGCTGGACGCTGTCCAGTCTCCCATCGCTTCTCGTAGCCGCGCCACCCCCTCCAGAACGCGGCCGAGCCGGACACCGGTAAAGCACAACCGCGCCCACGTCACAAACGCGTCGCCGAAGCCCTCGCCGGGTGCGAGGAGCACTCCCTGATCGACCGCGCGTTCGAGCAGACCTCGCAACGGACGACCGCGGAGAGCTGCCGCGAAATCGATGAAGACGTAGCTGCCGCCGTCGGGCGCGAACGCGCGCAGGCCGCCGGAGGCGCTGTCGCCCTCGAAGCGCGCGAGCGCTTCCATGACGGCGTCGCGCGCCTCCCGATACCCGGCTCGCGCGCCTTCCAACCAGGCGGAAGGTGCGCGAAGTGCGGCCAGAGCAATGCGCTGCGATGCCAGCGGAACATTGAACACCGTGTGCGTGGCCACGCGCCGCGCGAGCGCGACGACGCGTTCGGGTCCGACGACGAATCCGACGCGCGCTCCCGCGAGCGAGTGGCTCTTCGAGAGCGAATACGCCGTGAGCGTGCGCTCGGCCATACCTTCGAGGCGCGCGATCGACGTATGGGCGCCCGTATAGACGTAGTCGGCATAGACCTCGTCGGCGACGACCCACAACCCACGCGCGACCGCCAGGCGGGCGATGCCCTCGAGCTGCGCGACGGAGAGCACTTTTCCGTCGGGGTTGTTCGGCGTGATGAAGTAGATGGCGCGCGTGCGCGGGGTGAGCGCCTCCGCGAAGACCGAGGCGGCGTCGAGCGAAGGGTCGGCGTACAGGCGATTCGTCAGCGGAACCTCGATGGGCACGGCGCCGGCCGCGCGCAGGACGCCGACCGACAGCGGCCAGTACGGCGCCGCGACGAGCACTTCGTCCCCGGGATCCAGGACGGCGCGCACCGAGCAGAAGAGCGCGTGCGTCGCGCCGCAGCCGACGAGAACGTGGGCGGCGGTCACCTCGCGGGGACCGAAGCCGCACGCGGCGAGCCGCTCGGCGAATGCCTCTTTCAGCGACGGCAGGCCGGCGACGCCACCGTAGCGGTAGAGCGCCTCGTCGAACGCGGCGGTCTCGATACTGGCGAAGCGGGCGTCCTTTGGCGGCGGCAGGTGCGTGTCGCCGATGTGGAGCTCGATGAGGTCCCCACCGCGACGTGCGCGTTCCTCGATGCGCGGCGCGAGATCCGCGAAGACGCTCGCACGCAGCGCGGACGCGGTGCGCGACAACGAGGGCATGGGCGCATGTTACGCCAGCGGCCGCACGATCGCCGGCCAGAGCCGGCGGAAGCCGACCGCGACCAGGCGACCGTCGCGCGTGACGACGATCGCGCCGTAGCGGCACTTCTCGACGATGCACCCTTCGGCCACGCCGTTCTGCCGCTGCCAGCGGACGCGTTCGCCCGGCGCGAGCAGCGCGAAAAGGCGCGCCTCGGCCGCAATGCGCGCCAGCTCTTCGGGGACGCCGCCGCCGAAGCTCGTCACGGCGCTGGCCCGGATGCGTCGGGCCGCGCCGTCGTCGAACCAGACGTCGCACTCGCGGTCCGAGGACCAGAGGATGACGCCCTTCCGCTTGCTGCCGTCGCGCAGGACGGCTTCCACGGCGACGCCGGGAGCGCGCGTCGATGGGACGTTCGGCTTGCCGCCCAGCCTGCGTCGCGCGGCGTCGATCGACGGGCGCGACGACGGGCCCTCGCTGGAGCGAGCCGAGTCACGAGTTATCTTGGCGCTCATGATGGTCCGTCCGTTCGGGCAAGCTGGCGTCGAGGTCCCCGTCATCGGCCAGGGGACGTGGAAGATGGAGCGCGACGATCGCGCCGAAGCGATCCGCGCGCTCCGCCGAGGACTCGACCTCGGGATTACTCACGTCGACACCGCGGAGCTTTACGGCTCGGGCGAGGTCGAGAGGCTGGTGGGCGAAGCCATCGCGGGGCGCCGCGAGCAGGTGTTTCTCGTGTCGAAGGTGGTTCCCGAGCACGCCACTCACCAAGGCACGCTCCGGGCCTGCGAGCAGAGCTTGCGGCGGCTACGAACCGATTGGCTCGACTGTTACTTGCTGCACTGGCCGGGTCGTCACCCGCTGTCCGAGACGATCCGAGCTTTCGAACAGCTCGAAGAGCAGGGGAAGATCCGCTCCTGGGGCGTGAGCAATTTCGATGTCGCCGAGCTCGATGAAGCGCTCTCGCTTGCGGGCGCGGCGAGCATCGCGTGCAATCAGGTCCTTTATCACCTGGACGAGCGGGCGATCGAGGCCGCCGTGCTTCCGTGGTGTGCGCGCCACAGCGTCGCACTCGTCGCGTACAGCCCCTTCGGCGCGGGGCGATTTCCGCCGGCGAACTCGCCCCGAGGCCGCGTCTTGGTCGAGATCGCCCGGGAGCGTGGCGCCACACCGCACCAGGTCGCGCTCGCTTTCCTCGTGCGCGACCACCATGTGTTCGCCATCCCGAAGGCGGCGCGCGTCCACCATGTGGAGGACGTTGCCGGCGCGGGCTCGCTGGTGCTGAGTGCGGACGAGCTCCGCAGGATCGACGCGGCCTTTCCACGCCCGCAGGGAACGGGGCGACTGCCCGTCCTATAGGGAGGGGCGCCCCTCGGCACGCGCAGTGCTTGAAGCACGGGCATGCTGACCGTAGGCCAGCGGCTTCCGAGTTTCTCGCTGAAAGCCGCCGTTTCGGCCGAGACCGGCCACGAGATCGCGACGGTGACCGACTCCGCGTTCGCCGGCGGCTGGCTCGTGCTCTTCTTCTGGCCCATCGACTTCACCGTGGTGTGCCCGACCGAGATCCTCGCGTTCGCGCGCCACGAAGCGGCGTTTCGTGCGCGAAGGGCCGCGCTCCTCGGGGTGAGCGGCGACTCGGCGTGGGCGCACGTCGCGTGGAGGGAGCGCGACGCGGATCTGCGCAGAGTGCCGTTCCCGATGGCGGGAGACCCGAACAGCGGGCTCGCGCGCGCGATGGGGGTCTTCGATCCGCAGGTGGGGCTCCCCGCCCGCGCGACGTTCCTCGTCGACCCGGAGCAGACGATTCGCTGGGCGAGCGCGCACGACGTCCGCTGCGGGCGCAGCGTGCGGGAGGTGCTTCGCGTGCTCGACGCGCTGCTCACCGGGCGAGCGACGCCGTGCGAGTGGACGCCGGGCGAGGCAACGCTGCTCGCGTAGGCTGAGGAGGGGGCGCCGGAAGTTCGCGCGGCCTGCGCTCGCCGCGTTCCTCGCCCGTCAGAACCCGAGTTGCAGCCCGAGCTCCGGCGCGGCGCCGAGGAGCGTGCCGGCAGACCCGCCGAACGCCGCTTCGATCTTGAGGATGCCCGTGGCCGCGACCTTCCTGCTGAGGAGGAGGCGTACGCCACCGCCGGCGGCGACGAAGCCGGGGCCCGCAGTGATCCACGCATTCTCCGGCTGCTCCTTCGGCGGCCCGCTGGGCTGCGTGAGAAAGACCGGCACCTGCACGAAGGCGTCGAATTCGCCGACCCCCGCGGCGACGAGGACGAGCGGCGCCACCGATTGCGTGATGGCGTTCTTGCCGAAGAGGTACGTAAACCGCGCTTCGCCGTGCACGGGCGCGAACGCCGCGCCGGGCGCGGCCGCCGGATCGGTGAAGAGTTCGTAGCCGCCGCGCACGCCGAGCAACATGTTGGCGTTGAGCGCGTAGTCGATGCTCAGCATGATGCGCAGGTTGCCGGGCGCGAAGCCCGACTGCACGAGATCGCCGTGCTTTGCGATCTGGCCGTTCACCGTGCTGTCGGTGCCGGGGAAGTTTGCGCCGGTGTTCGGGTCGACGCAGTTGTACGGATTGCCCGGCGTCAGCGGCGTCGTGCCGTTGGTCATCGGATTGAGCGCGCACACGTCGGTCGTGCCCGGCGCGATGAAGAAGTCCATTGACACCGCCCCGCCGATCCACCAGCGCGAGAACTTCGAGCTACCCGCGCCGCCGCCGCACTTGCCTTCCTTGCACGAGCCGCCCTCGCACTCGTCGTCGCTCGAGCAGTCTTCCCCTTCCGCCTTCTTGGGCGCCGTGCACGTCCCGTCGCTGCAGCTGCCGCTCGCGCATTCGTCGTCCGACTCGCACTTCTCGCCGCCGCCCTTCTTGTCGGCGCACTTGCTGTCGACGCACGCGGCGCTCGTGCACTCGTTGTCCTTCGTGCACTCCTCGCCGGCGCCTTTCTTGTTGCTGCACCCGGGGAAGTCGGGCGGACACTCCGCGCCCGCACCCGAAGTCTCCGAGCACTGCTTCGGCGGCTCTTGCCCGGGGAGCCCGGGCGGCGCGCCGGCGATCGACTGCTTCACCGGGACGGTGAACGGCTTGGCGCGGCTGCCGGACGTCGCGACGGGGTCGTTCGCCGCGTTGAAGCCCTGGATGTAGTACTGCATCGTCCCGGGCAGGACGTCCTTGCACGGAATGAGTGCGCCCCAGCCGGTGCCCGATTTCGGCAATTCGAGCGGCTTCCACTCGGCCATGCCGGGGCCCTTGTATTTGACGATGACGCGCGCGAGCTGCTCGCTTCCCGAGTACTCGGCGTAAATCGGGAGCGGAGTGCGAACGAGCTCCTCGGGAGGCGGCGTGTGCGCGAAGTCTCCGGTGGGCTGCCCGGCGGGCGCGGGGCCGGTGGGCGGCGCCTCCGCTGCCGGGGCGGCGCCTCCACCACCCCCCTTCTTCTTCACCTCGTTCCAGACCTGCTCGATCTGCGGATTCTTGTAGGCCGGGTCGAGCTCGAGCGACCCATCTACGGAGAGCGCCTGGGCGAAGCTCGAACGCGCCTCATCGGAGTTGCCGTTGAGCACTTGCATCGCGCCGAGATCGCGGAGCAGCGCCGCGCGGAGCGGGTTGCCGCATCGATCCGTGCCGCACTTGCCGATCGCCGTCTGCAGCTTCTTGATCGCGGCGGCGTAGTTCACATTGAGGTTGTCTTCCTCGATGGCCTTCTTCTGGAGGGCCTGCGCCTCTCGCTCGACTTTGGGGTCCGCTCCCAGCGCGGGGGAAGCACATAGCGCCCCGGTGAGCACGACGAGCCAAGGGATAGCGCGCCGCAATGCCGCGGCGAGAAAGTTTCGTCGCACGTAGACCTCCGCGAGGGGCGCGAGCATAGAGCAGGTCGCGCCGCGTTTGGTAGGAAAGTCCAGTGGGTGCGGCGCATCCGACGCACCGAGGGCCCTTGTCGTCGACATGGACTGCGATCGACGAAACGCGTCCACGCCGTCGCCGTTCGCGTCGACGCCACGTCTACGCCGCATCGGTAAAACTCGGAACGTGCCTAAGGCGGCGAGCTTCCGCTCGGGGCGGCGGCCGTCGCCTCCGTCCGTATGAACTGGACGCGGCGATTCAGTTCGCGGTTCGCGGCGGTCGTGTTCGGGACGAGCGGCTGGTGGAAGCCGTAGCCCCTGGAGGTGAGGCGCGCCGGGGAAATGCCATGTCCGACGAGGTAGGCGCGCACTGCGTCGGCCCGCGCCTGCGAGAGCTTCATGTTGTAGGCGTCCGCGCCCACGTTGTCGGTGTGCCCTTGCACCTCGAGGGTGATCTTCGCGTTGTCCGAGAGGACCTGGACGACCTCGTCGAGGATCTTGAAGCTGATGCCCGGGCGGATAACCGATTTATTGAACTCGAACTGGATCTGCTGCGTGATTCGGATTTCTTTCTCGGTGACGACGATGAGCGAGTTCTTCTTCGGGCACCCCGGCTTGTCGCCGCCGCGCACGCCTGGCGTGTTCGGGCAGAAGTCCTCGAGATCGGCGACCCCGTCGCCGTCGTTGTCCGGGTCGGGGCATCCGTCGTCGTCCTGGAAGCCGTCGAGATCCTCGGGCTCGTTCGGGCACTTGTCGGCCGTATCGAGGATGCCGTCGGCGTCGTTGTCGGGGTCGGGGCATCCGTCGTCGTCGAGGTAGCCGTCCTTGTCCTCGGGCTCGAGGACGCACTGGTCGGCAGAATCGACGATGCCGTCGCCGTCGGTGTCGTGCGCCTTGGGCGCGGCGACCTCGACGAACTCGCGCGACGTGCAGCGGTCGGGCGGGCTCATGGAGAACGCGGCCTGCGCGTTGGGCTCCGCCTTGGCCAGGTGGGCCTCGGCGCTCGAGAAGCGGCCCTGATCCAGATCGATGAGGGCGAACTCTAGGTTGCTCTTGGCGACCGCGAGCTCGCGTGGCGCGCACCGCATCGCGCCGTTCTTCTCGGCGTCCTGGACGGTGGTGGAAAGACCCCTGATCTTGCCGCGCAGCGCCGGACCCTGGGCGCACGCGCACGCGAGCACCGATACCGCGAGCCACGAAGCAATGCGACGGACGATCATGGCCGGGCACGGCGCGCGGTCTGCGCGAGGTCGATGGCTTTGCTGGCGTACTCCTCGGCCTCCTCGGCGAGGTTCACCGCGTCCGAATAGCTGGCCTGGGAGGCCTCGATCTGCGCTTGCTCGAGGTGCTCCTTGGCGAAGTAGTACTCGTACGGTGCGAGCTGCTCGGCGCCGACGGCACGCGCCTCCTCGACACGCGACGACGCGGCGTTGACCGCGATGGCGTAGTTGATCCCGCCGCAGGCGCTGCACGGCAAGGCGCTGCACAACGCGGCTGCCAAGACGACGAGGGGTGCGCGCATCAACGCCAAATGACGGTACCGTCCGCCCAAAGCGAAGGTCAAGGTGTGTCCCGAGTATCGGGCCAAGTCGACCGCGACTCGGGGACGCTACATCCGGCGGAAGACGCCGACCACGACGCCGAGGAGCATCGTCGGCTTGAAGTCGCCCGCACGCACGTAGATGGGGGCCATGTTCTTGTTGGCCGGCTGGAAACGCACGTGGTCCTTCTCCGGGAAGTAGTACTTCACGGTGGCCTCGTCGCCGATGAGCGCGACGACGATGTCGCCGCGGCTGGCTGTCAGCTGCTTCTTCACGAAGATGTAGTCGCCGCTCAGGATGCCGGCCTCGATCATCGAGTCCCCGTGGACCTTGAGGCCGAAGACCTCACGCCCGCCCTTGATGAGGGTGCGGTCGATGCGCACCGTATCGACCACATGCTCCTCCGCGAGGAGCGGTAGCCCTGCGGCCACTCGCCCGAGGACCGGGACCTCGACGAGATCGACGTCGTTGGCGACCGTGTCGATCGGAACGGCTGCGCCACCGAGCGCCTGAACGGCGAGGTTCGTCGGCCGCAGGGCGCGGGACTTCATGTCCTCGCGCGTCAGGTACCCCTTGCGCTCGAGCGCGCGCAGGTGGTCGTTCACGCCGTTGGTGGAGCGGATCCCCATGCGGGCGCCAATCTCGCGCAGCGTGGGCGGATAGCCGCGGTCTTGAATGGACTGTCGGATGAAGTCGAGGACCATTTGCTGGCGCTGCGTGAGCCCTTGCATCTTGCGCAAGAGGCTACTGAACGTACGTTCTATCGTCAAGAAACAGGGAACAGCTTGTCCACAATGGTTCCCAGCTCGCGCGCTCTGCCTTCGCTGCGGGGGCGAGCGCGGCCGCTCCCCCCGAACCCCCCGCCCGCGCACGATTTGGCCTTGTTTGCCTGGCCAGAACCGCGAGCGTCACGGCTCCAGAGCCTGGCTCGACGCATTCTTCGACAACTGCGAGGGCGGTGAGGGGTGCATGAGGGGAGGCCTGCTCAGCCGCCACCCCATTGGGTGAGCAGATGCATTTCCTTACCGACGTGGCAGGTCTCGCAGTCGTGGTCGGCGCCGTCTTTTCGCTTCAGCTTGTCGACGAAGTTTGCGTCCATCCAGCGGCCGAGGGCCTTCTTGTCGGTGCGGTCCAGCTGGACGATGCGGCCCTGGTGACACGAATCGCAGAAAAGCGGCGAGGCGTCTGTCATTTGCAGCTTGACCACGAACTCGTCCCACATCTTCGCGGCGATCTTCTTTCGCCGCGTGGGCGCGGCGAAGTCGCCGGTTCCCTGCCCCGCGTGGCAGTCGCCGCACTTGGCGCCGAGCGAACGCGCGAAGAGCTTCATCACGCGCCGGAGGGCGGTCGGTTCGAGCTTCTCGAGGGGCGGAAGATTGGCTGCATCGAGACCGATGGCGCGCAGCTCGCCCGCGAGGACGCTCGACACCGGCGCCTTCATCTCCACCGGAGCGGGTGAGGGAGCGGTACGGGGGCTCGACGGGAGAGGAGCCGCGCCGGAGCTCGCTGCGGCCCCGCTCGGGGCTTCTGCGGGTTGGGCGCCCGCGGATGGGGAGACGGAGCCAGCGGGAGCGGACGGCTCGACCGCGGGCGCCGCTGGCGTCCAAGGCGCGCCGGTGCCGGCGGCTCCGCCGCACGCTGCAAGGAAGAGACCGGCGGCCAGGAGGACGTGGGAAAGGCGGCGCGGCATCCCGTCAGAACTTCCCGCTCGTCGTCAGGAAGGTCAGCTTCTCGTTGGTCTCGCGCAGACGCGCCGAGAGGATCCGCACGCAGTTCCAGAGGACTTCGTAGGCCAGGTCCTTGTGCAAGAAGAGGAGGTCGTCGAACGACTCCTTGGTGATGACGAGGATGCGGCAGCGCTCGTGAACGCGCGCGTCGGCCGAGCGCGGCGACTCGTCGAGGAGCGACATTTCGCCGAAGACCTCGCCGGGCCCGAGGACCGCGAGGGCCTCTTCGCCCATGCCGGCGACCTCGCGGGAGATGCGGACCTTGCCCTCGAGGATGATAAAGAGCTTGTCGCCCGGATCGCCGAACTGGACGAGCTTCGTCCCGGTGGCGTGCGTTTCCTCCGTGGTGGCTTGCGCGATCAACGCGAGCGCCTCGCGCGTGAGCCCGTCGAAGAACGGGACGCGCGCGAGCTGCTCCTCGCGCTCGGTCATCGGCGCTTCGGAGTCAGGCTGGCCAAGAGGAGATACGGAAGACACGCTCTTCCGCGAGAGTACGACGCCGAACAGAGGGGGTCTACCGGCCTCAATGCGGGTCGTTGACGGCCATCCAGCGCTCGGCGTCGAGCGCGGCCATGCATCCCGTGCCCGCCGCGGTGACGGCCTGCCGGTAGGTGAAATCCTGTACGTCGCCGCAAGCGAAGACGCCAGGGACGCTCGTGTAGGTGGTGCCGGGACGCGTCTTGATATAGCCGTTGTCGTGAAGCTCGAGCTGTCCTGCGAAAAGGTCGGTGTTCGGCGTGTGGCCGATGGCGACGAAGAAGCCCGTCGCGGCGACGACCATGGTCTCGTTCGTCTTCACGTTGCGGACGCGGGCGCCGGTGACCTCGCCCTTTTTTACGTCCAGCACCTCGTCGACGATCGCGTTGTAGAGGACCTTGATCTTGGGGTTCTTCAGGACCCTCTCCTGCATGGTCTTGCTGGCGCGGAAGCTCTCGCGCCGATGAATGAGCGTCACGCTCTTGCAGAGACCCGACAGGTACATCGACTCTTCCATCGCCGTATCGCCGCCGCCGATGACGATGACGTCCTGGCCGCGGAAGAACGCTCCGTCGCACACGGCGCAGGCGCTCACGCCTTTGCCCTGGAGCGCATGCTCGCTCTCGAGACCCAGCCACTTGGCCTGCGCTCCGGTCGCGACGATCAGCGTGCGCGCTTTGTGCAGCACCTTGTCCTCTCCCACGGTCACCGTGAAGGGACGTTTGCTGAGGTCCACGTGGTTCACGTCGTCGGTCACGATCTCGACGCCCTGCACGACGGACTGGTCTCGGAAAGACTTCATCAGGTCCGGGCCCGTGATCTTCTCGGGGAAGCCGGGGTAGTTCTCGACGTCGTTGGTAATCATGAGCTGCCCGCCCGGGATGCCGCCGCGGACCAGGCCCTCGAACATGATCGGCTTCAGGTTTGCCCGGGCGGCATAGATGGCCGCGGTGTGCCCGGCGGGGCCGGAACCGATCACGATGACGTTGCGGACTTCGTTGCTCATCCTGGCTCCCTCGTTGCCTTCGGCTCTACTGGTACCGCGGTTGGCGGTACCTCGCCAATCAGAACGCAAGCGACGCGCCGACGTTGACGATCTTGATGGAGCTCGTAATCGTGGCGAGATTTGCGGCCCAATCCGTCCGGTGCTTCTGCGTGCCGGTAGCGGGACATGTCGCCGTGGTGCCCTGGGGATCCAATCCCATGGAGCATGGCGTCCCCGCAAGGGCGCTCAGCCCCAGGGCGACACGCGAACCTCTGCACCGCGTCGAAGTCGATGTTCTGGTAGACGGAATTTGCGGCCTGCTTCTCGAGGACGTTCCCGCGCGGACCGCGAGCTCGTCGGGGACGACTACTCCTTGACGGGAGTCGCCTTGAGGGACGCGCGCCCCTCCTTCACGTAGACGCTGAACTTCACCCGCTTGCAGCCGTGCTTCTGGATCAGGTTGTCGCGGTTCTTCTTCAGCGTGTGCGAGAACTTCTCGAAGGTGAGGCCGTCGGTAGGTTCGCCGCATTGCTTCTTCGTGCGGACGAAATCCTCGTAGACACCGAGCCACTCCGCGCTGTCGTCGACGGCGCGACTCTCACCGGTAGCCTGCGCCAAGAGCTCGGCCGGGACGGCGCCGACCATCGTCGCGTCCTCGTCTTCGTCGGAGATCGGGTTGAGCGACGGAACCGGCGGCGGCGCGATGCGCGCGGCCGCGGACGCGCCGGCTAACGCAGGCGGCTTGGCCGCCGGAATGGGCGGCGGCCCACCAGGTCTCGATCCCGCGGCAGGCGTCGCCTTCGGCACGGACGCCGGGCCCGCAAGACCGGCGGCAGCAGGGGGCGCGCCGGGCGCGGCCCACTGCGGGCTCGATCGCGGCGGAGCCGGCAGGCCTGCAGACGGCGGCCCGGCGGGCGCGGGTGGTTCGGGCGTCTTGCCGTCGGCGAGCGGAAAGGCAAATGCGCTCATCGCGGGCTGCGCGGGAGCGGGACCAAGGATCGACTCCAGGTCGGCCGGCTTGCGCGTCTTGCCTCCGGACTTTTCGATCGCGTGCTCGATCCCCTCGTTGATGCTCTGCGCGGCGAGGCGATACGAGCCGCGGAAGCGCGCGACCTGCAGCCCGTCCATCAGGCCCTTCTTCAGCCGCTCGGCCTGAATCACGAGCTCGTTGAGCGGCTGCTGGTGCTCGAGCAGCGTGAGCGCGAAGCCGACGCCGGCCGCTCCGATGACGACCGCCACGAGCATGATCCAGGGAACGTTGGCCTTGTCTTTGTCGTCGGCGCTGGCCAGGAAGGCCATCGGGCCCGACAGCGGCACGCGGCTGCGCGCCACCGCGAAGCCGCCGCCGAGAGGCCAGACGTCTCCCGGCAGGCGCGCGTACATGGCGCCCAGGTCGTCTCCGAGCATCCGGACATCGGAGCGGCCGCCGTCGCCGTACGTCTTGTCGTCGATCTTCTGCAGCTCGTTGCCGACCGCGTCGAGCTTCTCCTCGTCGAAGCCGTCGACACCCACGCCGGCAGCGACGCGCTGCCCGGATGCGTAGAAGGCCACGGCCGTGCGCGTTCGCCGGGCGATATCGTCGGCGAACCGCTTGCTTATCTCCTTCAGGCCGACGATGGCCCCGGCGGGCCGCTGCGCGACGTCGTACTCGACCGGACGCGCGACGACGACGTACATCTTGCTCCCGAGGAGCCACACGTCATCGCGGAGCCAGCCGTGAAGGGCGTCGTTGACGGCGGGATAGCCGCCGAGCTCGAACTCGTCGTTCCCGTTCGCGCTGTCGAAGCCCAGCTGCGCGACGACCCGGCCGTCGCGGTCGACGGCGAAGAGCGCGTCCTCGCGCCAGTCGGCGGGGATGGCGTCGTTGATCGTGCCGAGCGCCTTGCGCGCGCTCTGCTTGGCAGACTCGGGGATCTTGCTCTCCTTGCTCGTGTTGGCGGAGGTCAGCGACTGCTGAAGCGTGCCGTCGACGCTGCCGACGAGCAGCGAATCCAGGCGGCGGCGGGCGTCGATCTTGAGCGCCCACTCGACGGTCTGGCTGTCGGACGCGAGGCCCTCCTTGAGCGAAAGCGTCGTCGCTCGGTTGTACTGCCCCACCGCGACGTACACGACGTACAGCGCCACCGCGACCGCGAGGCCGAGCAGCACGTACCAGAGGCGCGAGAGGATCATCACTTGGATTCGCCTCCCACCGCGAGCTGCTCTTTGAGCTCGAGCCCCCGATCGCCCACGTGAACGCCCTCGATCGCGCGCCCGACGGGCTTGCCGTCGAAGAACGCGCGCAGGGTGTATTCGCCCGGGGGCACGTTGAGCGTGAACTGCCCGTCCCGATCGGGGTACGCGTAATCGACGGCCTTCTCGTCCACCACGACGTACATGACGATGCCAGGAAAAAGTTGGTCGCGGATCTGATGCACGCCCGGCGCAGCGGCGGCCCACTCCCGGGTGGAGCCGGGCGCCGTCGGGTTGGGCGCCCAGCCCGCGTTCCCTACCTCGTACAACTGGTGCGGGAACGGGTCGGCGTTCTTGAAGCTAAGGCGCGACCCCGGGGAGAGGACGATGGTCGCGGGGGTGATGCGGCCACCCGTTACCTTCACCACCTGCGGCTCGTGCGCCCCTGCAGCGCCGCCGCCGAGCGCCACCACGCAGACGTCCCGCGTGACGTTGGCCGAAAGGCGCCGGAACTCCTGCTTCACTGTCGGCGAGGGCTCACGCCAGTTGTAGCGATGAGCGTCGGGCTTGGAGGCCTCGACGTACACGGCGGGTAGCAGCTTCTCCCATCCGCTGACTCTTCCTTTCAGGTTGGCCACCGACGCTCCCGCGAACAGTGTGCCACTGAACAAAAGCGCGGCGAGCACGGCGAGCGGCCAGACCCCATGGGCGACGCGCGTCGGGCGACGCGCGCACAATCTACGCTTCGCGTCGGGCATTTGTAGCGTCCGAGCCAAAACGGTAGCTGACCGCGAAAGGCGGTGTAAACGGCTTTCGCGAGGGATAGCTTTGCGGCCATGGTGGCTCTGCGGTCGCGGGAGACCCGCGACAGCGCCCGCGGTCTCCTCTGTCTCGTCTGGTTCGACGGGTGCGCAGGCCGTTCCCCGCGAGCTTCCCACCCATGATCGCGGCGAGCACCGTCAGAACAGCCCCTGGGACGGCGCCGCAACCACTCGAGCCCCGGGGGGATGCGCCGGCGCCGCTCGTATTCCACCGCGGCGCTCGCGCGCCGTACGCCACCCGGTGGTTCGGGGTCACCTCGCTGGCTGGACACGCGCGAAATTTCGTGGCGAGCGCGATTGCCGCCGAGTCGATCGATTCGCGCGACTGGATGCGCCCCGCATCCCCCGAGGAACTTCTGCTCCACTGCAAGCGCGTGCTCGGAACGGAAACGGGGGCGACCCTCGCGGACGCGCTCGGGCGCGAGGTATGGATCGACTTCGTCGCCGACACGGGGGACGACTACGACGTCAGCCAGGCCGTCGCGCGGATGATGTTCGAGGACTACGAGGTCGCACACAACGGCACCCGGCGCCTCTTGCCGCGCGGCGACGTGCTCCTCTTCGGCGGCGACACCGCCTACCCGGTCGCGACGGGGGAAGAGATTGCCCGGCGCGTCGTCGTGCCCTGGAACGAGGTGCTGCGCGAACGACTGCAGGACGTGTCCGTTGGGCGCGAGCGCCGGCGCGTGCTGCTCGGCATCGCGGGCAACCATGACTGGTACGACGGGCTCGACGGGTTCGGCCGACTGTTCCGCCGCAAGCCACTGAGCACGGGGAGCGAAGAGCCGCAGGACGAGCCGCCGCGGTCGTCGCCTCGGCGGCGGCGCGCCAAGCGCAGGGCGGGCATCGCGGCGCGGCAGCTTCACCTGGACGAGGTGGGAGGGGCGCTCCGGATGCTGGCGAGCGCGTGGCGAGGCCTGCGCGCCTTCGCCTCCGGGTCGAAGATCGTACGCCCGCGCAGGCTCGCGCTCGTCGGGTACGACCCCGTCCAGGAGGCCTCCTACTGGGCGCTCCCGCTCGCGCGGGGGCTCGAGGTCTGGGGCGTGGACCGGCAGCTCGGGCGCCTCGACTATCGGCAGCGCCAGTTCTTCGCCGAGCGGCGGCGCGCGCTGGGGCCCGACGCGCGCATCCTCTTCGTCGCGCCGGATCCGGCGCTCGCGTTCGGCGAGAAACACGGGCCCGGTGCGCGCATGCTCTCGGCGTGTCGCCTGTCGCTCGAGACGAGCCGCCTCTTTTACCTGACCGGCGACGTCCACCACTACGAGCGGCGAACGCCGTCGAAGACGAGCCTTCACGTGATCGCCGGCGGCGGGGGAGCCTTTCTCCACGGGACACGGATCTCGGCGGCGCCGGGTGCCCCGCCGGCCTGCGCGTGGCCCTCCGCCGCGACATCGCGGCGCCTGGTCGCCCAGGTCCCATTCAAGCTCGTCGTCGGAAGCGCAGGGTTCGTCGTTCACCTCGGCTTCGCGTTGATCGCGTCGCTGGAGCTGTGGGCGAGCGCACACGGGACGGGCGCCCTCGTTGCGATGGCGTGCCTGGTCGCCGTCTGCCTGGCATCAGGCCTCTACGCGAACGTCGGCCACAACCGCGCTCACCCGTTCGCCGTCGCCGCCGTGTCGATCCCGTTCGGCACGGGCCTCGGGCTCCTCCCGATGTCGCTCCGGCTCGCACTCCCCCGCATCGTCCCTGCAATCGACTGGGACATCGGCGTCGTGGTCGTGTACGCGTTCCTGGGCGCGCTGGCCCTGGGCGTCTTTCTGGCGCTCGTCGCCGTGATGGGGCTCGAGCAGCAGCAAGCGTTCAGCGTCTTGAGCCATCCGGGGTTCAAGCACTTCGTCCGGCTGTGCGTCCACCCGGATGGCCGGGTCGAGGCCTGGACGATCGGCAAGGACGATCCCGTCGGCAAGGGCGCACCGACGCTCATCGACCAGTTCGAGTGGTGAAGGGGCGAGGGACCAACGGCCCTCGGCGTACCGTCGAGCCTCAGCCGGACGGATGCGCCGTGGGGAGCGTGATGACGAACCGCGTGCCGTCACCTCGGCGGCTCTCCACGTGGATCTGGCCAAGATGGTTCTCGACGATGCCCTTCACGATCGACAATCCGAGGCCCGTGCCGTGGCCTTCCCGCTTGGTCGTGAAGAACGGCACGAACACATGAGCGAGGTGCTCGGGGGCGATGCCGCTGCCGTTGTCGTCGACGACGACGACGATTCGGCGCGTGTGCGCGTCGAGCGACGTGCCCACAACGACGCGCCCTCCCTGCTCGGGGGCGGCCTGCGCCGCGTTCGTGAGCAAGTTCACGAACACCTGTACGAGCTGCTCGCCGACGCCGCGCACCGTGAGAACGTCGGCCCCGTACCGGCGCTCGACGCGGACGCCTGCGCTCGAGAGGACGTGGTCGCAGAACGCGACCGCCTGGTCGATGACGCTGTGGAGGACGACGGGAGCGTCGATCCCGTTCGACGGGCGCGCGTACGACACGAGATCGCGCGTGAATCGGAGCATGCGGTTCGCCGATTCGCTGATCCGCCGCAGCCGCTCCACGGCATCGGCGTCGACGGCGCACGCCTCCGGGCCCAGGCTCACCCACTTGCGAAGCAGGTAGTCCGAGTAAGCGACGATGGACGTGAGGGGATTGTTCAGCTCGTGCACCAGTCCCGCAGCGATCTGACCGAAGGTCGCGAGCTTGTCGGCCTGCAGCATGCGCTGGTCGAGCGCGGTCTCGGCGCGGGGCGGGTCGAGCCGCGACGAAATGTCGCGCGCGTGAGCTGTCGCGCTCCCGAGGGCGACGGCAGCGCGCTCGAGCAGATGCACCGCCGCCGACGTCTCGCGCTCGAGGTCGTCCTTGTCGGACGCCACGTGGAGCGTCGCTCCGTAGCCGCTGCCCGGCACCGGCACGACGTGCTCGTAGGGGAGGCCGGGGAAGATGCGCGTCGGATCGATGCCGCCCGCCGGTTCGACCATGCCCTCGGGCGTACGCTTGAGGACGACCTGCTCGCGCGGGCCGCGCGGCTCGTCGGGGACGAAGCACGCGCCGACCGCGTAGTGCGGAAGGATCGCCGCGAGCGACGACACCATGCCCTCGAAGACGGCTCGCTCGCCGGTCGTCAGCGGAAGCTGCATCGACGCGACGAGGAGCTGATCGAGCCACGACGTGGGCACGACGTCGGGCAGGCGCGGCCGCTGCGAGGACTTCTCCTCACGCAGCGCGTTGCGCCGCGGGCTCTCCTCCGAGGCGTCGTCCTTCCGCGCGCCTTGCGCGTCGCGCTCGCGCAGCGATCCCTTCCGCATCACTCGCCCTTGCCCCCTCCGCTACCGGCTGCCTTCTTGCCGCTCTTGCTGCTCGAAGCCGGCTTGTCGTCCGCCTTGGTGGACGGCTCGTCGAGGGGCCGAGGCGCCGAGGCCGGCGCCGATCGATCGAGATCGAGGATTCTTGCTCGGCCGACGTACGACTTGGTCTCGTACTTGGTGATCTTCCCGATCTTGCGAACGATCTCGGCCATGCGCTCGGCCTCGTTGAAGATGATCTCCGCGGCGGAGTACGGCGCCGTGTGCGGGTCGAGACGGCGCTTCAGGAGCTCGGCGTAGCCCATCACGCTCGTCAGCGGCTGGTTGAGCTCGTGAGCGGCCGCGCCGGCGAGCTCCGCGATGATGGCCTGACGCTCCTGGGCGAGAATCTGCTCCTGGGCCTGCGCGAGGCGCTGCTCCATGCGCATTTTCTCGCGCAGGTCGGTGAAGATGCCGACGGAGCCGACGGGGACTTTCTCCTCGTGCAGGAGCGCTGCCGAAAGCGATACGGGGACGCGCTCGCCCTGGGCGTCCAGCACCTCGGTACGAAGGCCCTCGACCCGGCCGCCGCCGGCGCGGATGAGGCGCATCACCTCTCGCGCGACTCCTTCGGGATAGAGCGTGCGGACGTCGCGCTCGAGGAGCTCGGCGACGGGGATGCCGTAAATGCGCTCGGCAGCCGCGTTGGCGAGCAAGATGCGACCCTGCAGGTCGGCGCTCACGATGGCGTCAACGGACGAGTTGATGATGCGTTGCAAGAAATCGCGGGTCTTCTGCAGCTCGTGCTCGACCTGGCGCTCGGCGGTGACGTCGCGGAACGTGCAGAGGAACACCCCCTCTTCGCGCAGCACGGAGCTGAAGTTCACGCTGAGGATGGCAATCTCGCCGTTCTTGCGCTTGATCCGGACGTCGACGCTCTGCGGGTAATGCCCGCGGGCGAAGCCCACCCGCAGCTCGTGCGCGAGCCGTGAGTCCTCGGTGGCGAAGAGGTCCCCGACGCGGCGGCCGCGCAGGTCGCCCTCCGAGTAGCCGCTTATCGCGCGGGCGCGCGGATTGGAGAAGAGGAGGTGGCCGTCGGCGTCGATGACGATGATGCCGTCGGCCGCGCTCTCGAAAAAATCGGCGTAGCGCTGCAGAGTGCGCAGCCGCCGCTCGGCTTCGAAGCGGGCCACGGTCACCTGCTGCGTCTGGTCCCGGAGCGACTGCATGATGCGCGCGTTCCGTAGCGCGATCGCCATCGCGTTCGTGACCGTCTTGCAGAGCGCGAGCTCGCGGTCGCCGAAGGTGAAGGCGTGCTTGGCGCGCAGGAAGAGAACGCCCATCGGGCGTCCCTCGTAAAGGATGGGCAGGATGGCGAGCGAGCTGAACGCGCTCCTGTGCCCTTCATGGCGGGCGATCTCGAGCAGCGGATGGGTGGCCACGTCGGGTACGACGAGCGGCTCGCGGCTCGAGAGCACCTGCTGGATCTCGGGGTACTTCGTGAGGTCGATGGGCAGGTCGCGCAGCTGTTCGTCGTCGCTGGCGGCGACCACGTACCCTACGTCGCCGCTCTCGCGCACGAGGACGATGCTCACGCGATCCACCTTCGCAACCTCGGCGACGCGCTGGACGACGGGAACAAGATCCCGCGGAAGTCCAGGTTCGACGCAAGCGCCTGCGTCAGCTCGAGGACGAGCCGCGCATCTTGCTCCTTCTTGGCGAGCGCCTCGACCACGCCGCGGAGGCGAAGCTGACCGCGAACGCGCGCCACGAGCTCCACCGGCTTGAACGGCTTGCGCACGAAGTCGTCGGCGCCGGCTTCGAACGCGCGCGCGATCTCTTCGTCGGCTTCGAGCGCGGTCAGCACGACCACGGGGACGTCTCGTGTCTGCGGCCGGGCGCGCAGGATGCGCAGCACCTGGTATCCGTCCGGGGGAGGCATCACGAGGTCGAGGAGCACGATCGCCGGCAGCACTTTCTCGAGCTGCTCGAGCGCCTCGGTGCCGGACGCAACGGCGACGTGAGGCAGCTCGGCATTCGCGAGCGCCTGGATGAGGACGTGGCGACTTACCGTGTCGTCGTCCACGACGAGGACAAGTCCACCCGGCACGCACAAAAGTGTACCCGTGGCCACCCCGGGGGAGCAACCGATGTGGAACTATTCGAACAAGTCCCCCTGCGGAGGACCGCCGCCCATCGAGGGCACCGGCGGTTTGCGCCCCAGGGCCTCGTAGGCTCGCCGGTTGGCCACACGCCCGCGCGGCGTGCGTCCGACGTAACCCTGCTGAATCAGATAGGGTTCGACGACGTCCTCGAGCGAGTCGCGCGGCTCGGCGAGCGCCGCAGCGAGCGCCTCTACGCCAACCGGCCCGCCGTCGTAATGGTCGATGATGACGCTCAGGTAGCGTCGGTCCATCTCGTCGAGCCCGGCCTGGTCGATCTCCAGGCGCTCGCAGGCCTGCGTGACGCGCGGCAGATCGACGCGGCCCGTACCGAGCACCTCGGCGAAGTCGCGGATTCGGCGCAGCAGGCGGTTTGCAATGCGCGGTGTGCCCCGCGAGCGCAGCGCAATTTCGTGCGCCGCATCGTCGTCGATGCGCACGCCGAGCAGCTTCGCGCTGCGCAGGACGATGCGCGCGAGGTCCTCGGCCGGATAAAAGTCGAGCCGCACGACATGGCCGAACCGGGAGAAGAGAGGGGCCGTCAGGAGGCCGGTACGCGTCGTCGCGCCCACGAGGGTGAACGGCTGCAGCGGAATCTGGACGGTGCTCGCGAAGGCACCATCGCCGGTCATGATGTCCATCACGAGATCGTCGAGAGCCGGGTAGAGGCTCTCCTCGACGACCGGGTTCAGTCGGTGGATCTCGTCGACGAAGAGGATGTCGTTCTTCTGCAGTTTCGTCGTCAGCAACGCGGCGAGCGCGCCCTTGTGCTCGATGACGGGGCCGCTCGTCGTGACGAGCTGGACGCCCATTTCGTGCGCGAGGATGTGCGCGAGCGTGGTCTTTCCGAGCCCGGGCGGCCCGCAGAAGAGGATGTGATCGAGCGGCTCGCCGCGCCGCCTCGCGGCCTCGACGAAGATACGCAGGTTCTCCTTGTGCTTCGACTGTCCGACGTAGTCGGCGAACGTCCTCGGGCGCAGCGTGCGGTCGAACTGCGCGTCGTCTCCCTGCGTCGCCCCTCCAATGGTGCGCTCGGTCGCCGGCTCCTCGAAGCGCGCGCGCTTGCTCATCCCCCCACACCCTAGTCCGCATGCACGAGTGAAGCGAGGGTGCGGTCGCCAGAGGGAGGGCTTGGGGGATTGGCGGCTCGTGGCGTCGCTCTCGCGATCCGAGGTGGCGCGGAGAGGGGTGAATCAGACGCGCGCGAGGTAGTCGCCGATTTCGGGGAGGGGCATGACCTCGGTCGCGATGCCTGCGCGAACGGCAGCACCCGGCATTCCGTTGACGACGGCCGTCTCCTGCGACTCGGCGATGATGATGCCGCCCGCGTCGCGAATCGCGCGCGCCCCCTCCACCCCGTCGTCGCCCATTCCCGTGAGGATCACGCCGATGCACCGCGTCCCCACCGCCGCCACGCTCTTGAACAGGCGGTCGGCGCTGGGGACGTAGCGATCGGTCGCCGCGGAAGGTCCGACGCGCAGCTTGAGCTCGTGGCCGACCTGCGTCAGCTCCATGCATTTGCGGCCGGGGCACACGAAGCCGGTCGCTTGCGCGACCAGGTTGCCGTCGCTCGCCTCGACGGTCTTCACGGGGCCACGCCGGTCGAGGCGCTCCGCGAACGTACGCGTGAACTTGTCCGGCATGTGCTGAGCGACGACGTACGCCGCCGTCGTCGTCGCCTGGAGCTTGCCGAACACGTGGAGCAGGGCGCTCGGGCCGCCGGTCGAGCTCGCGATCGCGACGATCGTGCGGGGAGCACGATACGCGCGCCCCGTCATCGTCGACGGCTCGTCCCACGACGCGACGCTGCCGTCCGGGTTGAACGCACCGCTGTTCTGGCGTCGAATGAGCGTCGTGGGCACGAACGACGGCCGCAGGGACCGCACGAGCAGGACCTTCTGCAGGATCTCCTCGCGCACCTCGGTCGACTCGGGCCCGAGGCGGTCGGGCTTGGGCACGAAGTCGAGCGCGCCGAGCTCGAGCGCCTTGAAGACGTTCTCTCGCTGGGAGTAGCTGCTGACGACGATGACCGGCGTAGGCGCCTTCGACATCAGGATTCGGAGGAACGTGAAACCGTCCATCCGCGGCATCTCGAGGTCGAGGGTGATCACGTCCGGCGCGAGCATCGTGACCAGCTTCAGCGCCTCCTCGCCGTCGGCAGCCTTACCGACGACCTCGACCTCCGGGTGGTTCGCGAACACGTCGGCGATGTTCCGGCGGTTGTACGCCGAGTCGTCCACGACCAGGAGGCGAATGGGCCTCTGCGTTGCGTTCGTGCTTGAGGTCACGGGGCGGGGTCCGGCGTCGTGCCAGGCTCGCGTGCGGAGACCGGCTTTCGGTAAACGAGATCGTCTCTCAAGTGTAATAGCTCAAACGCGGTCGACACGTTGAGCAGCGACTCGGAGTGCCCCAAGAGCAGGACTCCCCCGGGGTGCAGCCTCTCGTAGAGGCCCTCGATGGCGGCCTTGCGCGCGCGCGCGTCGAAATAGATGAGCAGGTTCCTGCAGAAGATGGCGTCCGCCTTACCGATCGCTCGCGCTCGCTCCTCGTCGAGGATGTTCATCTGGCCGAAGTGGCAAAGCTGCCGGATCGACTCCGAGACGTGCCATCCGTCCGGTCGTTCGTAAAAAAAAGCGCGCCGGACCTCTGCGGGCGTCGCCCGGAAGCTACTCTCCGAGTAGACGCCCCGTCGCGCGGCCGCCACACATCGACGCGAGATGTCGGATCCGTAAATGCGGACGTCCCAGCCGGGACGATCGTTGGTTGCGCTCGCGCCCGGCAGTGCGGGAGGTGGCGTCGAGCCCGGTCCGCGGCGCGGAAACAGATGCGAAGCGTGCACGAGGATCGCAATCGTATACACCTCTTCGCCCGTCGCGCACCCCGCGCTCCAGATGGTCAGCCGGCGGCGAAGGCGGGCCTGCGCGCTCAGCATCGGCAGGATCTCGTTCTGGAACGCCCGCAGCTGCCGCTCCTCGCGGAAGAGGTACGTCTCGTTGGTCGTCAAGAGGTCGACGGCCTCGTCCCACTCGTCCGCTGCGTTCGTCCCGAAGCGCAGGTAATGGTGGTACTCGGCGAAGCTCGTCAGCTTGAGCACCATCAGGCGCTCACGGAGCCGGCGTTCGAGCGTGAACCGAGCCTCGGGCCCGAAGTTGAGCCCGGTGCGCGCGGCGAACAAGTCCCGCAGCAGCCGGAACTCGTCCGGCTTGAGGCCGATGGACTCGCCGAAGAGCGGAGTGCGCCGCACTACTCCCCTTCCTTCGCGTCCTTCGCCCGCGGCCATCCCGTTGCGCCCGGGCGCGAGACCGGCCGCAGGCTCTCCTCCCCCGGCGGCCGCAGGCTGACCGCCGCCGCGATCGCGTCGCGGACCACCGGCTCCTTTTCGCGCTCGTAGCGCGCCCGCAAAAGGGCGTGCGCACCGGGGCTCTTGTCCTGGCCCAGCAACTCGGCCGCCACGCGTCGCACCTCCCAGGAGGTGTGGTCCAGGCAGAGCCCGAGCCTCGCGAGCGCGCGCGCACCCGGCTGCGCCCCGACCAGCGACAGCGCGAGCTTCACAACCTCGGGATCGGGGTGATCCAGCGCGGCGAAGAGCGCGTCTTCGCAGGCGGCCGCCACGTGGGGGGGGAGGCGCGACACGCCCCGGGCGAACGCCAGGTGGCCGATGGCCTCCACCGCGGCGCACGCGACCGCCGCCTCGGCGCGCATGACGAGCGGGCGCGCGGCGTTCAGCGCGCTCGCCGGATCGGCGTCCCCCAGCGCCCGAAGCGTCGTAGCCGTCAGGACGGGGTCGCGCGTGTCCGCCACGAGTCCCATGAGCGGGTCGGCGCGGCCCAGTCGACCGAGCGCACGGATGGCGGCGAGCTGCACCTCGTGCTCCTCGTCGGCCAGGGCGAAGACGACGGCGTCTGCGGCGGCTTCCCCGCCCGCCTGGGCGAGCGCGTCGACGGCGGCGCGGCGCACCTGTGGATGGTCGTGGGCGAGGGCGCGCTCGAGGAGGCGCACGTCGTCGTCGGAGAGGGCCTGCGCGGAAGCGATCGCGCCAAGCAGGATGCACCCGAGCGCAAGAGGATCGTGCCCGGAACGAGCGTCGTGGAGCAGCGCGCGCGCGGCTTCGACGTGGCGCGCGGCGAGCTCGGACACCGCGTTGGTCGCCGTGGCCGCGATGCGCTCGTCGGTGTGCTCGACGAGCACGGCGATTCGCTTCAGGTCTTCCCCCTCGCCCAGCGGACCGAGCGCCTCGACCGCGCAAGCGACGACGTCGAGCGAATGGGCGTCGACCGCCTCGCGCAACGCAGTCCGGACAGTGGCGGCGTCGGCGCCCTCGAGCGACGCGGCCAGGGAGAGCGCCGCGGCGCGTACAGTCGGCCTCGCCGTTCGCGACACGGCGAGGAGAGGGCCGGTGGCGGTGGGACCGAAGAGGCGCAGGGCCGCGTCCGCGCGCTGGGCGACGTCGTCCTCGCCGAGCGCCTGAACGAACGAGGGGACGTCGTCGACGTCGCGGAGCAGCGCCAGGACGAGCAGCGCGCCTCCGCGGGCTCGCGCGTCTTCGGCGTCGAGGGCGGCCCGGCGGGCGTTGGCCCGCCCGACGGGAGTCATCCGGAGCGCGTCGCGCGCCAGATCGAGGATCGCGTGATCCGGGGCGACGTCGTCTCCCTCCGACGCATAGGCAATTCGCTCGACCGTCGCGGCGATGACGTCGCCCAACGAGACGACGGCCTCCCGCGCGATCGTCGGCGACCCGTCTCCGGTCGCGTAGGCGAGCGCTCGCACGGCCTCCGGCTCGCGGGATCCCGCGGCGGCGGCGATCGCGTAGCGGCGCAGGAGCGGATCCCGGGCATACGGCTCGAAGACGCTCCACGGCAGCTGCGCCTCGAGGCGCGCGAGCGAATCGAGCGCGGCGATCTTCAGGAAGGAGTCGCTCATCGAGAGCGCCGCCACGAGCGCGGAGGTCGCGAGGTCGCGCGACTCCTCGCCCGCGAGCGCCGCTGCGCCGAGCGCCTCCGCCGCCGCAACGCGCACGTTCGCGTCCTCGTCGGAGAGCGCGCGCGTGAGCGCGTTCGTCCCGCGAGGATCCGCGACGCCCCCGAGGACCTCGACCGCGAGCTTTCGCGCGTCCTCGTCGAGCCGCCCCATCGCCTCGATGGTCGCTCCCGCCGCATCCGGCCCGATCGCGACCAGGGCCTCCACCGCCGCGTTTCGCAACCCGATATTGACGGTCTCCTCGAGCGCCGCGACGAGAGTCGCCACGACCTCTTCGCGTCGCTCGAGCGCCGGCGCGACCGCCGCGGCCTCCTTGCGCACACGCCAGTCCTCGTCGCCGAGGGCCCGCAGGAGAAGTTCGGCGCCTTCGCGCCCGCGCACCTTCGCGATTTGCTGCACGGCCACCCGCCGGGCCTCGGGCTCGGCCTGATGCAGCAGCCAGCGAACGGCGGCAGCTGCCTCGCTCACGTCGGTGCCCCCGAGGGAATGCCCGACGCCAGCGGCGGCACGCTCGGGCCGATCCTGCCGGCCAGGGCGAGCGGCTCGGTGAGGTCGCGCAAGCGCGCCGTGTCCAGAACGAAGACCATGCCCTTGCCATGGTTGGCTACGCCAGCGATGCCGCGCACGTCGTCGCCACCGCCGAGTGAGGGAGCTGGACGGAGCTCCGCGCCGCCGGTCCCGAAGACCTCGGTCACCGCGTCCACGACGAGGGCAACGACGCGCGTCGACACGTCCACGACAATCCACTTGGTCTTGCGCGTCGCCGCGACGGAGGGCAACCCGAAGCGCGTTCGAAGATCGACGACGGGCACGACCTCCCCACGGTAGTCCGCGACGCCGACGACGGCAGGCGGAGGGTGGGGCAGCGCGACCACGGTGAGCGGGTTGGCAATCTCCCTCACGCGCGCGATCGCGACCGCGTACTCGACGTCGCCGACGACGAAGCCGACGAGGTTCTTGGACGGATCGTGCCGATGTCGGTGCATGGAGCTCACTTCAGGGTTGTTCCAGGATAGGACGGAGATCGAGCAAGATGAGGATCGTCCCTTCGCTATCGCTCGGTCGGCCGATGCCGGCGATGTGGGCCGGCTGATCTCCGCCGAGGACGTTGGCCGGCTCGATCTCCTCGCTGGCCAGACGCCACACCTGCTGCACCTCCTCCACGAGCAGGCCCACCTGTTCGCTTGCGCCGGTCTCCGACAGGAGCACCCGCGTCTTGCGGTCGATGGGCGTCTCGGGCAGGCGGAAGCGTCGCCGGAGGTCGATCACCGTCACGAGGCGCCCGCGCACGCTGATCACTCCCAGCACGGTGCGGGGCGCGCGCGGCACCTCGGTGATGGGCGGCGGGCGGAGGATCTCCACGATGTGCGCGATCTGCACGGCGTACGTCTCTCCCGCGAGGACGAACGCCAGGTACTCTACGCGCCTGCCGGCCTCTCCCGCGCGGCGTACCGCCCGCTTCTCGCCTCGAACCCGGGCCAGCGCTGCCATCGATCATGCCCTCCCGATCCGGCGAAGCTCGCCGTCCGCCTCGAGCGCCGACGCGAGCAGGCGCGTCTCCCCCGGTGCGAGGACCTCCTCGATGAGCGCCGCCACGTCGAGCACCAGGGCGACGCGTTGATCGCCCAGCTCGGTCGCGCCGGCGAAGCCTCGCACGCTCTTCAGCGACTTTCCCAGCGCCTTGATGACGATGTCCTGCTGCCCGACGAGCTCGTCGACTGCGAAGCCGAGTCGCCGGTTGCCGACCTGCGCGATGACGACGAACGCCCGCGGCCGCTCGCGGCGGCCCGGCGGCAAGCCGAAGAGCCTCCCCAGCCGGCAGATCGGCAGCGACGTGCCACGCACGGTGAGCACCTCGCGCGCCTCCACGATCCGCACGTGGCGCTCGTCGAGAGCGATGGCCTCCTCGACGCTCGCGAGCGGGACGGCGAAGAGGCGGTCCTCGATCTCGACGAGCAGCACGTTGATGATCGCGAGGGTGATCGGCAACGTGATGGTCATCTTCGTGCCGATGCCCACGTCGCTCGCGATGTCGACGACGCCGCCCAGCTTGGCGATGTTCGTCTTGACGACGTCGAGGCCCACGCCGCGCCCGCTGAGGTCCGTCGCCACCTCCTTGGTCGTGAAGCCCGGCATGAAAACGAGTGCGAGGACCTCGCGCGGCGAGAGCTCTCGCGCCTCGTCCGCCGTGAGCATCCCCTTGCGAACGGCCGCGGCGACGAGCGACGCGTGATCCATCCCGCGACCGTCGTCCTCGACCTCGATGACGACCTGGTTGCCCTTCTGGAACGCGTTGAGGGCGATCGTCCCCACGGGGGGCTTTCCCACGCGGAGCCGCTCGTCGCGCTGCTCGATCCCGTGGTCAATCGCGTTGCGGATCATGTGCATGAGCGGGTCGCTCAGCTCTTCGACGATCAGCTTGTCGATCTCGGTCTCGGCGCCCGTGACGACCAGGTTCACGCCCTTGGCGAGCTCGCGCGAGATCTGGCGGACGACGCGCGCCAGCTTGTCGAAGGCCTGGCCCAGAGGGACCATGCGCACCTCGAGGATGCCGCTCTGCATCTGCGCGAGGTGACGCTCGAACGTGCGGTTGAGGCGCCCGAGCTCGATCGCGAGATCGCGCCCGCCCGTGACGCCGGCGCGGGCACGATCGGTGAGGTTCGCGATGGCGGTCTTCACGATCGCGAGCTCGCCCACGATCGTCATCAGGCGATCGAGTTTGCGTATGTCGACGCGCACGGTCTGGCTGACCGAGCGGAGCGACATCTCCTGCGCGACGGGGGCGGCCACCGGTCGCGGCGCGGCGGCGACGCCCGTCGCGGCGAACGATTGAGCCGGCGCGAGCACGGACGGAGGAGCATGCGCCTCCTCCCCGCGATCGCGCTGCGGGCTGCCGGTTTCGTGCGTCGCGGACGGCGCGGGGGTGAGCGCGACGGACGCGGCGCCGACCGGGGGCGGAGGCGGCGCCACCGACGGCGAGAGGGAGGCAGGCGCGCTCGCGCCCGAGCGCTGGCGCACCTCGTCGATGACGATGTTGGGACCGCTGATCGCAGTCCGCAGAAGGTCGACGGACGCCCGGCTCGCCATGAGGATCTCGAGCTCGATCGTGTCGACGTCGGATCCGGCACCGGTGGGTAGGTAGGTGATGATCTCGCCGTGCGGGCGCGCCTTCGCCTTGAGCTCGTCGAGCGCGCTGTCGATGGTCGCGAGCGAGAAGCGCACGCGGATGCGGTAGAGGCCGAGCCCCTGCTGCACGTTGGTTCGCAGACGGTGCTCTTCGTACTCCGTGAGCACGCCCATCAGCGCTGGGTCGAGGTCGTACCGTGCGACGACGCCCGCGCCGCTCCCGGTGCGCCGCTGCGAGATCTGCCCGAGTGCGAGCAGCAGCTGCTCCACCTCGGGGCCCGGGTCTTCGCCCTCGCCGCTCTCGGCGGAGAGGATGCGCGCGTAGAGAGACACGGCCTGGAAGAGCAGATCGAGCACGGAGGGCGTGAGCTCGATTCGCCCGAGACGCAGGTCGTCGAGCACGTCTTCGAGCTCGTGCGACAGCCCCGCCATGCGCGTGGCGCCGAAGAGACCCGACAGTCCCTTGAGCGTGTGCACGCCGCGGAAGACGTCGTTGATGAGCTCCGCGTCGGGCTGTTTCTTCTTCAGGCCCTCGTCGAGTGCGAGCAGATCACGCCCGAGGCCGTCGACGAGCTCCTGCGCCTCGCTGAAGAACTCGTCGCGCGCCTTGTCCCCGCTGTCGCCGCGACCGCCGCCTTCGACCATGGGCTATGGGCCGCCGATGGGCGGCTCGCTCGAGCGCGCGACGCCCTCCAACGCGGTCAACAGTTTCGCGCAGGTGTCGCGCAGCTGGTCCGGAGTGAACGGCTTTGCGAGGTACGCGTTGGCGCCGAGAGCGATCCCTCGCTCTACGTCCTGCTCGCCGCGCAAGCTCGAGATGATGATGAGCGGAGTCGCGCGATGGTGCTCCGACTTGCGGATGAAGCGAATGAGCTCCAGCCCGTTGATGTCCGTCATGTTGATGTCCGTCACGATCAGATCGTACGGACCGCGTGGGAGCAGGCGCATCGCGTCGAATCCGGAGCTTGCCTCGACGACCTCACACTCCCCCTCGCCCGCCCCGACGCTGGCGGCGAAATCCGGCGACTCGAGCACCGCGCGGACGAACGCTCGCGCGGAGACCGAATCCTCGACCACGAGAATCCTGCGCATGCATAAACCCCAGCACAGTGTACACGCCACGCGCCCAACCAGGCTACGGTTGCGACATGGGCATCTTCGCCGGTGAATCTGCCGCGATGATAGTCATCGGCGACGAGATCCTTTCAGGCAAGGTCGAAGAGGCCAACGTCGGGCCGCTCGCGCGCTGCCTGTGGTCTCTCGGCATCGTCCTCCGGCGTGTCGTCGTCGTGAGCGACGACGTAGAAACCATTGCGCGGGAGGTCCGCGAGCACGCCCACCGCCACGAATGGCTCTTCACGAGCGGCGGAGTCGGCCCCACGCACGACGACGTCACCGTCGAGGCGGTCGCGAAAGCTTTCGGGGTCCATGTGGTGAGCTCGCCCCTCATGGAGGCGATGCTGCGCGCGCACTACAAGGAGCGGTGCACCGAGGGGCATCTGCGCATGGCGCTCGTGCCGGACGGCGCTTCCCTCGAGGCGACGGAGGACATCACATGGCCGACGATTCGCCTGCGCAACACCTGGCTACTCCCCGGCATCCCTGAGGTCTTCCGGATGAAGCTCGCGGTGGTGACGAGCGTCCTCGCGCGCGAGGGGCCGCGCACCCGCGCGCCGCTCGTATCGCACGCGGTCTACACGAAGATGGACGAGGGAGTCCTAAAGCCGCTGCTCGACGACGTCGTCGGGCGCTTCCCCGACGTGGCCGTCGGCTCGTACCCCAAGTGGTTCGACGCCTCGTACAAGACGAAGCTCACCTTCGACGGCCGCGACGAGGCGCGCGTGCTCGCAGCACGCGACGCCTTCGTCGGCCTCCTCCCCCCCGGCGAACCGCAACGCCTCGAGTAGCGTCCCGACCATCGGCCCTCGGGTCCCCGAGTCGAGACACTACGCCGCTTGATCCTTGCGCAACCTGTGCTGGAGGTCGCTGAGGGCCTGGGCCGCCTTCTCGAGCTTCTTCGCGCTTTGCTCGAGCGCGCGCCGGCCCTGACCGACGCCGAAGTCCGCCCACGAAAGCCCGATGTCGAACAGCGCGTCGACCAGCGTCGAGGCCCTTTTCTCCGCCTCCGCCTGCTTTCCGCTCTCCGTCTGGCTCTTTGCGTTCTGCTCCGTCTGGCTCATGTTCGCACCTCTCCTTGGCGACTGGACGTCGCCGCTCAACGAAAGCACTCGATGCATGCGGCATCGCAGGGATGCCGCGGCCGCCGCGCGCGAGTCAGGCGCGCGGGAGGCACTCGTGGCAAACGAACCGCCGTTGCCGCCGCCGATCCACCTGCAAGCGCGGAGAATGCTCCTCGCCAATTCCGAGAATCCCCAGGTGCGCCCGCGTGCCCCGGACGAGCTCGCGCTCGCACTTGGCGCAAGTCGTCGTGACGGCGAGGGTCACCTCCTGAAATGCCTCGATACCCTCGAGCGGATCGTGCTCCATCCGTTTTTTCAGCTTCTCGCGCTCCTTCTCCAGATGCTTCGCCGCGCGCTTCAGGCGCTCCTCGACGCTCTCGGTCGCCGCGTCGGCCACCTGGAGCGCGTCTTCGAGAATGGTGCGGACCAGGTTGGACACCGGGATGCGCAGGTTCTCGGCGAAACGCTTGAGCTCGCGCTCGAGCACAGCCGGGACCCGCGTGTGAAGGACGCGTTCCTTCCTGGCGTCCTTCGCGTCATCGCCCTCGCCGTCCCACCCACTGACTTCCTTCGACTCGGCGAGAGGCTGCTCGTCCTCCTGTCCCGGCAAGGCTGAATGGCCAGCCGCGTCAGGAGGACCGTTCGCTCCGCCGTGCCGCTCAATCTGTGTCACGGCGTGATACATAATCCATTTGTATCACGCGTCAAGCCCTTCCGTGGCGCATCGCGTCGATGCTCGCCCGGAAGGGCAGCCCCTGGGGAGACCGGCGGCGAAAAAGGGCATGGGACGCTCACCTTCCGGCGCAACGCTCGATATGGGGCGGCCGCGTTCCCCTGGAAGGTGGCCGCGTTCCCCTGGAAGAAGGTGGGGCGCCTACTCCCCCCCGGCGGAGCTCTGAGGACCCTTCCGACCGATCGAAGGAGACGGCGTTGAGCCAAGGCGTTGCATCGAGCGCGCCGGGCTAGCTACACTTCACCCAGCGCGACCCTGGCCACGCGTTCCAGTCGGCTTTGCCCCACCGGTACGAAGGCAAGCGCAAGCGGACCGCCATGTGGAAGCTGGTCATCGAGGATGACGAAGGGAGGCGGACGACAGTACCGCTCACGCGGGACCAGTATTCCATTGGCCGCAAAGAGGGGAACACCATCCGCCTGACCGAGCGCAACGTCTCGCGCGAGCACGCGCGCATCTTCAAGAAACTGAACGGAGTCGAGCGACACCGCGGCGACGCCGCCCACAGGGGCGGGGGTGACGGCGAGAAGCCGACCTTCATCCTCGAGGATCTGACGAGCTATAACGGGGTCTTCGTCAACGGCCTGCGCATCTCGCACGCGCAGGACCTGTCGCACGGCGACCTCGTTCAGATCGGCGATTACCGGATCATCCTCCAGGACGAGATGCTGGAGGACGTCGCCGGCGCGATCGCCAGCGACTCGAAGCAAACGCTGCCGAACGCGCCGCAAGCGCGCGCCGCGTCTTTGCTCGACCGCCCCAACCGCCTAGTCATGCTCGCCGGCCCGACCCCCGGCGCCGAGTTCCCGCTCGATCGCGAGCGCATGACCATCGGGCGCGCCGAAGACGCCAACATCTCGATCAACCACAACTCGGTCTCCAGGTTGCACTGCGAGGTGCATGCGCTCGGGGACGGGCGCTTCGAGATCGTCGACAAGGGGTCGAGCAACGGCGTTCGCGTCAACAGCGCCGAGCTGCGCCGCGGCATCGTCGAGCCGGGCGACGTCATCGAACTCGGCGACGTCAAATTCAAGTTCATCGGCGCAGGCCAGATCTTCCGGCCCACCGAGAGCCAGCAGCTCGCCCTGCTCGGCGACCGCGAGGCGACCGAGCTCGCGCGCGGTCAGCGGGGTTCTCGCGCGTTGCCTGTGGCCATCTTTCTCCTGGTCGTGGCCGCCGGGGGTGCGGCGGCCTGGGTCTGGGCGCGCCCGCGGATAGAGTCGCCGGCCGCGTCGATGGCGGCTCAGCGTTCGCCGGACGAGGCGACGCTCGACGACGCGAAGAGGCTCTGCGCGGCGGGAGACTGCGAGGCGGCGCACGAGAAGCTCGCGGCGTTGCCCGAGGGGTCACCCGTCCGCGCTTCGGCGGAATTCCGCGACGTCGAGACCCGATGGGCCGACCATGTGCTCGCGCACGCCGACGCGGAGCCCGACTCCTCAAGGCGGCGCGCCATGTACCAGCGGGTCGCGCAGGCCCCGTCGGTCGACGGCCCGCGCCGGAAAGCGGCGGCGGACAAGCTCCAGCAGATGGACGCGGTCATGAACACGGTCGCTGCGACGTCGCTCACGCTGCCGACGTCGCCGGCGCATGGTTCGTCCGACGACGCCGCTCCTTCGCCGCGCCCGGACGCAGGCGCGCGCCGGACCGCGCATGTCGTTGACCCCGAAGCGGCCTCCCCCGCCACGGCGCCCGGCGCCTCGACGGCAGGCGCTTCCGCGGCGGTGCCCGCCGGCGCAACCAGCCGCTCGACCACGGCAAGCGTGGACGACCGCGAGCGCCAGCTCGCCCTCCAGGGCACTCCCGACGCCAAGATGCTCCTCAAGCAGCAGCTCGAACAGCGCGTCTACAACGGCCGCGCGACCGACACCGAGATCAAGCTGCTCATCAGCACGTGCAAGGACCTGGGCGACAAGCTGTGCGTGCAGCAGGCGCGCTCGATCCAGCAGCAGCGCCAGAACCAGTAGGCATTGCGCCGTCCTCGATCGGACGGCGCGATGGCCTGCGCACGGCCTCCTAGGGAATCGGCTCCGGTGTGACCCCGCGCACCGCCGCCGTCGGGCACCCGAGGGAGACGCCGGTCGGGCCGTCCTTCGTCTTCGCGATCTTGAACTCGACGCGGCGGTTCTTCTCCCACGCGTCTTCGTTGTGCGCCGGATCGAGCGGGCAGTACTCGCCGTACCCCTTGCTGCGGAGCCGCGACTTCTCGACACCGCGCGCAACGAGGGCGCGCACGACCGATGCGACGCGGCCCGACGTGAGGCGCAGGTTGTACTGGTCGCTCCCGCGCTCGTCGGCATGACCTTCGACCTCGACGAGCGTGAACTCGGGATGGTGGGTGAGGACCGTCGCGACGGCGTCGAGGATCTTGTTCGACGCCGGCAGGATCTCGACCGAGTCGTACGCGAACTGGATCTTGTCGAGGATGACGATGCTGTTGTCCTGGATGATGACGCTCCCCTTGTCCGGGCAGCCGTCTTCGTCCTCGAAGCCGTTGAACGTCTCCGGCTCGTTCGGGCACTTGTCGGTCACGTCGGGGATTCCGTCGCGGTCGTTGTCCGGGTCCGGGCAGCCGTCCTGATCCTGGAAGCCGTCCTTGTCCTCCGGATCGTTGGGGCACTGGTCCATCTTGTCGGGGATGCCGTCGTTGTCGTTGTCCGGGTCCGGGCAGCCATCCTGATCCTGGAAGCCGTCGCGGTCCTCCGGCTCGTCCGGGCACTTGTCCTTCGAGTCGAGGATGCCGTCGCCGTCGCGATCGCCCTCGCTGCCCTCGGGGCACCCGTCCTCATCGTGATCGCCGTCGCGGTCCTCGGGGACGTTTATGCAACGGTCGTCGACATCGGGGATGCCGTCGTTGTCGTTGTCCGGATCGGGGCAGCCGTCTTCGTCCTTGAAGCCGTCGAAGTCCTCGGGGTCGTCCGGGCACTGATCGACGTCGTCCTTCAGACCGTCGCCGTCGCGGTCGCCGATCGACGGCTCGAAGATGAAGCCCAGGAAGGCGCGGATGTCCGCGGCCTCGAAGCCGGTCGTGTAGCGCGTGCCGGCGCCGAGCATGAGGTAGGAGTTACGCTCCACGAAGAGCTTGATCCCGCCGATCGCCTCGTTGCTGAGCTTTACGTTCGAGTCGGCGTTGCTGGCAAGGAGGTAGGTTCCGTACGTTTCGCCCACGAGGTCGAGCGGGTCGAGGACGCGCCAGGACAGGCCGCCGCCGAACGTGAAAAGGCTTCCGTCGGCGAAGTTGCCGTCCTTCAAGGGGAGCGTCGTGCTGGTCGCCGAGTGGCCGCGATAGCCGCCGTTGACGGCGATGCGGAACTCGCCGCGCGGGCCGAAGCGCTTCTCCGCGATGAGCATCGGCCAGTAGAAGAACCCGGCGTCGCCCCCAGCGTTGGCGGCGGCGTCGCCGAGGCCCACGCCGACCTGCAACCCGAGCGCCAGCCCGAACCCGCGCTCGACGCGCGTGATGCGCCACTTGGCGTGCGCGCCGACCAGCCCCACGCCCTGGAAGTCGAGCTTCTCGGGCCCCCACTTGCCCGCATACAGCATCTGCGGCTGGCCGGTGGCGTCGAGCTGCTGGGAGCCGGACATGAGGTCGATCGGGAGGTCCAGGCCCACGACGAATTGGTTGGCGAGGCCGTAGTTGGCCTGCAGCGTGCCCTGGAACGAGTGGTCGATGAGCTGACTGTCCGCGGGCGTACGCAGAAGGACGTGCGCGTAGTCGATGACGAGACCGAAGCTCAGTGAGTTCGCGGAGACGATGTCGCTCCCGTTCACCGTGAAGAGGCCCTTCGAGTCCCACGCGGGCCGAAAGAGGTGGGTGTCGAAGCCGTCGCCGTTGGGAGGATTGGGAATGGCGTTCGGCGTGGATTGCGCATGTGCGACACTCGTTGCGAAGCTAAAGACGACACTGAGCGCGGCGCCTACCGCGAGGGCGCGACGCTGATGACCGTGGATCATTCGGTGGCTCCGTTCCCGCATCCATTGTCGGGTGACCACGCGCCCTAAAAGAAGCCAGGGGACACGCGATCGCGCTGCAACCCCGCCGCAGAGGAGACCCCTCTCCTTGCAGCCCAGAGGCTAACACAATGGCCCGGTGCTCTGGCGAGAACCGCGCATCGGGGAACGAGGAAACTGGCACGGCCGACACGCCTCAGCCGGTCGGCGCGACGGCCTGACCGTTTGCGCGAGCTCGCTCGAGCAAGTCCTGGTTATATGATCGCGGTCTCCCATGAGCTCGGGTGCACCGGCTACATGATCTTCGTGGTCCTTCGCTTTCTGCGCGTTCCCCGGCAGCGACTTGCGTTCCGTCCCGCGGCGCACGCCGCTGCACTGGCGCTGGCCGCCGCCGTCCTCGCTTTGATCATGCCGCGCGCGGCGCTCGCCGACGGCACGTACGACGGCGCCTGGAACCTGACGCCGGTCACCGAGACGTTCACGGTTCAGCAGTGGAGCTCCTCCTGCGGGCCAACCCCCGTGTCGCGGACGATGCTGGCGGGGGGCCCGGTGACCGTTCGCGGCGACTCGGGCGAGCTCGTCATCACCGGCCAGCGCACGCTCCGCACCGACCAGTGCCTGGACTCGCTGCCGACGCTCGTCCGCTCGGTGCATTCGCAGGACGCGCGGTCGTGGCGAACGCGATGCGCGACGCCGCAGACGGACCCCCGGCGGGCGGTGGTCAACACAGCCTACTTCGTGGCACCCGGCGACGACACGATCACCGTCGCCGAGACCGGCCGTTACGAGTTCACGATCAACGACTCGCGCTGCGTGGCCGACGTGCAGCGAGGGGCGTCGCTCACGCGCGTCGTCGCCCAGGCGCCCGCCGCCGCAGCACCTGCGCCCGTGCCCACGACGAAAGCGGCCCCTCTACCCCCGCCCGAGCCGCCGCCCGCGTTCCGCGTCGATTGCAGCACCCCCGGCAACCCTGCGCGCCTCGAAGTCCGCCCCTCGCGCAAGCTGCTGCGGCAGGGGGACACGTTCGCGTTCCGCGCTCGCGTGCTCGACGCCGTCGGCTGCCCGACGGGTACGCCCATCCAATGGACGCTCGGCGCCGTGTCCTTCAAGGACGGCCTGCCTCACGCCGCGCAGCCGACGCTCGATGACACCGGCAAGGTGACTGTCCCGGCGCAGGACTTCGGAGACGCGTCGTTCGACATCGTCGCGACCGCGGCGGGGCACAGCGCGCGCGCCTCGGTGCAGGTGACCTCACCCGCGAACTACGACGCGCTCCTCGCCCAGTCGGGCCTCGACCCCAACGGGGAACGCGACGAGCCGTCGGTGACGAGCCTCGCGAGCAGCTCGATCGGCGCCTCCGGCGCGCGGGCAGAGGACGGCGCCGAGCGGCGGCGCATGATGTTCGTCGCGATCGTGGGCGGGCTCGCGCTGCTCCTCGGTGGCGTCGCGCTCGTCGGCGCCCGCCGGTCGAAGAAGGCGCGCGACGCGCACCGCGCGGCGGAGGAGCGCCACGCGGAGAAGATGCGCGAATACGAGCGGGCGAAGCGCGAGCGGGAGGAGCAGCACGCCGCGCAGATGAAGGCGCACCTCGAAAGCGTCGCGGTCGCGCAGCAGCAAGCGGCGGCCGCGGCCGCGCGAGGGATCGATTCGGGTCCCATGTTTTGTCCGTCGTGCCGTCGTGAGCTGCCCGCCGGCACGACCCACTGCCCCTACGACTCCAACCGCCTCGTGCCGATGGCCGGGCACGAAGGGCTGATGAGCGGTCCCGCGGGCGGCGTGTGCCCGACGTGCCATCGCGGGTACAACCCCGGGGTCAAGGTGTGCCCCGCCGACGGCGAAGAGCTCGTCCCCGCGCCGGTCGCGAGCGTGGCCGCTCCGCCCCCCCTCGCCGCCCCGCCGCGCGGCAAGATCTGTCCGACGTGCGGGGACCGCTTCGACGGTGCGGCGCGCTTCTGCGGCAAGGACGGCACCCAGCTCGTGTTGGTCAACTAGGGTGGACGAGGTTTTCCTCCATCCAGCGCGCCGCGAAGGTCGTCAGGTCGGCGGCCTCGAACAAGTGGCAGCTCGCGGCGCCCACCACGCCGCTGCGACCGCGGCCGAGCGCGACGTAGTCGTCGACGAGGGCGGCGAAGTAGTCGTTTCCGTACCGCTCGCGATGCCACGGCACGACGCCCTCGACCGAATCGAGCTCCTCGACGTCGACCCAACGCCGCTCGTTGTCGACGAGCATCGGCACGCGATAGCGCGCGACGCGCTTGTCCGGAACGCGCGCCAGGTGTTCCGCGTAGTGCAGGATCGTCACCGCGCCCCGGGGCGAGCCGAGGAGGAGCACATCGCCTCGCGCGTGCACGATGCGCTCGAACGGCGAGCCTGGGCCGAAGCCGTACTGAAGCGGATGGTCGCGCGTGAGCCAGTCCGCGCGGGGGCCCACGGCGGCCATGGACCCCTCGGGGTTGGCGCTGCGACGCGCCCCCGGTAACCCTCGAAGGCGCTCGGGGAGGACGCCCCATTCGGGCGCGGAGCGGCAGGTCGCCGCGTCGAACGCAGGGCGCTCCTCGAGGTAGGCACGCTGCTTCTCGAGCGACCAGGAGGCCATCGGGTAGGTGCTGTCCTCCCAGCCCACGAACATGCAGAGGGTGCCCTCCCCGCCGACGACCTCGCGAAGCGCGTCGAGCACGACGTCCGGGCCCCCGACGACCCAGCCGACCGCGCGCACGGAAGCGTGCGCCATGAGTACACCTCCCGCGCGCACACCCAGCGCGCGGAGGTCGTGCATCAGCTTGCTCTTCGTGACGAGAGGAAGATCGTCGCGGCTGTTCATCGGCGCCGAAACGAGGTAGGTCGATGCATACGGCACGGCAAGCGTTGCCGGTCGATGCCCGCGGCATCGCAAACGATTGCAACGGCCCTGGAGCTCACAAGGTCACAAGCGCCCACATTCTGCGGCACGGGCCGAAGCCCTCGCAGCAGCGGACGCCCGCCACGGGCCGCGCTACCATCGATCCCTGAAGGACGGTTCGTCGGGATGAAGATCACGTGCCAGGCCTGCGCCGCGAAGTACACGATCGCGGACGAGAAGGTCCTCGGGAAAGTCGTCAAGATCCGGTGCAAAAAGTGCGGCGCCACCATCGTGATCAACGGCAACGATCCGTCGGCGGGCGCAGAGGTCGGCGGGGCTGAGTCGCAAGGCCTCGATTACGCCTCGGGCGGATCGCCGCTCTGGACGGTCAACGTGGCCGACGGCGATCAACGCACGATGACCGACCACGAGGTCGTCAGCGCGTATCGGGCCGGCGTCGTCACCGACGAGGCGTACTGCTGGAAGGATGGCATGCCCGACTGGTTGCCGCTCCGCGAGATCGCGCAGCTGCACGCCGCGTGCACGGCGGCTCCAGGCGCGGGCCCGACCGATCCCCCGGAGGACGACGGAGCGACGAAGGTCCAGGATCCCCCCGCGTTCCTGCTCGCCGCGACCGCTCCGCAGGCACAGCCTGCGTACGCGGCAGCGGGAGCGCACGGCGGCGGCAACGGCTCCGGTGCGTCGCATGCGCCGGAAGCACCGGCCGCGGCGGCGCGGCGCGCTCCAGGCCGCGCGCCCGCGGCCGATCTCTTCGGCGGCGTCGCGCAGGCCGGCGGCGAGGACGACGTCATGACGAGCGCGCCGGCGGGCATGCCTCAGCCGCACGACGATGGCGCGCGCGACAAACTGACGGGCGCTCGAAACGAAAACAGCGTGCTCTTCTCGCTGAACGCGCTGACGAGCAAAGGGGGCGTCGTTCGCCCGCAGCCCATGCCCGCGTCGGCCGAGGCCTCCGGGCTCATCGACATTCGACAGCTGAGCGCGCAGATCGGCCTGGGCGACGACAAGAAGCAGAGCCGAATCGACGACATCATGAACCTCGCCGGCGGCGGCGCGTTCAGTCCGTCGCTGTCCGCACCCGTGCTGTCGGCGCCTCCCATCGAGGAGTACACGCCTCAAGCGAGCCTCTCGCCGACCGCACCCCCGCGCAGCAAGAAGATCGTGTTCGCCGCCCTCGGCGCGGGCGCCTTCGTCGTCGTGGCGGCCGTCGGCGGGGCGATGATGCTGATGCATCGCGGCCCCGACGAGACCGCGGACAACAAGGACAAGCCGAGCGCGAGCGCCGCGGCCGAGTCGGCGTCGGGGTCCCCCTCCGCCTCCGCGTCCGCAGCCGCCCCGGAGCAATCGGTCGCGAAGAACGACCAACCGGCCCCCAGCGACTCGGCGGCTGCGAGCGGAGGCCAGGGCGGCGGTTCGGCCCCCGCGTCCATGGGTGGCACCGCGCACGAGCATGAGCACGCAGCGGCAAAGTCGAGCACGCCGCACGAGTCGGCGCCGAAAGAGAACGGCAGCTTGCTCGCTGCAGCGACCGCGAGCGACGCCCCGTTCAACATGGGCGAAGCCAAGGCACGCCTGGCGGCGATCGCCACCGGCGCGCAGTCGTGCAAGAAGGGTGACCTCAGCGGAACCGGCCGCGTGGTGGTCGTGTTCGCGCCGAACGGGTCCGCGCAATCGGCGACGATCTCGGGGCCGCCGTTCGAAGGCACGCCCACCGGGACGTGCGTCGCGGCGCGCTTCCGCGGTGCGCGCGTACCGGCGTTCGGCGGGAGCCCGTTCTCGGTCGCCAAGAGCTTCACGATCAACTGACACTCGGGCAGTGCGCCACCACCCCTCCGAGCCGCCGTGCCGCCGCTGACCGTCGCCCTGGTCGCCTTCGCGGCGTTCCTCGTGGGGCTTCGGGCGGGCATCGCCATCGGCTACCGGGCCGAGCGTCGCCGCAAAGGTGACGCGCCACGGTCGCGCGCCTAGCCTGGTGCCGTGCGGCGCGCTGGGCGGGTGTGCTTCGGGCTCGTCGCCGGCGTGGTGAGCGCGGCGCCGGCGACGGCCGCAGACGAGCCGGCGGTCTCCTGGTCCGGCTGGACCGCGTCGCCCTCGCCCCTCGACGAATCGCGGCTGGACTCGCTCGAGCGCGCCGCACTCGCGCGCTGCGGTCCGGGGGAGGCCGGGCTGCGGGAGGCCGCGCGCGCGTCCGCGAGCCGCAAGCTGCAGGGGCTGCCGACAGGTGACCTCGACGCCGTGGAGTTCGCGCAACGCGCCTCGGGCGAACCCCACCCGTGGCCTCGCGTCTGGCTCGCGACCGCGATCGGGCTCGACGCCGGCGCGGCGCTGCGAAAGCTGGACGCGTGGCTGGCGACCGAGTCGGACGCGCTGCGGCGCTGCGGCGTCGCCGCGATGTCGCGCGCGGACGGCACGCGGGTGCTCGCCGTCGTGACGGTCGACGCGCTGGCGGACCTGGCGCCCCTCCCGACGCGCGCACGCCCTGGCCAGTGGCTCCTTCTCGAGGCCCGCCTGCAGGTCGCCGCGCGCGGCGTGCGCGTGTTCGTCGCGGGGCCCGACGGGGCGCCGCGCACGGTTCCGGTGGCGCTCGAAGGCAGCGAACTGCGCGCGCGGTTCGCGCCCGATCGCCCGGGCGAACACGTCGTGCAGGTCGTCGCGGATCTGGCGAGCGGCCCGCGTCCGGTGCTGGAGGCCAGCGTCTTCGCCGACGCCGAGCCGCCGCAGGCGGAAGCGTCGCGATCGGCGCCGGGACAGGGGGCCGCCCCCGGCGACGCCGCGAACGACGCGGACGCCCTGGCCCGGATGCTCGCCACGGCCCGAGCGTCTGCCGGCCTGTCGCCGCTCGCGCGTGACGCCAGCCTCGACGCCGTCGCTCGCGCCCACGCGCGCCGCATGGCCGATCGCCACGCCCTCGCTCACGACTGCGGCGACGGCAGCCCCCTCGATCGCGTGCGCGCCGCGGGCCTCGAGCCGCGCGTCGCCGCCGAGAACGTCGCGCACGCCGCCACCGTGGCCCTCGCCCATCGCGCGCAGTGGTGGAGCCCCTCGCACCGCGCGAACATGCTTGGCCCCGCCGCGGACCACGTCGGCGTCGCCGTGGCCCGCGACGAGCGCGGCGACGCGTGGGTCGTCGAGCTCTTCGCGGACCTGCGCTGAGCGAACGCCGTTACTTCGCCGGCCGAGGCGGCCCCCCGTTGTCCTCCTCGACGATCTTGAACTCGACGCGACGGTTGGCCGCACGACCGGCGTCGGTGTCGTTCGACTGGATCGGTTTGGTAAGCCCGTACCCCTCGCTGTCCAGGCGGCCACCGTCGATGCCGTGCTGCTCGAGCCACGCGCGTACGCTGGCGGCGCGGCGTTTGGACAGGTCGAGGTTCATGTCGGCCGCACCGCGGTTGTCGGTGTGCCCCTCGACGCGCATCTTCTTGATGCTCGGGTTGGCCTTGAGCACGTCGACGATCTCCTGGAGCATCGGGAAGCTGTCCGGGAGGATCGTCGCGGAGCCCGTCTGGAAGTGCACCTGCTGGAGCACGCGGACCGCGCCCGCTTCGAGCTTGATGAACTTCGGGCACCCGTTCTTCTTCGGGTCGGGATCCGGCTGGCCGGGCTCCTTCGGGCAGGCGTCCTTCGCGTCGGGAATGCCGTCGTGGTCGGCGTCGTCCTCGGGGCAGCCATCCTGATCGTCGATGCCGTCCTTGTCTTCCGGCTGATCGGGGCACTTGTCGTACTCGTCGGGGATGCCGTCGCCGTCGCGATCGGAGGGCGCGGGGCATCCGTCCATCGGGTCCGGGTCCTTGTGGTCCTCGGGCTCGGTCGGGCACGCGTCGATGTCGTCGGGAATGCCGTCGCCGTCCGTGTCCTTCAGCGACTCGTGGATCACGGCGTGCACGCGCGCGCGAGCCTCCGGCGACTGCGGGTTCGTGTCCTCGATCGGGAAATAAGTGCCCGCGAGGGCCACCATGCGGAAGTCCGGCGCGCCGTAGCCGTTCGAGAGGAACGAGCCGGCGCCGAGGCCGATGTAGAAGTTCTCCCAGCCGATCTTCGGGTAGCGCATCCGGCCCTCGATGTTCCACTCGATGGGCGTGTTCTGCGCGGTAAAGAACGTTGGACCGGTCACGTCGGTGTTCACGATGCCGGTCTGCCCGAAGATGGTGGCGCCGACGCGGTACTTGTCCCCCTGGATGGGCAAGAACGCGCCGATCGCCCAGCGGAGCTCGCTGCCGACGCCGAGGCCGTTCGCCGGGCCGTAATGGCCTGCCGGGTCGTTGAGTGAGTGATCGGCGCGGAAGGCTGCGCCCAGGTTGCCGACGAGCGTGACGAAGTGGGGCGGCGTCCACTCGTAGGTCACCATCGGCATGGCGCCGAGGTTCGGCCCGTCGCCGCCGAAGTTCGTCGAGGAGCCGGCGCCCGTGGGCACCCATACGCTCAGCTGCAAGCCCAACGCTTGTCGCTGGTCTTCGCTGCGCCAGAGGACGTAACGCCCGTCCAGCCGCAGATCGCCCACCGCGGGGCCCGTCGTCGTGTAGTTCGTGTAGGCCGAGGAGCTGCCGAACGCGTTGGGGATGACCTGCTGGTTGCCGGTCTCGATCCAGGCCACGGGGAACGTGGCGCCCAGCGAGAGGCGCTCCAGGAGCTGCACGCCGGCGGACATGTACGTCGAGAACTGCGTCGTGATGACGTCGCCCGGCGAGTTCCGGATCGCGTCGGGATCGCTCGTGATGTTGCCGATGCGCAAGGGATTGAGGGCGAACCCGAGCCCGAGCTGCGCGTAGACGATGGCGCCCTTGCGCGTCTCGGGACGGAAGAGAATGAGGCCGTCGTCCGGGGCGCCGGGGACCTCCAGGCGATCGAGGTGGAAGGTCTGCTGCTGGGCATGGGCGCTCCGGGAAGCGCCGAACGCCGAGAGGGCGGCGGCCGCGCAGAGCGCGAACCGCAAAGGAAACCGTGACATCTTGGTCGTCGCTCCGGTTGCTCGGGCCAGGGGCCTGGCATTGCAGTGCGGCCGCTATAAACGCAATGGTGATGAAACACCTGTCCCGCGTGTATGGCCAGAAAAAGCGCGCGCCCGCCGCGACAAAGCAACAAAGGGCGATGGCTGTCGTGCCATCGCGCCCTCGTCCCATCGCGCCCTCGCGCCGTCGCGCCGTCGCAGGAGATCGCGCCACGACGGGGCAGCCGCGGGCGCTCGCCAGCGCGAGGCCATGGAACAGAAACGAATGGGATCCGATGTGGAAGGGAGGGCGCCTGCGTCCCCTGTATCTCGGAGCGGCTATCCTCGGGCTATGCGGCGCGGCGACCCGCCCCCGCGAGCCCTCGCGCGCGGCCGACTTGACGACTGCGCTGCCCGGTGCTCTTCTCCGGCCCCCGCAGTCGCGTAGCCCTGGCGCACGCCCGGCACGCGACCGCCATCGAGGATCGTTATGAAGCGCACGTACCAACCCCACAACGTCCGTCGGGCACGCACCCACGGCTTCCGCGCCCGCATGTCGACCCGGGGCGGCCGCAAGGTGCTGCAGAACCGGCGCCGGAAGGGCCGCAAGCGCCTCGTGCCGACCATCTACAAGAAGTAGCGCGGCTTTGCCGCTCTCCTTCGGGCCCAGCCGCAGGCTGCGCCGGCATCCGGAGTTTGCCCGGGCGCAGCGATCGGGAAGGCGGGTCGGAACGCCGCACTTCACGCTCCTCGTTGCACCGCAGCCTCCGCCGCCACGGCGTGCCCGCCTGGGTGTCGTCGTCGGACGCAAGGTAGGGATCGCGGTCTCGCGGAACCGCGTCAAACGGCTGTGCCGCGAATGCTTTCGCAACTGGCCGGATCTGTTGCCGGACGGGGTCGACCTCGTCGTGATTGCGCGCCCCGGCGCGCACGAGCTGGGGCTGGCCGAGGTGCAGGCCGAGTGGCGGAAGGTCGAGGCGCTGCTTAAGAAACGTGCGGCGGAAGCGCTGGCGCGCGCGGCCTCCTCGCATCATCCTGGCCCGGACGGCTCGTAGCCAAGCGCGGTGTCCGGCAAAGCACTCGGCGCCGACGCCAGACCCCCCCGACGCGGACCCCCAACGGAGAACCCAGAACGAGAACCAGGATGGCTCGGCTCCTCGTCGTTGTGGTGAAGCTCTATCAGCAGATAGTCTCGCCGCTTCTAAGGCCGCTCTGGGGCAACGTGTGCCGGTTCGAACCGTCCTGCTCGCGCTACGCGGTGGCTTGCCTCGAGGCACACGGCGCCCTGCGGGGCAGCTTGCTTTCGGTCGTGCGCCTGTGTAAGTGCCACCCGTTTCATCCGGGGGGCTACGACCCCCCTCCCGCTCCACGTCGCCCACTCGGGCGGCCCCCCGTCGGGGGCGTGACCGCGGGACCGGAGGATCTTTCCGCATCGAAGCAGCAAGCCACGGCCGCCATCTCGACCCCTCCCGTCGCGCTGAACAGCGGCGCTGACTGCGGGCGGGGCACGGCCTAAAGGACTCATGGATCGCAACTCGGTCACTCGCTGGATCCTCATCGCGGCCATCTTCTTCGGTGGCTACTGGTTCTTCTTCGGGCGCAAGGCCAGCGAGCACCACCAGGCGCTCCCCCCCGAGGCGTACGTCGATGCTCCCGGCTTCGCCCCCGACGTGATCGACACCGTCCCGGGGCAGCCTGCCCCCCCGCCTCCAGCAGAAGGCGACATCTGCACGATCGCGGGCATTCGTTACGAAGCCGACCTGTCGAGCCGCGGCGCCGGCCTGACCCACTTTCGGCTGACCGACCCGAGCTACGCGAACAGCGACGCGCGCGACATGTCGACGACACCCGACATCGAGCGCTGGCGCAACCTGCGCACGCTGTTCCGCACGCCCGGAAGCGCGCCGTCGCCCGACGACCAGGTCGCCTACGATCGTTTCAACTGGCAGCTCGAACGCCTCGGCGACAAAGGCTGCCGATTCACGTACGAGAAGCCGGAGCGCGTTCGCATCGTCAAGACATTCACCGCGGGGACGCGCCCTTTCGAGATCGACGTCGAAACGACCATCACCAACCTGGCCGATTCCCCGAAGAACCATGTCGCGTCGATCGAGGCGTTCGCTTACCGGACCAACGCCGAGGTCAAGGGAAGGCTCGGTCGCGTGTCGCCCTTCCAGACCAACCTGGAGTGCGCACGCGACGACGAAGTGAAGCGCCTGAACAAGAACGCGAACGAGTTCAATAGCGACTGGTTCTCCGAACCGCTCGTCGACCGATACGCGGCCATCGCGAACTACTACTTCGCGCAGGCGCTCGTCCCGCTCGACCTGAGCGCCGCCGAGGGCGGGAGCAAGCCGTCCTGCGACCTCCTCGACGAGCAGTGGTTCAGCGGCGCGCAGAAGCCCGACGACGAGCAGGCGGGCGACGTGTACAAGGCGCGCCTCACCTACCCCGCGCGCCAGCTCGGGCCGAAGGAGTCGGCGAGCTACCGGCAGATCGCCTTCTTCGGGCCGAAGGAGCGAAACGTGCTCCTGCGCGCCGCCGGCGGCAAGCCGCGCCTGCAGGATCTCATCAACCTCGGCACCTTCTCGTTCGTCGCGAAGTTCCTCGTGTCGGTCATCACGTGGATCCACGCGCACATCACGATGCAGAGCTGGGGCCTCGCGATCATCGTCCTGACGCTCGGCCTGCGCACCGTGCTCTTCCCGCTCACGTGGAAGCAGATCCAGAGCGCGGTGGCGATGCGCCGCCTCAAGCCGGAGATCGACGCCCTGAACGCGAAGTTCAAGGACGACGCGCAGGCGAAGAACCTGGCGATGATGGAGCTCTGGCGCAAGCACAAGGTCAACCCGCTCGGCGGGTGCGTGCCGGCGCTCGTGCAGATGCCGATCTGGTTCGCGCTCTACGCGACGTTGCAGACCGCCGTCGAGTTCTATCACACGAGGTTTCTGTGGTTTTCGGACCTGTCGGCCCCGGATAAGTACTTCATCCTGCCTCTCGTGCTCGGCGTGGCGATGATCGTGCAGCAGCGCATCGTGCCGCAGCAGGGAATGGATCCCGTTCAGCAGAAGATGATGACGTGGCTGATGCCGGGCATCTTCACGGTGATGATGCTCTTTTTGCCGGCGGCGCTCGGGGTCTACATGCTGACGAACAGCCTCCTCGGCATCACGCAGCAGCTCGTCGTCGAGAAGCTGTTCCCACGCGCAGGAGCGCCGCCCGAAGGGCCGGGCGCGCCCGCGCCCGCGAAGGCGGGCGACATCGTGGTCAAGACGGACAAACCGGGAAAGGGTGCGCCCGCTCCCGCGCTACGAAAGGGAAAGGCTCGTGTCTGAGCAGCAAGTGGAGAAGGTGGACGAGGCGACGCTCGACGCGCAGACGCGCAAGGCGCTCTCCTTCGTAAGAACACTGGCCAATCGCATGCAGATGAACGTCGAGGTGAATCTCGCGCCGGACGACGGCGAGGGGACGCCCGACGAGATCCGCATCGAAATCGAGGGCCCCGACGCGGGTCGCATCATCGGCAAGAAGGGGAACGTGCTCGACGCGATCCAGTACCTCACCGCGCGCGTCGTCGTCCGCCCGGGTGAGCCGCGGCGCCACGTCATCGTCGACGCCGAGGGCTACCGCGCCCGCCACGAGGATCAGCTCGCGCAGATGGCGCGCCGCCTCGCCCAGCGGGTGGCCACCGAGGGCAAGGTGATCACCTTCGACCCGATGAGCGCCCGCGAGAGGCGCATCGTCCACATGGCGCTTCGCGACATGAAGGGCGTTCGCACCGAGAGCATGGGCGAGGAGCCGCAGAGGCGCGTTCAGATCATCCCGGACAAAACGGGCAGCGCCGGCGCCCTCTGAGCGGCGGCTTTCCGATCTGGAAAGGGCACTGGCGCCGGGCGGCACGCCGCGCTTCAATAGAGCCACTCTCCGGTGCGCATACTCCTCATCGAGGACGACAGGGACCTGCGCGATGTGCTTCGGCTCGCCTTGCAGGACGGCGGGCACGACGTGATCGCGACGGCCGACGGGATCGAGGCGTGGGACGAGCTGAACAAGCCCGGTCCGTTGCCGGACATCATTCTGCTCGACCTGCTCATGCCCGGGATGAATGGCCACAACCTGCGCGCTCGGCAGCTCTCCGATGC
>CALKVG010000667.1 GCA_937998045.1 uncultured Myxococcales bacterium
TCTCGTGGGCTCGGAGATGTGTATAAGAGACAGGCCCGGCCGCGAGCACGTGCGCGCGCTCGACGCTGCCGCCGGCTTCGACCACGACGATCGGTTCGTCGAGCCGCCGCGCGGGACGCTCCTCGGGGAGCTGAAGCGCGACCTCTTGCACCGGGTGCCCGCGCGGGGATCCGTCGACCCGCGGTTCTCGTTCCTGCGCGACCAGAGCTTGCGCGTCCTGGAGCACGCGAGCGTCCGCCGCGAGCTCGAGGCCGTCGCCAGCGAAATCTGGGAGCTCATTCTCCACGACGAGACGCTGCGCTTCGACGAGATCGGCGTCTTCGTTCCGGACGGGGAAGTCGCATCCTACCTGGCGCACTTGCCGGCCGTCTTCGGGGAAGCTCACGGCATCCCGCACCAGATCGTGGGCGTCGCGACCCGAGGCGAGAGCCGGGTCGTCGAGGCCGTCGACCTTCTCCTCGCGCTGCCGCTCGGGCGCTTCACGCGCCAGGAGCTTCTGAGGCTCGCCGTTCACCCGGCGGTCGTCGCGAACCTCGACGACGTCGATCCGAATCGGTGGCTCTCCTGGTCGGACGCGCTGGGCGTCGTGCACGGCGCGGACCGCGCCGACCACGCACGGACGTACATCGAGCGCGACCTGTTCAACTGGGATCAGGGCCTTCGGCGGCTCGCGCTCGGCGCCTTCATGGCCGGCGACGGCAGCGGCGCCCGCGCGCCTCTGGCGCTCGGCCCAGACGAGTACGTCCCCTTCGAGGTGGCGCCCGCCGAGCTTCGTGACGCGGCTGCCTTCGGCGTCCTCCTTCGTTCGCTGATTGCGGACGCGCGCTTCGCTCGCGATGCGCTCCTCACGACGAAGGAATGGGCGAACTTCCTGGTCACGCTCGTCGAGACGTACGTCGCGCCGCCCACCGACGACGACGCCGAGGCCCTCGGGCAGTGCCTTCGGCGTCTGCACTCCCTCGCCGACGTCGACGTCGGTGGCAAGAGCGTGCCGTATCGCATCGCGAGCGAGCTCGCGCGCGCGCGCATCGGCGGGACCTCGAGCGCGCGGGGCGGCACCGGCGTGGTCGTCTCGCGCATCGCCGCGATGCGCGCCGTTCCGATGCGGTCGATTTTCGTGTGTGGACTCGGGGAGGGTCGCTTTCCCTCCTCCGATGCCGACGACTCGCTCGACCTGCGCTGGGCTCGCCGACAGCCCGGCGACGTGACCGCGCGCGAGCGCGACAAGTACGCTTTCCTCGAGCTTCTTCTGTGCGCCCGCGACCGTCTGTACGTGTCCTACGTCTCGCGCGATCCGCTCACGGGCGACACGCTCGCCGCGTCCTCGGTGGTCCAGGAGCTCTTGCATACGATCGAGCGCGGCTACGTCCGCGACCTGTCCGCCGTGAGGCTGCGTCACCCGCTGCGCCGGTGGGACCCCCGGTACTTTCCCGATCTGTTCGCGGCTGCGTCGGGATCGCCCGACGAAGACCGTGCGCTTCGGGTTCATATCCCGGAGGCGCGCGCCGAGGCGCGCGCGCTCGCGCTTCGCAACAACCTGCAAGGGCGTCGGATCCGTTGCGAGCTCGGGCAGCTGCAAGCGCTCGCCGAGCAAGACGTCGCCTGGAACGCGGTCGCCGAGAGCCTGGGGCTTTCGCGCCTGCCTCCGGCGGTCCCACCCCCGCCCGACGAGCGCGTCGTCGTCCCCATGTACGCCCTCGTGAAGTTCCTCGAGTTCCCCCTCCAGGGCTGGGCGCGCTTTCGCGTGGGTCTCGACGAGACCGAGGAGGACGACATCCTCGCCCGAGAGGACGAGCCCTTCGAGACGGACGTGCGCGACGAGACTCTTCTTCTGCGCGAGGTTCTCCTGAACGCGGCCAGTGGCGGCGGGTCCCTCGACCAGGCGTACGACGCGGTCGTCCGCGAACGCGAGCTGCGCTGCACGGGACCCTCAGGCATCTTTGCGCGCGGCGAGCGCGACGATCACCTGGCGACGCTCGAGGCCTGGCGCTGGGAGCTCGAGAAGGCGCAGATCGCGCTGGACCAGATCGAGGTGCACCGCTTCGGCCGCGCGGGCGAGCACGCGCGCGCCGATCACGCGCACGAGCCGCTCCTGCTCGACGTCGCCCTGGTCGACGAGCGCGAGGTCGAACGCATCGTGCGGGTGGAGATCGTCGGGCGCGCGCTCCCGTTCGCGGCGCACGTCCGCACGTCGCTGACGCTGCTCCGCCGCGCGCAGGAGAAGCGGGACGACCCCTGGATGCGCGCCGGCAGGGAGCGCTCGGCGCTACGGGCGTTCGTCGATCACGCGGTCCTCTCGGCGACGGGAATGGGCGGGGAGGCGCACACCTCGATGCTCGTGGTCGCCACGAACGAAGAGGCGCTGACCGAGCGCAGCGAGTTTGCGCCCCTGTCGCAGGACGAGGCGATCGTGTGGCTCCGCGAAGTCGCGCGTGAGCTGCTGGGCGGTCCCCACGCGTACTTTTTCCCCTGCGAGGCGATCTTCGCGCGCCAGCGCGTCGATCCACGCAGTCCGATCGTGCCGTGGCTCGAGCAGGCGCGCGACCGCTTGCGGGACCGAACGGGCCCGATGACCCTCCGGTCGGCCTACGGGCCGGTGCCGCGTCCTCACGAGTATCCCGTGCCGGACGAGGCCCGTGCCCGGTCGATGATCGCCCGGCGCTTCGGCGCGTGGTTCGCGAAGCGAAAGGAGACGCCGTGAACGCGCCGCCGGGTTTCGACCACGCTCCGGCGGAGCCGGAGACGTGTCGTCTCGTCGCCCGCCCCTCCGTCCTGCGGGACGTCCCGCTCGACCGGCACGTGGTCATCGAAGCCTCGGCGGGTACCGGCAAGACGTTCACTCTCGAGCACGTCGTCGTCGAGCTCCTTCTCTCGACGGACGTGACGCTGGATCGCGTCCTGGTCGTGACCTTCACCGAGAAGGCCACCAACGAGCTTCGCACCCGGCTTCGCGCCAAGCTCGAGCAGCTCCTCGCCCATCGCGCCGAGCTCGCGTCTCCGGAACAGGTGCGCGCCGGCGACTTCTGGACGCTCGACGCGGGAGCTCGGGAGCGCCTCGCGCGCGCGCTGCACGCCTTCGACTCGACGACGATCGCGACGATCCACGCCTTTTGCCAGCGGGTCCTGCGCGAGAACGCGTTCGCGAGCGGGCGCCTCTTCGACGAGCAGCACATCGACGGCCGCGACGCGTTCGGGCGGGCGATGCGCGAAGCGCTGCGCCGTGACGTGGCCTGCGACCCGCGGCGCGCCCCCTGGCTCGAGGCGGCGCTCGGTACCGGATTGACGGTCGCCGCCATCGAGGACCTCCTCTGGAGGTGCGTGCAGGGAAGAGGCGAGCTTCGTCCCCCGTTCGACCCTGCCGCCCTGGACGCCGCTCTCGAGGGGTTTCCTGCGGACGACGCTCGCCGTTTGTCCAACCAGGCGGAGATGCAGCGCTGGGGCATGCCGGCGAACACGGCGAAATCCCTGGCGCAAAAGCTCTATCGGGTTGCCGATGCGGTCGAGCGAGCACGCGAGCGCCGCAGCGCTCCCGCTTTCGTGCTGGAGGCGGGCTCGTTGGAGCTCAAGTACGTGCTCGAGAAGCTGACCGCGTCGCCGCCGCGCCCTGGGTCCGCCGCTCGTCTCGGCGCCGCGGCCGTTCAACTGGCGCGAGCCACGCCGCCGTTCGAGGCGGCGCTGGCGCAAGCGCTGCTCGGTACGGTAGAGCGCGAGCTCACACGACGAAAGCGCGAGGCCGGTCAGTACGACTTCGACGACATGCTCGAGCTCGTCGACGAGTCGCTCCGAGGGCCGGGCGGTCGAGAGCTGGCCGACGCCATGCGTGAGCGCTGGCGGTACGCGCTCATCGACGAGTTCCAGGACACCGACGAGACGCAGTGGTCGATCTTCCGGCGAGCGTTCTTCGAGCCCCCCGGCGCCCGCAGCGTCGTGTGCCTCGTCGGCGACCCGAAGCAGTCCATCTACCGATTTCGCGGCGCCGACGTAGACACCTACCTTCGCGCCAAGCGTGAGGTCGTCGCCGCGGGAGGGCGCCTCGTCACGCTGGAGCGCAACCAGCGCGCCACCGCGGCGCTCGTCGACGCCCTCAACGCCATCTTCGATCCGCTCGCTCCCGAGCCCATCTTCTCCGGCGAAGTCACGTACACGCCGGTCGCCTGCGCCCGTCCCGAATCGACGCTCGTGGACGGCGACGGTCGCGCCGTCGCGCCGGTGCACGCCCTCCGCTTCCCCTCCGGGAGCGGCGAGGCGCTGCCGCTCCCCCTCCTGGGCACGATCGTCGCGCGCGAGATTCTCTCGATCACCGACCCGTCGCGCCCCTGGAGGTTGAACGGCGCGCCGCTGGCCCCTAGCGACATCTTCGTCCTGACGCGCAACGCGCGCGAGGGACGGCTGCTCGGCGCGTCGTTGCGCGAGGCCGGGATCCCGCACGCCTTCTACAAGGAGGACGGCCTGTTCAGGACCGACGAGGCCAAGGAGGTCTGCACGCTGCTCGTCGCGATCGAGGACCCCGGCGATCGCGCGCGGCGGCTCGCTGCGTGGCTCACCCCCTTCTTCGGCCTGCCACTGGCGGCCCTCGAGCGCGGTCGCCAGTTGCCCGCGAGCCACCCGCTCTTCGCGCGCCTTCACGCCTGGAAGGCGCTCGCCGACGCGCGCGACTTCGAGCGGCTGTTCGAGAGCATCGTCCGGGAGTCCGGCATCGTTCGCCGCGAGATCTTCTTTGCCGACGGCGAGCGCGAGCTGACCAACTACCTGCACATCCTCGAGCTGCTCCTCGAGCACGCGCATCGTACGCACGCGTCCCTGCGAGACCTGATTCACGCGCTGGCCGGGCTCATCGCGGGCACCCGCCTCCCCCTGGATCTCGAGGGCAACGTGCAGAGGCTGGAGAGCGATCGCCGCGCTGTCCAGATCATGACGATTCACAAATCCAAAGGACTGGAGGCCAGCGTCGTCTTCGTGGCCGGCGGGTTCACGCAGCCGCCGGGCGACAAAGTGCGCATCTATCACGACGGCAGCGCGCGCCTCGCCTGGGTGGGCACGCTCGAGGACGCCGACGTCGACGCGCGCGTGAAGCAGGAAGAGCGCGAGGAGGAGCAACGCCTGATGTACGTGGCGCTCACGCGCGCGAAGGGCCGGCTGGTTTTGCCCTGCGCGGTCGAGGACGGGACCGGCAAGAGCAAGCGTCAGCGGGGCGAGGCTCGCACGCTCCGCGGCCCGTACGAGATCGTCAACCGCCGCATCGTCGAGCTCGCGCGGCAGCAGCCGCCCAGGCTGAGCGTCGAGGACGTCGTAGGATCGTCGGTGGCGCCGCGGCTGGCGACCATCGCGACGGACGCTCCCGGGGAGCCACCCATGGGTCTCCTTCGGGACCGTGATGAGGCCGCGCTCTACGCCGGTCCCCGCGAGCGACGCGCGGGTGCCATCGTGACTTCGTATACGCGCATGAAAGGGGGAGCGGCGCGGCCGACATTCGATTCGGCCGACGAGCGGCGCGTTGAGAAGGCGTTGGACGTCGCCGACGAGGCGGCGCCGACCGTGCTACGCGGCGCGCGCGCGTCGGGGATCTTCCTGCACGAGGTGCTCGAGCGCGTGCCGCTCGACTCGTTCGCGGCCGGGGACGGGATCGCGGCGTGGCGCGCGCGGGTCGCGCCGATCTTCGACGAAGCGATGGCCACGCACCGCATCGACGTCGCGCAGCGCGGACACGCGGAGAGTCTCGTATGGGCAGCGTACACGACGCCCATCGCTCTCCCCGGCGGACGGCGCATCGCCGGCCTCGCTTCGGCTGCGCGGCTCGTTCGCGAGATGGAGTTCGTCTTTCCCATCCCGGGGGATGACCACCGCGGCTACGTGCGCGGCTCGCTCGACGTGGCGTTCGAGCACGACGGCCTGACCTACTTCGTCGACTGGAAGAGCGACTCCCTCCGTTCGTACGAGCCGGGCGACCTCGCGCGCCACGTGCGCGAGCACTACGTCGACCAAGTGACGCTGTACTCGCTGGCTGTCGTGAAACTCCTCGGCGTAGGGACTCCCGAGCAGTACACGGCGCGCTTCGGGGGGCTGGTCTATTGCTTCTTGCGCGGGCTGGACGCCGACGGCCGCGGCCTGTGGTCCGCTAGCCCGAGCTGGGGCGACCTGCTCGCCTCCGAGCTCGCGCTGCGCGCACGCAGCTACCGCGGGAGGGGCGCGTGAGCGGACTCACTCCGCTCGGAACCGCGCGCCTGAGATTCCAGGCGGCGGCCGGCGAGGCGTCCGACGTCTCGCTCGCCGTCCCCGAAGACGAGTTCGAGCCGTGGTATCTGGGCTGGGAGATCGGGAGATGCGCTCGTGGCCTCGCGCCGGACGACGAGGCCGGCGTCGCCGCGCTCGCGGCAGCGAGCATGGCCGCCACGCGTGCGGGTAGCACGCGTCTCCTTCTGCAGGAGCCGCAGCTCGCATCGGCCCTGGCGCTGGCCGGAATGCCCACCGCGCTTCGCGCCGCCATGGCCGTGCTCGAGCGCGTGCGCGCCGGCGCTGCCGCGGACCCGCTCTTGCAGGTCATCGGGCGGCCGGGCGAACGCAAACCCCTCCTGCTCGACGGGGACTGGCTCTACGCCGAGCGCATGTACGTCCTGGAGGAGCGCTTCAGCGCTCGCATTCGCGAGCGAGTCGCGCAAGCGCCCGCCGGCCGAGATCCCCGCGCGCTTCGTCGCGCGGTCGCCGCGGTGACCGCCGGCCCGCCGCCGCTGACGGACGAGCAGAAGCGCGCCGTGCAGCAAGCGCTCGGGAGCTCCGTCGCGCTCATCACCGGGGCCCCCGGCACCGGCAAGACCACCATCGTCGTAGCGCTCGTCCGCGCACTGTCATGGCTTGGCGAGCGGCTGGACGGCATCGCCGTGGCGGCGCCGACCGGAAAGGCCGCGCAGCGCCTGCAGGAGTCGCTGCGCACCGGGCTCGCGTCGGCGGCTCGCGACATGGCGGACGTCGCCCTCGCGCAGGCCGTTCCTCCGCCGCAGACGTTGCATCGCCTGCTCGGCTGGTCTCCGCAAACCGCTCGCTTCGCCCACCACGAGAACAACCGCATGCCTCATCGGGTTGTCGTGGTCGACGAGGCTTCGATGGTCGACCTCGCCATGATGGATCGCCTGGTGCGCTCGCTGCGGTCGGACGCGCGCCTCGTACTGCTGGGCGACGCCGATCAGCTCCCGTCGGTCGAAGCGGGCGCTGTCTTCCGGGATCTCTGCTCGGCGCTCGGCGCCGTTCGCCTGACCGTCAACCTGCGGGTCGCCCGCGAGCCGAGTGCGCGGCGCATCGTCGCCGCTGCCGGGGCGGTCAATGCAGGGAGGACGGATGCGACGTTCGCCGAGGCGGTCGCGACGCGCGCGAGCGTCCGGGAGCTCCGGTTCGAGGGCGTCGAGCACCTCGCCGCGTCTTGGGAAGCGACCGGGGAGGCTGTGCTGGACGCGTGGTGGCAGACGCGGTTCGCGTCGATGGAGGGCTTCCCCGCCCGCGCAACGCGCACCTTCCGGGCGCACGGCGACGTCGTCGACCCCGACGAGAGCCGCGACCTGGGTGCGCTCTTCGACGTCTACGCGCGATCGCGCGTCTTGTGCGCGACGCGCGCAGCGGGTCTCGCGACCAGCGTGGAGGCCATCAATGAGCGCATGCTCGCGCGCTTGTACGGCGCTCGGTCGCGCGCATCGCGCTGGCGGCGGACCCCACGGCCCAGCGCCGGCGCACCGCTCGTCGTCGAGCGCAACGACTACGAGCGCCAGCTCTACAACGGCGACCCCGGAATCGTCGTACGCGCCGGGCATGGCGAGGACGCCCCCGCGCTCCTCGCGGTGTTTCGGCGGAACGGCACGCCCGAGGCGTCCTTCGAGGCCCACCCGCTCGACGCCCTGGCCGATGTGAGCCCGGCCTTCGCGATGACGGTCCACAAGGCCCAGGGCTCGGAGTTCGACCATGTGCTGGTCGTCTTGCCCGAGCGTGACCTACCTCTTGTCACCCGCGAGCTCGTCTACACAGCCATCACCCGCGCGCGCCGTTCGGTGGTGCTGGTCGGCTCCATGGATCTGCTCGCCCGTGCGGTGTCGCGCGTCGTCGAGCGGTACTGCGGTATCGCCGAAAAGCTTCGAGGATCCATCCGGTAGCGGCCCTCGCTCGCAACCTTTCTGGTCGCACACTGCTCGAGCATGCTAAACATACGAGCAGTCGAGACGCAGCCATGGAACAGGCGGCAAGAACGCTTGCGGCGGTGCAGCTCCCGCTCGAGACCGTACGTCCGCGGCCGACCGCGTCGCCGGCGCCGTTGGTCCTCACGCTCGAGGTGTCCGACCCCGACGTCATCGCCGAGCTGCGCCGGCACACCGACGGAGACGACCGGCAGCGATACGCACTGTCGGCGCTGCGCGTCGGGGTCCTGGCGCTTCGGGCGGCGAACGGCCAGGTCGACGCGGGAGCCGTCCGCGAGGCCGGCGCAGCTC
>CALKVG010000668.1 GCA_937998045.1 uncultured Myxococcales bacterium
GCATTCAGAGGGGACACATGGGCCTCCATGCGCGATCGGTCGCCCTCGCCGCCGGGTGCACCCGCAAGGTGCCGCCGACGGTACCCAGCGCGAGGGGCAGCTCGAGACGCCCGACGACGGCATCGCCGTCGCGGCGCCACACGGCGAGAGGCTGATACTTGCCCGTTCGGGCGGCAAACGCGTGTGCACTCGCCTCCACGGCGCGCCAGTCGTTGCCCGTGGCAATCACCACGGCGTCGACGCCATTCATGATGCCCTTGTTGTGGGTCGCCGCACGGTACGGATCCAGCTCGGCGAAACGCGAGGCATTCACGATGCCGTCGATGACGGCGCTGCCGGACATCTCGTCGGTCGCGAGCTCGTCGCCGTGGACACGACACGAGACGCGCACGCAGCGCTTGTCCGCCAGATTGGACAGGATGCGGAGGCCGACCTTGCAGCTTTCCCCTCCGCCGCCAGACGCGATCGCGGCGATGCGCCCCGCGACCGCTTCCGCGACGCCGTTGACGAGGTTCGCTCCCATCGCGTCCTTGCAGTCGATGATCACGTGCGCGACGACGATGTCCTCGGCGAGCACGCGCGCCTCCACACCCCGGGCGCCCCCGCCTCGCGAGACGAGTCCCGCGATGGCCTGATCGGCGAGGCGAACGATCTCCGGCGCCTGCGCTCGGATCCGCGCGGCCGCGCCATGCGCATCGCGCACGTCGTAGAGCTGTACCTGGGCGATCATGTGAGGAGGATCCGCATCGGCGACGAATCCGCCGCCGGCGCGCACCATCTTCGCCGCGTTCGACGCCGCCGCGACGACGCTGGGCTCCTCGATGACCATGGGCACGACGTGATCGTGCCCGTTGACCCGCACGTTGAGCGCCACGCCGTACGGCAGCGCGTACGTACCCAGCACGTTCTCGACGAATTTGTCGGCGGTGTCCGCCTCGAGGCCACCATCCGCGAGCGCGCGCTCGATCTCCGCCGGATCGGCGCCCGTCGCGTCTCCCACGAGGGCGCGTCTCTCTTGAACGGTTACCTTGTAGAAGCCAGGCAGTCGGGAGGTTCGGGCCATCGTTTGCGGTTCTTTCGGTCTTCGGGTTTCGCCCGCCCTCCAGACGTGCCGGAGGCGCGCGTCATGGCGCCTGGATGCGGACTCCGTCGGAGTCGAGGTGTAGCTGGAGCGGACGCATGGAGAGGGCCTCCGCCCGCGCTGCGAAGGCTGGCGACGGCGACACGGTCGATAGCCAGACCGCCACGTCCCCTCCCCCCGCGCCTGACGGCAGAAAGGCCGCGTCCTCGTCGGCCGCCGAAGCTGCGAGCTCGGCGAACGCCGGGGGAACGATGGGCGCATCGGCCGCTCTCCCCAGCGCGTCGAGCGCTCGGCCGTACTCGCGCGCAGCAGAGACGAAGCCTCGCGCGTCGTCGGAATCGACGCAGCTCGCCGCGACGACAGCCAAGCGGTGAAGCTCGGAGAGGACATTCGGTTCGCGGGCGCGCCGCGAGTGAACACGGGCGACGAGATCGCTCGTACGTGCGCTCGCGCCGCTCCAGAACGCAGCCCAGACGAGGCCCGCCGGAAGCCGCACCCCTCGAACGAGAGCCTCCCGACCGTCTCGAACGTTCACCGAATAGCGCAGCACGCCTCCGTGCACGGCTGCCGCGACGTCCGCCCCGCTACCGCCTCCTTGCGCCCGCGCATGGGCGTCGCGCGCGGCGCGAAAAAGGCCTGCGCGCACCGCTCCGTCGCGAAGATCGTCCCCTCGCAGCACGGCGCGGGCGCCGAGCGATGCCACCAGCGATGCCGAGCTCGAACCTAGCCCGAGCTTGTTCCCCCGCCCGTCGCTGAGGGCCCGCGTATCGACGTCGGCGGGATCGGCGGTATCTGCAACCGCGCGCCGATCGACCGCCGCGACGATTGCCGGTGCGCCCTCGAGCACGGCGTAGGCTCCCGTGAGCACCAGCTTGCCGGGGGCGACGACCTTCACGGCGCCCGCCTTCCGTTCACCACCGAAGCGCCCTGCCCCGGCCGCGAGTCGATCACGCGGAGGACCCCGGGCACCCTCGCCAGCGTGGATCGGACGTGCTCGGCGTCCGCTGGAAGGGCGAGCACCTTCACGTGCGGGCCCGCATCCATCGTCGCGTAGACACGCATGCCGGCCCCGCGCAGCGCGCGCACCGCGTCGAGCGCGCCGAGCGTTGCGCCGCTGAAGTACATCACCCCCGCCGCCATCGCGCTCGCGTGCATGGCCAGCGCGCTGGCCTCGGCGAGCTGACCGACGCGATCGAAGTCCCGCGCCAGCAGCGCTTCGCGCAGGAGCTCGTGCAACCGCGGCGCTTCCTCGAGCCATGCGCGGGCGTACGGGCTGCGCTCCATCGTCAGCCGCATTCCCTCGGTGGAGCCGATCGTCTTGGGGGCCTCGGTCGTGACGCACACGAGGACGACGAGCGGCAGATACTCCGGCGGAGCCACCGGTCGCGCGATGGCGCCGTCGAGCTCCACGAATCCTGCGTAGATGCTGCGGGCGGCGCTCGCCGAAGCGCGCCGGGCCAGGTCGCTCACGCGCGATGCATCCCAGTCGAGCTCCGCCGCCCTGACCGCGGCAAGCGCCAGCGCCGCGAACCCCGACGCGCTCGACGCGAGCCCGCTCGCTACGGGGAAATCGCTGCTCGATTCGACCTCTGCGAACTCGCTCAAACCTGCCGCCACCTGCACGCGGTCGAGCAGCGCGTTCATCCGCTGGGCCTCAGCGCGGGGCAGCTCGCGGCCACCCAGGAGGACGCGGTGACCCGGGAGCTCGGAGTGCCAGCGCACCTGCGTTCGCGTCGACAAGCCGTCGAGCGTCACGGAGAGGCTCGGAACGGCGGGTACGTTGCCCTCCCCTTCGCGCTTTCCCCAGTATTTGGACAGCGCGACGTTCGGATGCGCGATTGCGACGGCTTGCCCCTTCATGGTGCGGTCTCGCTCTCCAGCACTCGCGCGCGGGACTCCGGCGCGACGCACGTTGCAAACCCTTCGAACTTCTCCGACTTCCACGCCGCCAGCACCGTGTCCGCCGCGGCCGCGGTGGGGACCAAGGCCACGACGCTCCCCCCACCGCCGGCCCCGGTGAGCTTGGCGCCGAGCGCGCCGGCATCTCGCGCCAGCGCGCACATGTGCTCGATCTCCGGCGTGGATACGTAGAGGCCACTCAGGAGCATCTGGTTGAGGTCCATGAGCCGGCCCAGGGCGAACCGGTCGCCGGCCTCGATCGCGAGGCGGGCGTTGCAGACCAGCGCACGAATGCCGGCGAACGTCTTCGCGACGACCTCGGGCCTGCGCGCGCGCAGGGCGGCGACGGCGTCGACCATCGTTCGGGTGCTCGAGGCGACGCCGCAATGCCCGACGCACAGGTGGAGCGCGGCTCGCGAGCGCACCGGCTCGAAACCCTCGCCCTTGCGAAAGAAGAGGCACCCACCGCGCGCGCTCACTGCCGCATCGACTCCGCTCGGGTTGCCGTGAAAGACGCGCTCCCAGGCCATCGCCCACGATTGCAACGCCTCATCCGACGCGCGGGGGTCCAGGGCGCGCGCGATCGCGACGCCTATGGCCGCGGAGCAGCCGAGCCCCCCTCCGGGCGGCAAGTCCGCCTCCACGTCGACCGCTTGCGCCCCGAGGGAGGGGATATTCTCGCGCACGGCGCTGAGCAGGGCGCGAAACGCGCGAGCCAAATCGTGCTCGCCATCGTCCTCGCGCACCGTGACGTTCCAGCCGTTGACCCGGAGGACGCTGGCGCCGGACGCGCCCTCGACAGAGGCGGCGGACGCGCGAGCGCCGCGGTCGATGCCGACCGCGATGGCGGGTACGCCGTACACGACCGCGTGCTCGCCGAGGAGAATGACCTTGCCGCAAGCGGTGCCGCGTCGCATCTACACGGCCCGATCCGTCAGGGCGACGGTGGAGGAGAGGAGAAGCTGGCGGCCCCTGTCCGCCAGCTCGGCGCGGTCGATCGCCCGGCGCGCCGAGCCCACCAGCTCGCCGATACGGTGTTCGACGCGAGCCCGAGTTCCGCTTTGTTGCAGGCAATCGACCGCCCGACGCACGTCCTCGTCGCTGGCATCGGAGCGGCCGAGAACGCGCTCGAGAACCCTGCGGACGCCGTCGTGGCGAAGCGCCTCGACGACCAGCGCGGTCCGCTTGCCCTCGCGCAGGTCGCTGCCCCACGGTTTGCCCGTGACCTGGGCGTCGCCGAAGACCCCGAGCAGGTCGTCGCGCAGCTGGAACGCGATCCCCAGCGGTCGGGCGTACGCCTCGAGCGCCGCCACCTGCGGGTCGCTGGCTCCCGCCAATCGCGCGCCGATCACGACCGGACCCCGGACCGTGTAACTCGCGGTCTTCAGCGCGTACACCCCCTCGACGGCGCGGTCGTCGACCGCCTCGCCGCAGACGTCCAGCGTCTGGCCCGAGACGACCTCTTCCTGCACGACCGCGAGCTCGCGCGCGGCCCGAAGCAAGCAACCCGCCTCGACGTCCGCCTCGAGGAGCGCGGACTGCGCCCAGGCACACGCGAGGTCACCGGCGAGAATGCTGGCCGCATCGGCGTGCCGCCCGAATCGCGCGCGCATCATCGCGGGTACGCTCGGGCCGCCGCGTCGGACGTCGTCCCCATCCATCCAGTCGTCGTGCACGAGCAGGTAGCCCTGGAGAAGCTCGAGCGCCGCTGCGGCTGCCATGATGCGACCCGTGCCGCCCTCGCCGCCGCACGCGTCGAACGCTGCCGCGACGAGGATGGCGCGCAGGCGCTTTCCACCGCGAAGGAGGAGCTGCCTGAGGGCATCGGCGACCGCAGCCACCTCCTCCCCGCGTGCCCTGGCTTGCGTCACGCGCCCGCCCACCCAGGCCGCCAGGCGGCCGTCGACCTCCGTGCGCACACGCGCGGCATACGAATGGAAGAGTGTTGCGTTCACGCTGCTCGCCGAACGGGCCGGGCGCCCGGCACCTATCGACGCAGCGCCTAGCATGGCCGCGCCCTCCTGCCGGCTGCCCCGCTCGGTCAGCCTGGGCGGCGCGGCCGCTGGCGCATGGTCGGCAAGCGGAGGGGATGGGCCGACAGCCGAGTCCCCCAGGGGCGTGGTTGCCGTACGAGCCGCGCAACTGTGGCTGCCCATTTCCGCCGGCAGCCTAGGGGCGAGTGGCCCATCCGTCAACGCCGATGCGCGTACATCATTCGCCCGATTCCCGCATAAGTACGCGCGCTTTCACGTTTCTTTGAAGAAAAATGGCGATCGAAAGACGCAGCCCGGAGGCGGCAAGCCGCCGGAGCTTGGGCTATGCGTGATCATTCTCCTCATGAGCACGATTGGCCAGCGCAAGGAAGACCACCTGGCACTCTGCGCCGAGGGTGACGTCGGGTTCCGCAAGCAGTCGACGCTTCTCGAATGCGTCCGGCTCGTTCACGACGCGCTGCCCGACATGGCTCTGGCCGACGTGGACACGAGCGTCACCCTCTTCGGCAAGACGCTCCGTGCGCCGCTCATCATCGCCGCGATGACGGGCGGCACCGAAGAAGCCGGCCGAATCAATCGCGAGCTCGCGGCGATCGCCGAGGAGCGCGGGTACGGCTTTGGCCTCGGCAGTCAGCGCGCCATGCACGTGCGACCGGGCACGGCACCGTCGTACCGCGTCCGCCAGGTTGCCCCGACCGCGCTGCTGCTCGGTAACGTCGGCGTCGTGCAGGCGCGTTCGATGACGACGAGCGAAATTCGCATGCTCGTGGACGAAGTGGGCGCGGATGCCCTCTGCGTTCATCTGAATCCGGCCATGGAGCTGGTCCAACCCGGCGGCGATCGCGACTTCTCGCACGGAGTGCGCACCATCGAGCGCCTGGTCCGCGATATAGGCGTGCCGCTCGTCGTCAAGGAGACGGGTTGCGGCATCGGGCTGTCGGCAGGCCGGCGCCTGCGCGACGTCGGAGCCAGATACGTCGACGTATCGGGCGCAGGTGGAACGTCGTGGGTCGGGGTCGAGACGCGCCGCGCCGAAAGCGCGGGCGAGGACGCCGCGCGCGCCCTGGGCGAGGCGCTGTGGGACTGGGGCATACCGACGGCCGCCAGCGTCGCGCTCCTCGCACCTCTCGGGTTCGAAGCTCTCATCGCGACGGGAGGAATCGGAACAGGCCTCGATGTGGCGCGTGCCATCGCCCTGGGTGCCACCGCGGCGGGTGTCGCCCGACCGGTCCTGCGCGCCCTGACGTCTGGGGGCCGTGGGGCGGCCGTCGCCCTCCTCGAGCAGATGGAAAGCGAGCTTCGGGCTGCGATGCTCCTCACCGCGAGCCGCGATCTCGCCGCGCTCCGCCGCGCCCCCCGCGTCGTCGTCGGCGAGCTGGCCGAATGGACGGCGCAAGGCGGGTGAGGACGAGGCCAGCGCCAGCCTGGGAAGCTTACGGAGGCCTGGAGCGGTGTGGAGCGAGCCACCCTCCGCGCTCTTTTGTGCCGGAAACGGTGTACCCTCGAGGCATGACGGAGAAGAAGGGCCGCGGTCCTCGGCGAAGCGATCGCCCGGCCGCGAACGTCGCTGCGGATCTCAAACAAAAGCGCGACGCGTTCCTCCACACGTTCTTCCGGCGCGGGGCCGAGCTAACCGACGAGCTCGTACACGAAAACAAGCGACTGCGCGACGAGATCGCCGTGCTCGAAGAGGAAAACGCCGCCCTCAAGACGCAGCTGGCCAGCGACCGCGCGATACGCGACCTGCTCGAGAAGATCGAGGGACTCGAGCGTGAAAAGTCGCGGCTTCTCTCGACGGTTCACGAGCACGAGGAGATAACGAACCGATTCACGAACCGCTTCGCGGAGATTGAGCAGGAGCTCGAGAGCTTCGCGAACCTGTACGTCGCGAGCTTTCAGCTGCATATGTCGCTACGCGCACGGGCCGTTGCTCGAAATGTGAAGGAACTCCTCGTCCAGCTCATCGGCGCTCGCTCTCTCGCGATATACTTCCTCGACGAGCAGGAAAAGCGCCTGGTGCCCATCACGAGTGAGGGGGTGGACTTGGCCATACTCCCAGTCGTCAAGCTCCACGACAGTGCGACATCCGACCCCGTTGGAGCCATCTTAGAGCGAACGGTCCTGACGGGCATCGCGCACGTCACCGAGGGCGAGATCACGTCGCGCCCGGCGGCGTGCGTCCCCTTGCAGCTGGAGGATCGCGTCGTAGGAGCCATCGTGGTGTACTCTTTGCTCGAGCAAAAGCGGCGGTTCGTGACGGTCGACCGGGAGCTTTTCAAGTTGCTGGGAGCGCACCTGGGCGCGACGCTCGTCGCCGCCCATCTCTGGACGACGGGCGACGGTCGCCTGCCCACCCCGGACGCGCTACGCGCGATGTGCGCGTAGGAATTGTCGCCCGCGTCAGCTCTATCTATAAATGCCTAAGCGAGGACTTCGCCGAGATGAGCGTCCCCCACACGTGCTTGGTCGTGGAAGACTCGCCGATGATGCGCCAGCTTCTCGTCCTGGCCCTCTCGCGCGTGAAGAACCTCCGCGTGACCGAGGCCGACGACGGCGTCGACGGTCTGCGCAAGCTCGCCGGCGGGAAGTTCGACATCATCATCACCGACATCAACATGCCCATCATGGATGGGCTCAAGCTCGTGAAACGGGTGCGAGGCGACCCCACGCACAAAGACGTGCCCATCATCATCATCACGACCGAGGGCTCGAACGAAGACCGCCAGCGGGCGCTCCAGCTCGGCGCCAACGCGTACATCACGAAGCCTATCCAGGCGCCGCAGGTCATCGCGAAGGTCAAGGAGCTCCTGAAGATCGAGGCGCCGTCGGGTTGAGATCGTGACGCGCGTCAAGATTTGCGGGGTGACGACGGCCGACGACGCCCTGGCGTGCGTCGATGCGGGCGCAGACGCGATCGGGGTCAACTTCGTCCCCGGGAGCCCACGCCGTGTCGACGAGAAGCGGGCCCGCGAGATCGTCCGCGCCATCCGCGATCGCTCGCTGGTCGTGGGCGTCGTCGCGGAGCTTGCCGTCGCGCAGATGCGTGCGCTGCGCGACACGACGGACCTGGAATGCCTGCAACTCCACGGCGAAGAGTCCGCGCAGGATGTCCAAGCGCTGCTGCCGCACGCCTACAAGGCCGTCCGCGTGGGGAGCGAGGAAGACGTCGCGCGAGCGGAGGCTATGCCCGGCGAGTTCGTGATGGTGGATGCCCGCGTCGAGGGCTCGCTGGGCGGAACGGGCCGAACCTTCGACTGGAGCCTCGTGGTGCAGCTCGCGCAGCGGCGCAAGCTCGTGCTTGCCGGGGGCCTCACGCCGGGCAACGTGGCCGTAGCCGTCGCCGCCGTGCATCCCTGGTGCGTCGACGTGGCGAGCGGTGTCGAGAGCGCGCCGGGCAAGAAGGATCTGGCGAAAGTCAGGGCCTTCATCGAGGCCGCGCGCGCCGCCGGCCGCTGAGGAGTGCGCGTCAACGCCCCTCGCGCGCGAGGGACGCCACCGCGCTCGGGCCCACGAAGACACTCACGACGCCGGGATCGCGGTACACCTCCGAAAACCCGTACGCATCGGGAGTCGCGAGGAACGCAGCAACGTCGGGGTCCCCCGCGAGGTTGTCGCGACCGAGCATGCGGTCCTCGAACGTCGCGATGCCGATGTGTTCCCGGCGAAAGATCTGGAGCAACGGTTCGTGCTTCGTCCAGCCGGACGTCAAAGGTCCCTCGAGGCCTGCAAATGCCGCCAGGTCGACCTCAGCGGAGAACACCGGCGCGGGCGTCGGACGGAAAGCGCGGAGCCACGCCACGGCACGGCGGACCGGCATGGGATCCGGATCGCTGGTCGCCGCGCTCGGCACCAGCAGCCAGAGGACCGCCGTCGCCGCGAACACGCGTGAGACGTCGCCGCGCATCCAGGCGAGCGCCGGAGGCGGCCGGCGCAAGACGCGGGTTGTCAGCCATTTCAGCGCGGTGTTCGAGGCGAGCACCCAGCCGAGCGCGCACGGCACGACCAGGTAGTGCGCCCTCGGGAATACGATCGCGACGCCCGGAGCGGCCGACGCGCACGCGAGCGCGAACGCAGCTCTCGCGAACGCGTCGGCGGAGCCCTCGATCGGTCGCCGGCGCAGGCTCGCGACCAGAGCGATCGAGCATCCGACCAGAGCGATCGCGCTCAGCGCCTGGACGGGTACGGAGGCCTGTCGAGTGACGCTCGTGCGCAGCGAGCACAGGTCGAGCACGTTCCCGGGGATCTCGCGCACGTTGTAGAGCGCATGAGCGAGCAGCGCCTTGGGATTTGCCAGGAACGCCTGCGCGACTGTGGTGCTGCCCCCGAAGTCGCGCCGAACCAGATTCGCGAAATTGAGCCAGGGATTGCCGGCGAGGTGCTCGCGCCGCGTGAGCGTGAAGGCATAGTGCTGCGAAAAGGCCTCGAACGCGCGTCCTCCGCCGAGGGGATTGCCGAACACGAACGCCAGGACGGCGGCCGGGCCGAGCGCCGAGACCAGGTACACAGTGGCGCTTTTCCATCGCCCTTCGCGCAAGGTACGACCGGCGCGAACGGCGAGCACCGACAGACAGGCGCAGAAGCCCAGCGCCGCCTCCGGTCGAACGAACGCCGCGCAGCCGAACGCCACCGTGAAGACGCTCGCCTGCGCGATTCGCGTCGAACACACGGTCGCGCCGAGGCACGCGGCAAGCAGGATCACCAGGACGAGGAGGCTCGGAAACGGCTGGACGTGAAAGAACCCGGTCGCCAGCGGCCCGGCGGCAATCGCGACCGACGCGGCCGCGCCCTGACCCAGCTTGCGTGCGAGCAAGAAGAGCCCCACGACGCACAGGGTGATGAGCATCGCCCAGCTCGCGTCGAAGAGGCGCACCGGATCTCGAACGACGGCGGCGAGCGCCCCGTACCAGCTCGCGTAGAGAGGGGCCCACTCCGCAGGAGGCCGCCGAACGGGCGTGTGCCCGAGGATGGCCCAGAGCATCCGAACGCCGGAGGTCTCGTACCCTGCCTCGTCCGAAGTGGGCAGATCGCGGACCTCGCCGATACCGTGCGCGAGCTTCGACGCGAGAACCAGAAGCGCGCCGATTCCCAGTACGTCGGCTCGACGCATCGCGCGCGAGCGTAGCACCGCGCGGCGGCGCGGCGCGGGACCGTCAGAGCCGAGGCTCGACGAAGGACGTCCTGCGGCGATGCGCTCGCGCGGCTAAGCGAGTGCGCGCCGTCATTCCCACTTCAACGCAGAGCGCTCGAGCATCGCATGGGCTGGATCCTTCTCCTTTTCCAGCCCCTCGACCAGCGCGTCCGCGGGGCACCTTCCCTCCCCTACGAGCTTTCGCAACCGCGCGAGGTGCACGCGCTCGTCCTTGCCTTCTCTGCCGCGTTCGCCGTCGAGGCGCGCCCTGCGCGCGAGCCCTCCCTCGGCGATGACAACGACCTTTTCGGCTAGCACCGCGAGCGGCGCCCCCCGGAACGAGGCCCGCAGGCCCTCACGGCACGCACCTACTCGGGACTGGGCCACCTCGTCGTGTGCAAAGCCCTCGACCAGGGCCTCCGCCTCGGCGAGCGCCTGGTCATCGTAGAAGATGCCGGTCCACAGGGCGGGCAGGGCGCACTTCATCTCGGTCGACTGCGCGTCGGCGCCGCGGACCTCGATGGTCTTCTTGAGGCGCACCTCCGGGAAGAGCGTATTGAGGTGGGTCTTCCAGTCGTCGAGCGTGGGCTTGTGTCCCTGGAAGCCGTCCTGCCAGAACGACCGGAACGTTTGTCCGGTGTTGACGATCTTCTGCCCGTTGCGTTTGAAGAGGAACATCGGAACGTCCAGCGCCCACTCGACGTAGTCGTCGAATCGGGAGCTTTTCTTCCAGAGCGCAGGAAGGAGGCCCGAGCGATCGGGATCGACGTCCAACCACACGCGACCGCGGTACGTCACGTAGCCGGAGGGGCCGCCCTCTTTCCACGGGCTGTTGGCGAGCATCGCGGTCGTCACCGGCGACAGCGCCAGACCCACGCGCATCTTGCGCATCGCGTCCGTCTCGCTCGCGTAGTCGAAGTTCGCCTGCACGGTGCTCGTGCGCAACATCATGTCGAGCGCGTGGCCGCCGCGCCTGGGCAAGTATTCGCGCATGATGCCGTAGCGCTGCTTCGGGACCCACATGAAGTCCTCGCGCCGCGCGAACGGATGGAACCCCACGCCCAGCCACCGCACCCCCATGGCGCGCGATAGCGGCCCGATCTCGCGCATGTGGCCGCGCAGCTCGGCGCATACCTCGTGGATGGTCTCGCTCTTCTTGCCGGACAGCTCGAGCTGCCCTCCCGGTTCGAGGGTGACCGACGCACCGCCGCGCAAGAGCGCGACCGGAGGCCCACCCTCGAGCTCGCGCTCGACCGCCCATCCGTGCTGATTCGCGAGCACGTCGAAGATGCGGAGGACGCTCTTCTCGCCATCGTAAGGGATGGGCATCCGCGTCGCGTCGAAGACCCCGGCCTTCTCGACCTCCGGACCGATGCGCCATCGATCGCGTGGTTTGCACGCCTCGACGAACGGGACCAAAAGGTCATCCCGCCGGCGAATCGGCTCGAGGTCGTGGGGCTCGATCGTCGTCACGGCGGCGCTCTCGGGGAGTCAGGCGTCTTTCTTCTGGGCACGGCCCGCGCAGTCGGTTCGATGCCGGACGCGCCGAACGCGTTGTGGCCTCGTAACCCACCCCGCGAGGGATGAGAACCACAAAACGCCTGCGGCCCCATTTGACGGCGCGACGAGCGGGAGCGCCGCTCGAGAAGGGCTCAGGCGTGGGCTCCTGCGCGCTTGGGTGCCGTGGACCTCGCCGTGCGCTTGCGATCGAAGAGGCGGACCCGGCGAACGAGCAGGTCGAGCAAGAAGAGCGCAATGGCGGCACCGACGAAGCGTGGCCACAGGTCCTGATGGTAGCGGATCGTCTCTCCCGCCGGATCGAAGAGCGCGGGAGCCGCCGCATCGACGCCGCCGCCCGTAGCCTCGGCGGCCTTCGCAAGCGTCGGGACATCGGGGCTGAGGGCCAGGTATTCGCGCGGGTACGGATTCGTCACGTGGCCGAAGCTTTCCGCGACGGTCGCACTCTTCACTGCACCGTGTCCGTCGTCCACCTTGCTCTCGAGAGAGGCATGGAGCAAAAACGACCCGTACCGGTCGAGCGGGAAGTCGGCCTCGTAGCGCCCGGGCGCCGTCTGCGGCATCGGCACTTTGCGCACGGCGCTGCTCGGGGAGCCCGGCTGCGGGCCGGCCACGGTAAGCGTTGCGTCCAGTCCGTTCTGGAAACGGTCGTCGCCCCCGATGGCATCGAGCACCGCGTGCACGTGGCCCGTCGCGGGGTCGGTCTCGGCGCGCATGTCGAACACCTGGCGCTTCTTCTGCCGCATGTGCTCGCGCACGATCTGCCCCCAGAACTGACCCCACTGCGGCCACCTCAGCCACTCGACCGCCCAGAGGTTCTTCACGTCGCTCGTCCACGCCATCGTCCAACCGAGGCCGACGTGCCAGCGAGCGAGGATCGGCTCGCCGAGCTCGCTCTCGAGGATCTCCTGCGCCGGCGGAGGCTTGAGCTTGGTGGCAACGTACCCGTGCAGGAACGGCGCGCTCGCGACGTCGACGCCACGCAGGAAATCCGCCGGCGAGACGACGCGCGGCTGAAAGTACTCTTCGACGGCCGCCGAGCGGCTCACCATCTCGGTCTCGCGAGTGAAGACACGCGGGAGAGACTGCGGATCGGCGACCTTGTAGAAGCGCCCTCCGCCCACGTCGGAGACCATCCGCAGGAGGTTCTCGTCGACTCCGCCGCCGAGGCCCACCGTCGAGACGGTCATGTCCTCGGCGGCCATCGCTTGCACCAAGTCTCGGATGCCGCTCTGCGGCGCCTGCCCGTCGGTGAGCAGGATGACATGCTTCTTGCGCGCTCTCGTCGTCGAGAGCGCCTGGTACGCCGCGTCGAGCGCGGGAAAGATCTCCGTGCCGCCGCCCGCCTGGATGCGCGCGATGTCGTTCTGGATGCGCGCGCGATGCTTGGCGGGGGTCATCCGCACGATCCGCGTCGGCTGCGAGTCGAACGCGATGACCTCGAGCAGGTCGTCCCCCGCGAGCGTGTCGGCCGTAGCCCTCGCCGCCTGCTTCGCCATCTCGAGGGGGAGCCCCGTCATCGAGCCCGAGCGATCGATGACGAGGGCCATCGCGACCTCCGGTTCGTCGCGGCGCTTCTCGGCGTCCATGCGGACCGGCAAGATGCGTTCGATCGTCGTGTGGTACCACCCGCCGAGGCCGTAGCCGTTCTCGCCGCCGACGAAGAGAAATCCGCCGCCGAGATCGCGCACGTACTGCTCGATCGTTTCCTGCTGCGTCAGGGATACCCGCTCGGCCGGCATGTCGCTGAGGACGATGAAGTCGTAGCGCTCGGCCTCTCGAAGGCTCACGGGGAGCGGATCGCCGGTGTCGACGTTGAGCTGCTGGGCCGCGAGCGCCGAGGCGAGGTACGTCGCGCGAGCGGGGTTGCCGTCGACGTAGAGGACGACGGGCTTGCCGAGGACGGCGGCGACCGCCGTGGCGCGGTTGTTCTCCTGGAATCGGTCCTGGACCGCGTCGCTCACGTCGAGGGCGTAAGTCACCTCGCCCGGAACGGCGGCCTTGCTCTTGAACACAATGTCGTTGTCGCCTGGCGCGAGATCCACTTCGCGCACGCCGTCGAGGCCGTTGACGACGTCGCCCTGCTTGAGGACGACCTTGACCTTCTGCGCCACGCTCGAGAACACCTGCGCGTGCACGTCGAACGTCTCGCCCTCGTGGATCTTGTCCGGGACGCGCAAATCGCGGACGGCGACCTCTCCGGGGACCGGGCGCTTGTACGGCGACGCGAACAGCTTGACGCCGTAGGAGCGCGCGCGCTGGGCCTCGGCGAGGAGATCGCCGTCAGTCTGCACGCCGTCGGAGAGGATGACGGCGCGCCGCAGATAGCCCTCGGGGAAAAGGCCGTAGGCGAGCTGCAACGCGCTCGCGATGTCCGTGGCGCCGCCGAGCCCGGGGCCGTGGCGTTCGATGCGGGGCGCGGTCTTTTCGTCGTCGGCCATCGGCACGGCGCGCGGGCGCTTCGCAAACGTCACGAGGCGGACGCGATCGTCGCTCGGGCGTGCGTCGAGCGCGGCTTGCAGCTGCGCGCGCGCGTCGTCGAGCGCGGCGTCCGGGACGCTGTCGCTGACGTCGACAATGAAGACGGTGCACACCTTCTGCGTGGTCGCCGTGCGCGCCAGGCGCGCGAGCCCGAGCGCCAGCAGGGCGACGAAGGCCACGCGCAGGAGCACCGAGAGGACGCGCTGCGCCAGCGGCAAATCGGCGAGGCTCCGGCCGATCATCCAGAGGAAGTAGGGCGCCAGGAGCGCGATCCCGAGCATGCGCGGGGCGAGGAGCTCGTACTCTCCTCCGCGCCGAGACCAGGCCAGTGTCGGCCCCGCGAACCAGACGAAATGCAGGTAGAGCCACAGCCCCAGCACGCCGAGCGCAACGACGGAGCCCCCGAACGCAAGCCTGTGAAGCGTCGCGCGGTCCATCACACGGTCACCCTTCGATGGTACGTCGCCCACTCGAGGACCGTGAGCAGCGCCGCCGCCAGCAGCAGGTAGATCCAGATCTCGCGGCGCACGCCCGCGCGAAAACCGTCGACGGTGCCCGACGGCTTGCCGTCGACCACGACGGCGTCCTGCGGGGCGATCGCGCTCTCCGAGGCGTCGAGAAGGTTGGCCGCGAAGGTCGTGGTCTGCTCGCCGGCAGAGAGCTCGTAGAAGCCGGCTTGCTGTCCCAATAGCACCGCGCGGCCCTCGTGGACCGGCACCGGCTGCGACGTACCGTCCGGACGCTTCAGCGTCGCCTGCGCCAGTCCGCCGGCCACCGGGATACGCCAGACGTCGCCCGTCCGGAAGCTGGAGAGGTACTGGGCGTCCTCGTCGGAGAACCAGTTGATGCAATCGAGGACGAAAAGAGGCCAGGCGGTGCGAAGCGGAAGATCGCTCGCAGACACGTCGAAGCCGAGAGCGACGAACTTGTATCCCCCGCGCACGCCCGCCACGAGAATCGGGGCGGCCCCCCCCTCGGCGGCGCCGAGCACGCGGTCGCCGGTCTCCGGGACGAGCTTGTGGCCGACGGCGACGTTGACGTCCTCCAGCGCAAGAAAGCGCACCGCCGGGTGGCGGCGATCGAACTTGTCAAACCCGGGCTGCTTCAACTCCTCGGCGACATGCACGGGCGAGCCGGGTCCGCGCGGGTCGAGGTAAAGGGCGTGCACCCGCGGCCTCTCCGCGGGTGTCACGCGGTCGAAGATGACGGCGTCCCAGTCTCCCTTGGCGATCGCGTCGGGATAGGCGCGGGGGGCGACGTCGGTCACGTCGAGATACTCGTCGAGAAGCAGCGCGGCTTCGAGGTAGGTATTCCCGTCGGTGACGACCAGGACCCGGGCGCGGCGATGCTCGGGGAGGAGCGCATAAGCGTGATCGTCGGCGGGCAGATCGTCGTGCGTCCCGTCGACGCGCGCGATCTTCGCCTCGAGCGTCCTGCTGGCGCCAGACAGTTGCGGATAGAACCGGGGCAGCCGCTCCCCGGGTTGCAGCCGCAGCTTCGTAAGGTCGACGAGCGCGCCGTCGCCCAGGAGCTGCAGCTCGACGTCCTCGGCCGCCGGACCGGTGTTCGTGAGCTCGAGCATCACCTCGTAGCGGCTCTTGTCGAGCGGATATCGCCGCACCGAGAACTGCGTCACGCCCACGTTGTCGGCGCCCTTTCCGACGCGCACGAAGGAGAGCTTCGTGTTCCCGAGGTGAACCGGCCCCGACGAGTCGGCGGCCTCGCCGAGCGCGCCGTCGGAGACGACGACCACCTCGCCCTGATCGACGCCGCGCAACACATCGGTTGCGAAGCGGAGCGCTCTCGGAAAATCGGCGCGCGCGTCGGTCGCGTGCACGCTGTCGAGCTCTCGCTCCAGAGCCGAGGTGTCGCTCGTCATGGGCCCGAGGGGCGTGATCATTGCGTCCATCTGGGCGACGAGCATCCGGTCGGCGCCGCCGAGGCCTCGTACGATGCTCCGGACTTCGTCCTTGGCCGCTGCGAGACGGCTCGGGGCGACGTCCGTGGCCTGCATCGAAGCGCTGGCGTCGACCAGGACGACGACGGTGCGTCCTTTCAGGACGCTCTCGGCTGCGCGCGGATCGCCGAGCGCCAGCACGAGGAGCGCGAGGAGGGCGAGCTGCAAGAGCAAGGAAAGCACGCGCTTGAGCTTCGAGAAGAGCGTCGTCGCTTCCTTGTCGCGCAGGATGCGTTCCCAGAGAGGCGAGAACGGAACGGCGACGACACGCCGCCTGAGCTTGAGGATGTACAGGACGAGGACGCCGAACCCGGCGGCGCCGAAGATCGCCGCGAGCTGCGCGAGCGACAGGCCCGCGAAGATCATCGAAGAAAGCCCCCGCGGCGGAACACGCGCAAGATCATCTCGTCGAACGGAACTTCCAGGCTCGCCCGGACGTACGGCACCTGGCGGGTGGCGCAGAACCGCTCGATCTCGGCCACGTAGTGCGCGTGGGCCTCCGCGAACCTGGCGAGCACCTTCGCGGTCACGGTGACCTCGCGTTCCTCCCCGGTCTCGCAGTCGTAGACGAGGACGTCACCGTGAAGCTTCGGCTTCGCCTCGGCGGGATCGACGACGTGCACGACGAACGGGTCGAACTTGTTGTACCGAAGGACGTTGATCCCCTTCTCGAATCCGTGGCTGTCGTAGAGATCGCTCACGAGCACCGCCAGGCCGCGTCGCTTGTTCTGCGCGACGAACGTCTTCATCGCGTCGCCGAGATCGGTCGTCCCCTCGGACCGGATCTCGCGCAGAAAGCGGAAGGCCTTGAAAATGCGCGCCTTGCCGCGCGTCTCGGGCATCCGATCCATCACGCGGTCGGTGGTCGTGACGATGCTGACGCGATCGAGGTTCGCGAGGCCTACGTACGCGAGCGCCGCGCAGACTTTCTTCGCATACCGGAGTTTCTCCCCTCCGCCGAAGGACATCGACGCGCTGGCGTCGAGGATGAAGTAGATCGCGAGGTCCTCTTCCTCCTCGAAGAGGCGCACCAGCAGCTTGTCGAAGCGCTGGTACACGTTCCAGTCGAGGTAACGGAAGTCGTCGCCCGGCTGGTAGTCGCGGTGGTCAGCGAATTCGACGCCGCTGCCGCTCTTCTTCGTCCGGCGCTCGGCCCGGAGCCGCCCGGCGAACACCCGGCGGCTCACGAGGGCGAGGTAATCGAGCTTTCGCTGGAACTCGTCGTCGAAGAGGTCGTCGTCTCCGGACTGCACCCTCTTGTTCTCGCCACGCGCAAAAGGGCGCCAGGACGCGAGAGCACCGAGGGAGAAGCCGGGCATCAATTGGCTCCGGCGACGGCGGGTCGGTCGGCCTTTCCCTCCGGGATGGCCTTGAGGATGGCGTCGACCACCTGGTCGGTCTTGATGCCCTCGGCCTCGCCCTCGAAGTTGAGGAGGATGCGATGGCGAAGGGCCGGGTGCAGCGCCGCGCGAACGTCGTCGACGCTGGCCGCGAAGCGTCCCTCGAAGAGCGCACGGATCTTCGCCGCGAGGAGCACCGCCTGCGCTCCCCGCGGAGAGCTCCCGTAGCGAACGAAGCGGCGCGCGACCTCGGGTGCATCCGGACCATCGGGGTGCGTCGCCTGGAGGACGCGCACGACGTAATCCTGCACGTGGCGAGCGACGGGGACCTGACGCGCGAGCTGCTGCATGTGAAGGATGTCCTCGCGGTGAAGGACCGCCCGGCGCTTCTCGATGCCGGCGCCCGTGGTGAGATCGAGGATCTGGTGCAGCTCGTCCCGGCCGGGGAACGGCACGTGGAGCTTGAAGAGGAAGCGGTCGAGCTGCGCCTCCGGAAGCGGGTACGTCCCCTCCATCTCCAGCGGGTTCTGCGTCGCGAGGACGACGAACGGCTCGTCGAGGACGTAGGTGCGCTTTCCGACGCTCACCCGGTGCTCCTGCATCGCCTCGAGCAACGCGCTCTGCGTCTTGGGCGTCGCGCGGTTGACTTCGTCGGCGAGGACGATGTTCGCGAAGACCGGCCCTTTGCGAAACTCGAACGCCTTGCCGCCGCCCTGGGTATCGTCGATCACCGTCGTGCCCAGGATGTCCGCGGGCATGAGATCCGGGGTGAACTGGATCCGGGAGAACGTGAGCGAGAGCGTCTCTGCGAGCGTGCGGACGAGCATCGTCTTGCCCAGGCCCGGAACCCCCTCGAGCAGCGCATGGCCACCGGCCAGCATGCACGTGATGACCCCGTCGACCACGTCGCGATTGCCGACGATCGACTTTGCGATCTCGGCGCGAAGCTCGTCGATCTGCTTCCGAAATTGCGTGACTTGTTCGCGAACTGCGTCGGCGTCGGTCATCCGGTGCTCCCGTTTTCGTGGTCCTCGAAAGGGCGCGGCAAGGACGCGCACCGTCCCGCCTCGCCTCACTTGTCTTCGCGCGGTCGAATGAGCTGGAAGTACCGTTTCACGTAGAAGCGATAGCCGCCGGGAATCTCGTCCTTGGCGAGCGACTCTTCCGCGACCTGGTGGTACTCGGTGTAAACCTTCTGGTAACCGCGCGAGGCGAAGCCGCGCTCGGCCGCGCCCAGGATCACCTGACTGCGCGAGCCGCCCTGGCCGGTATCGGCGCCCTGCACCTGCGTGTCCTGCGTGCCCATCTTCGGGTTCGTGGCGCCGCCCTGCACGTTCGAGTCGTGGGAATCGCCCCAGCCTCGACCGGAGGGGCCCACCTTCTCGCCTCCCCCTCCGTTCTCGCCGCTGCCACCGTTTCCCTCGCCCCGCGACAGCATCAGCAGCTTCTCGCCGTTCGGTCCGAGCACCCAGGTCTCGCCGCCTTCGCCGCCACCCTGACCCTGGCCCTGCCCCTGAC
>CALKVG010000669.1 GCA_937998045.1 uncultured Myxococcales bacterium
CTCAGGTCGCATGTGCGTGGCTATGGCTCGACCAGAACTAGGGACACCCCCTAGTTCCCTCCGCCAGCCCAGGGGAGACGCATGAGAGAGGATTCGACCGCAGAGCAACTGTCGAATGGTCCAACGACGGAGGTCCGCATCCGTCTGACGCTCCACCCGACGAGCCGCGGCAAGATCGTAGGCCGGCACCCGGCGATGCGGCGCATCCTCGACACGGTCGAGCGCGTCGCCGATTCGCCGGTCACGGTGCTCATCACGGGGGAAAGTGGGACGGGCAAGGAGCTCGTCGTCGCCGCGCTTCACGACCGGAGCGCGCGCGCCAACGGACCGCTCGTCACCGTGAACTGCGGCGCCATCCCGGAGAACCTCATCGAGGCAGAGCTCTTCGGCCACACCAAGGGCGCGTTCACGGGCGCTCATGCGACCCGGCACGGATTCGTCGCGGCCGCCGAGGGTGGGACCCTCTTCCTCGACGAGGTCGGGGAGTTGCCACTGCAGGTTCAGGTGAAGCTCCTGCGGCTGCTGCAGCAGCGCGAATACACGATGGTCGGCGATTCGCGCGTCCACAAGAGCGACATTCGCATCGTGGCCGCAACCAACCGCGATCTCGAGGCAGAGGTCGCCCAGCGCCGGTTCCGCGAGGACCTCTTCTATCGGCTCAACGTCGTGCACGTCGAGCTACCCTCCCTCCGCGACCGCGCCGATGACATCGAGCTCCTGGCGCTCCACTTCGTGCGCGCCGCTGCCGCGCGATGCGGGCGGCCGGTGACCGGCTTCACGCCGGAGGCGCTCGCAGCGCTCCGCGCGTACCCCTGGCCCGGGAACGTCCGGAGCCTCGAGAATACCGTCGAACGCGCGGTGCTGTTCGCGCAAGGCGCTCTGGTCGGCGTGGAGGACCTGCCCGAGAAGGTCCGGCAATCGCCGTCGCGACCGGCTGCGCGACCCGACGCCGCCAGCGCGGGCGCGCTTCCGGACTCCGGGATCGACCTGCGCTCGGTCGTCGAGCAGTACGAGAACCAGCTGATCTCCGCAGCGTTGACCCGGACCAACGGAAACAAGAACCGCGCGGCGCAGCTGCTCGGCTTGAACCGGACGACGCTCGTCGAGATGCTCAAGCGAAAGGGAATCTGACAGAGTTTCGCTCAAGCTTCTGCCGCCCGTGCCGTTCCCCGTTTCGAGGGACCGTAGGATGGCGAAGCCGATGCGACTCGTGCCAGCAGGCGACCACTCCGATAGCGAGCACAGGCCCAGCGATGTCTGGGCGCTCGAATCGGGCGAAGTCGTACCCAACCCCGCGGCGTTTGCCCTGCACGATGCAAAAAACCTGATCGCCGTCCTGAAGGCGAGCCTGCACTACATCTCGGCGGAGCTGTCCGAAAAGGCCAAGTCTCGGGACCTGGCCTCGGCGCTCGAGGACGCCCGAGACAGTGCGGACAGAATGGCCGAGCTCCTCTGCGAGGCCATCGTCGCTCTGCAGGGCCACCGGCCCCAAAAAACGGCACCTGCGGCGCTCTGCGTGGCCCCGGTGATCTCGGCGCTGGCGAACCGCGTCGGCCCGATGGCCGCCATGCGAGGCGTTCGCCTCGTGGCGGGCGGGACCGAGGACGCACTGGCGCAGATCGACCGCGGGCTCTTCGAGCGCGCGATTCTCAACTTCGTCGACAATGCCTTACGCTACTCGAAGCCTGGAGACACGATCGAGATCGAGTACCTAGTCCACGGTGAACGCGTCATCGTAGCCGTGGCCGACCAGGGCCCCGGCATTCCCGAGGAGCTGCGCAACGAGGTGTTCGAAAGCGACCGGACCGGCGCCTCGTCGGGGACCTCGAACTTTGGCCTGGGGCTGTCCTTTTGCCGCGAAGCGGCGCGCGCGCACGGCGGAAACGCGTGGGCGTTCAACCGGGCGAACGGTGGCGCATGCTTCGTCTTCGAAGTGGCCGCCTCGATCGATGGAGAGAAGTAGGCCGCCGGTGGAGCGCCGCGGGGGACCCCGGGCGCGCCCATCAACCGAGAAGCTTCAGTGCGAGCTGGGGCGACTGGTTGGCCTGCGAGAGCACTGATGCACCGGCCTGCGCCAGGACCTGCTCGCGGGCGAGGCTCGCCGTTTCCGACGCGACGTCCACGTCCTGAATGCTCGCGAGGGCGCTGCTAAGGTTGTTGCCTTGCGCCTGGTCGCTCGCGGCCGCGTACTGGAGGCGGTTCATGGCCGCGCCGAAGCCCGCGCGCTGGGTGTTGAGGGTCTGCAGCGCATTGTCGATGGTGGTTAGGATGTTGTTGCCCGCGCCGTCGGCGGTGACCGAAGCGCCGGTAAGGTTTAGGCCGGCCGTGTCGACGCCGCCGAACGTCACGCCGATCTGGTCGCTCGTGGAGCCGTAAATGCCCACCTGGAAGGACACGTTGAACGTCGCGCCGGCGGTGCTGCTCGACAGGAGCGGGCTGCCGTTGAACGTGGTGTCCTGGGCGACGCGATTGATTTCGGCGAGGTCCTGCTGGAACTCGGTGTTCAGGTTGGCGACGTCGCTGGAGCTCATCGTCCCGTTCTGCGCCTCGACGGCGAGCTGGCGCATGCGGGTGAGCAGGGCGTCCACCTGGTTTGCCGCGCTGTCGGCGGTCTGCACCATGTTGATGGCGTCGTTCGAGTTCTGGGCCGCGACGGTGTACGAGACCACCTGCGCGTTCATGTTCTTGGCGATACCCAGACCAGCCGCGTCGTCGGCGGCGCTGTTGATCCGGTAGCCGCTCGATAGCTTCGAAAAGCTCGTATTGAGCTGCGACTGCGTTTCGTTGAAATTCGCCTCGGCTTCGAGAGCCGAGACGTTGGTCTGGATGTAGAGGGCCATGGGAATGCTCCTACTCGTGCCCGTAGCAACCGGCGCGCCACGCGCACAAATCGCGTTTTTGACGGGATTTCGCGGGCGCTCGCGAGCGTCATTCCGTTGACCCCAGTCACGGCGCTGACATTCGGCGTTCGACGCATCGATTGATTTGCCCCTGCCATGCCGGATCGTCCGGACGCCAGCGAAACCCCGCGCGTTGGCGTGGTTCTGGCTTCGAGGTGCGTCCCTGATGACCCGCGACGGCACCGTTGGCGTTTCTCTCGTATCCGACCGGGCGCGCCTCGCCCAGGCTCCTTACGTGCCCGAGATCGTGATTCCGGCGGTGCGTGACGCGATGATTCAGGCGGGCATGGGCCAGAAGGACCCCGAGGCGCCTCTCAAGGACATCGTGGCCCCCGGAATGACGGTGCTCCTGAAGCCGAACTGGGTTTTGCACATGAACCACAGCGGCCAGGGGATGCAGTGCATGGTGACGCACCCACTCGTCATCGGCGCGGTGGTCGAGCAGCTCCGGCGCGCCGGGGCGGGCCGGATCGTGATCGGAGACGCGCCCATCCAGAGCTGCATGTGGGAGCAACTCGTCACGCCCCACCTCGTCGACACGCTGCGCGAGATCGCTGGGCCGTGCCCGCTCGATGTCGTGGACTTCCGCCGCACCCGAACGCGTGCCGCGGCCACCATGGCGGAGGGCGTGTCGACGGACCTTCGCGACACCGGGTACTACGTGCTCTTCGACCTGGCGCGAGACAGCCTCCTCGAGCCGATCAGCACGCCGCACAGCCCTTTCCGGATCACGAGCTACGACCCGGCGAAGATGAAGGAAACGCACCAGCCGGGGCGGCACCAATACCTGATTTGTCGCGAGGCGTTCGACGCGGACGTCGTCATCAGCCTGCCGAAGCTCAAGACCCACCGGAAGGCGGGGATCACCGCAGCACTCAAGAACCTCGTTGGTATCAACGGGAACAAGGATTTCCTGCCGCACCACCGCTTCGGCGGATCCGACGCCGGTGGCGACTGCTATGCGGGCGCGCCGCCTTGGAAGCTCGCCGCCGAGGTCTACCTCGACATCGCCAACGCACGCATCAACACTCCGGCGTACGCAGCGTGGTCGTCGCGCGCGTTCGCGCTCCTGGGCCTCCATGGCCGCCACGCCGACGCGGACGTCGAGGGCGCCTGGCACGGCAACGACACCATCTGGCGCACCGTCCTCGATCTGAACCGCATCCTCGTCTACGGCGATGCCCAGGGCACCATGGCGGACGCGCCGCGGCGAACGCTCTGGTCGCTCACCGACGGCATCGTGTGCGGCCAGGGCGAAGGCCCGCTCTCGCCCACTCCGGCGACGCTCGGCGCCATCACCTTCTCGGCGAGCGCTGCGCACGCCGACCACGTCCACGCGGCGCTCCTCGGCCTGGACCCGCAGCGCATCCCCGTCGTTCGCGAGGCGGTCGGCCGATGCCGGTGGCCGCTCACCGACGGCTCTCCGCTGAGCATCCGCGCGGCCAACGCCCCTCGGACGCTCCAGGAGATCGCGAGGCTCGGGATCACCGCGATCCCTCCGCGGGGCTGGCGCGGTCGCTGCGAACTTTCGCCCGTACCGGCAAACGCGGACTTCGCCGCGCTGGCAACCCCGAACGCGCCGCGATGACCGAAGGGATGCTCAGGCCATGACGATTCCGCTCGATGTCTTCGCGACCCACCCCTCGGCGGCCGAGTCGCTGAACGCCGTATGGCTCGATCTGGAGCTCGCGCAATGGCTCGACGCCGAAGCGCTGCGGTCGTTGCAGCTGCTGCGGCTCAAGTCGCTGCTCCGGCACGCGTACGACAACGTACCGTTTTACCGGCGTCGCTTCGACAGCGTGGGCCTGCGCCCGCAGGACGTGCGGCACGTCGACGATCTCCAGAAGCTGCCCGTGCTGACGAAGCGTGAGATCCAGGACAACCTGCCGGAGCTGGTCGCGCGCAACGTCTCGCGCGATCGCCTCTTCCGAGATTCGACCGGAGGTTCGACCGGATCGCCGCTCGTCTTCGTTCGCGATGCCGTGGGCGCCGCCTGGGTCGAGCGCTCCGCCGAGCGCTTCCGGCGCTGGATGGGGTACCTCCCGGAAGACAAGATCGCATTCGTGTGGGGAGCGGATCGCGACGTCCCGCGAACCTATCCGCCGAACCAACGCTGGCTGAATTCGTTCGCCATGTCGCAAGCAGACATGGATCGATTCGTGCGCGAGCTGCAGTCGTTTCAACCGCGCAACATCCGCGCGTACGCCTCGTCGATTTACCTCCTGGCCCAATACATCCGGGCGCATGGCCTGTCGGTGCCGGCGCCTGCCGCAGTCGAAGCGTCGGCAGAGCGCTTGTTTCCCGAGCACCGGACGCTCGTCGAACAGGTCTTTCGCTGCCCGGTCTACAACGTGTACGGGTCGCGCGAGGTACCGGCCATCGGCAGCGAGTGCGAGGCGCACCGGGGCGTGCACGTCTTCGGCGACATTCGCCTCACCGAGATCGTCCGAGCCGGAAGGCCTGCGGCGGCCGGCGAGGAGGGAGCGATCGTCGTCACCGACCTGCTCAACTACGGAATGCCGTTCATCCGGTACGAGATCGGCGACGTCGGCTCGCTCGAGGCTGGAGAATGTTCGTGCGGACGGAGCTTCTCTCGGCTTCGTGAGATCAAGGGACGAATCACCAACACGCTGACGACGCCCGACGGGCGGCTCGTTCATGGGGAGTTTTTCACCCACCTCTTTTACGACAAGCCGTCGATCCGATCCTTCCAGGTGCATCAGAACGTGGCGGGCTCGATCGAGATCCTCGTCCAGCCTGCCGCGGACTTCGAGCCTCAAACGATGGGCCCGATCCTGACCGTCGTTCGCGAGCACTTCGGGGCGTGCGTGGATCTGACCTGGCGCGAGGTCGCGGAAATACCGCGCACCCCAACAGGGAAGCACCTCTTCACGATCTCGGAGCGTCGTATCGACTTTGGCGTCACGTCGTCGGTCGACGACTCCCCTGGCGAACGCGCCCAGGACGCAAAGGAGGCACCGGCGCCCGCCCCTCGGGCGGCGCCTTCCTCCGACCCACGGCCACGCATTCTCCTCGTCGCCGACGTTCCCAACTGGATCTTCGAAAAACACTGCAAGCGCCTGGCTCGCATGCTCTCGAGCGAGTTTCGCTTCGAGATCGCATACGCAGGAGAAAAGATCGACGATTCCAAGTTCGATCTCGTCTACCCGCTCGAGTGGTCGATGGCCCCGCGCGTCCCGCGGGAGCGCGCGAGGAAGTACGTCACCGGCGTACGGTCGCACATCAGCTGGAATGGCGGGGATCTCTTCGCGTTCGCGGACATGCTCTCCCAGAGTTACCAGAGCGTGCACGTCGTCTCGCGCCGACTGGAGCGGCTGCTCTCGCCGTTCGTTCCCGGGCTCTCGTACCTGACGCACGGCACGGACATGGGTTTCTTCACGCCCACCAGGCCTTGCGACGAGTCGGGCAAGCGCGTGCACGTCGGCTGGGCCGGGAACCGGCGCTCGTCGGCAAAAGGATTCGAGCAGTACATCGAGCCGCTGAAGCGGTTGCCGGGGGTCGAGCTCACGTTCTGTGGTTACAGCGACAAGAACCTCGACGAAGAGGGCATGCGGCGATTTTACGACTCGATCGATATCTACGTGTGCTCCTCCAGCACCGAGGGAAACAACAACTCGTTGTTGGAAGCGGCGTCGATGGAGCGCGCGATCGTGACGACGGACGTGGGCACGGTCCCCGAGTACCTGCGGGACGGCGTGAGCGCGCGGATCGTCGAACGAGAATTTGCCGCGTTCGCGGCCGCCGTCATCGAGCTGCGTGACGACCCGGCGCGCAGGCGCGCGTTCGGCCGCGCGGCACGAGAGTCCCTCGCGCGCGGCGGTTGGGACTGGCAGGCAAAGGCCGAGGAGCACGGGCTCTTCTTGCGCAATGCGGTCGAGCGCGCGCGAGAGGAGGCACCGCCGCCGGCGCGCTCTGCCTTCGACGCCCTACTCGACGATGCGCAGTCGTTGTTTCGCGCCGGCTCCGTCGCCGAGGCATGCGATGCGCTGAGAGTCGCTGTCACGAAACGACCCAACGACGCTCGACTGGCCATACTGCACGCTCAGGTGCTCAGCGCTGCGGGAGACTCGGTCTACGCCCTCGCGGAAGCGCGCCGGGCGACTTACGTCGCGCCCGACAAGGGCCCGTTGCGAGGCGAGTGCAACGTGCTCGTCGCGCAGCTGGAGCGGCGTGCGTTGGTCGTCACGTGACGGTCGCACTCGGTCTGGCCGCTGCGACATACGTGTAGAGCAACGCCTCCAGCTCGTTCCACTCGCGCTCCCGCGGGTACCTGGCTGCCGTCCGCTTGCCGCCCTCGACGATTCGCTCGCGCAATCCCTGGTCGGTGATGACGCGAAGAATTGCGTCCCCGATGGCGCGGGGGTCCCGGACGGGCACGAGCACGCAGTTCTCCTCGTGGACGCAGTACTCCTTGGCCCCGGAGGTCGCGGTGCACACGACGGCGCAGCCGGCGGCCATTCCCTCCTGCGGCGGGCGCGGACAGGAGTCGTAGTGAGACGCGTACACGAGGATGTCGGCGGTCCCGAAGAGAAACGTCTTGAGCTCGTCGGAGGGGATGACGTGATACTCGCACGGGAAGTCGCGAAATATCTCCGCCTTCGAATTCGAGACGCGCACCGCCGTGAAGTTCGTGAACCGCTCCGTCACGAGCTCGAGAGCGCGACGAATGTCCGCGATTCCCTTGAACGCGAGCGACTCGGCGCCGGATCCTCTCGTATCCGGACCTACGATCAAGATGCGTCTTCGCGAGCCAGGCAACGCGCGCCGCAGCGGCCGGAACATCGTTTGGTCGGTGCAGACGGGGAGCACGGCCTCGGCTCTGACTCCGTGCGCTCGAAATACTGCCTCGGCCAGGTTGGCGGAGTTGGCCACGAAGTGCACGCCGGGATAGCCGTACGAACGTCGGGACATTTCCTTGAGCGTCTGGCGCTCTCGCTCGGCTTTCGGATCCGGGGCAGGGGTGTCGTCGCCGAAGACGAACTGGTCCCCTTGTGCGTAGTAGATCTTTGCCGGCGCCTCGACGGCGAGTAGCTCGTGGGTGTTTGCGCAATACGTGCTGATGACAGCGTCGCTCGACGGGACTCGAATTGCCATGGGTTCCCCCAGAGGAACCTGGACGACCTCCGCGTTCACGCGCGTCCACGATGGCCGATCCGTGTAGGTCACGATCGTGACCTTGTGACCGCGCCGGCGGAGCTCCTCGGCTTGATTGAGCAGCGTCATGTTCCCGCCGGTCACGGCGAGGATCGACGTGATGAGGTACGTGACGCGCAGCGGCCTGGGATTTTGCGCGCGCAACCGCGGCGCCGCAAGTTCCGCCTCCTGGTCGGGGAGGTCCCTCACGCGGACCGCCTCGAGGATGACGCTCGCCCGCGGCGATTCGGTGGGAACCGCCGCGTCCAGCGCGGCGAATGACAGCGGCAGCTCGCCGAGGAGGAGCCGCTCCAGGCTCGTGCGCGTCGCCGCCGGTAACGACGGTGCTGCGCCGATGCTTAGGCCCGCGTCGAGGCACGTGGCGGCGAGCTCGGCGAAGAAGCCGCCGGAAGAGTAGGCGTTCCGGATGTCGAGTCCGTACCGGGCAAAGGTGCTCGCGTACCACCCGATGGTCCTTCCGCTCACCGAGCGCGCCGGCGCTTCCTCGGGTATCCCGGTCAAGAGCGGTGGCGCGACCCAGAGCGAACCGCCCTTCTTGAGCGTGCGACAGATCGCGCGCAGCGCCGATTCGGGGTAGAGCACCCATTCGAAGACGTTGCTGCACACGACGACGTCGAAGCCCTCGTCCTCGGTGGGTACCTTGTACTGTCCGCGACCGCCGGTGGCGTCGTTTGCGAGAAACGCGCGGAGATCGAAGAAGTTGTAGTGCGTGCTGGCAAAAACCTCGCGATGGGCCGCCACTTCGAAGCCGACTTCGAGCACACGCGATCCCTTGCGGAGCGCGCCGGCTCGCTCCGCCAGCCAAGAGAGCCGCTTCTTCTCGTAAGCCTGAGCGACGTACCGAGCGACGTCGTCCGACCCAACGCCCGTGGCCGGCGTCTCGTTGCGCAGCGAAGCGGCGGCGGCGGACAGTCTCTCGGCCCCGAGCTCCGCGAGCAGCGCACGACCCCTCGCAAGCAGGTCCTCCGCGCTCAGCGGACGCCCCTTCCTCCCCTCGAGCAAAGCCTCGCCGCTACCGTCGCCGCCGGTCGGGGCGACCGTCCGGACGTCGTCGAAGCCCAGCGACGCGAGACACCGCTCGACGCGGTCGCTCGTGTTCGACAGCGCCGTGAGGCAGGCGGCGCGCGCGCGGATCGTGCCCTCGTCGGCAAGCCAGGCGTGACACCTCGACAGAAGATCGATCGCCTGCGTCACTGCGATTCGCTGGATTCCGTCCGACAAGCGAATCTCTTGCACGGCGCCGGCCGGAAAGGCGAGTGTGAGCAGATCCCCGTATACGTCGACGGCGTCCGAAGGATCGGCACCCGACGGCGGAAAATCGACGTTGATGAAGCCGGGCAAGCGCGAGGAGCCGCACCCGAGGTGCAGGCGCAGGGGCTCGCCCTCCCGCCACAGCCCCGCCAGGACGATCTGCTCCAAAGGGGTTTGAGCGGCGCCGGTCATGTCGGACCTCCGCAATGGCTCGATCGATCGCGCAGGGGACCCCGGGCGCACCGTCGGGCACGTCTCTCCATTCGAGCGATGCTACCACCCGGCGCGCAACGACTGCGAGCAAACGGCTTACTTCGCAGGCCCGCAGCCCGCGCCGCCGGCGAGGCTTTTCCCGCGCCTACCGCTCGGACTTCGGAGGTCGCATGCCGACGATCCCGTCCTTCAACAAGTCGCCGAAGGCCTCGTGGGCCTCGGCGGCCGCCAAGCCGGAGATCTTCATCACGTCCTCGATCTTCGACTCACCGTCGATACACGACAGCAGGCAGACAGCGTCCGGAGAGAGCGGCCGGTCCCCCAGCTCGGACCACCGAAGTCGCATGTAGGGGACTTCGCTCGGTCGCGAGGGACCGCGCCGCATCTCCCGCATGCAGCGCCTCTTGATCCGCTGCGCAGCTTGGTGCTCGGGATCCAGGTAGACGATGGCACACGCGTGCATCAGAGCCGCGGGAATGTCGCGGGCCTGGAGAGCGCCGAGCAGGTTCTCCTCGAGAGTTTCGAGCTCCGCACGCGACTGCGACTTGCGCGCGATCTGCTCGCTGACCCATGAGGAAAAGCTCGCGACGGCTTCCTTCGGAGCGACACGCAGGTGCACGCCCGAAGTGGGTTCCGGCACACTGGGTACGATACCGAGTGTCCCGAAGCTCACCGCCGTTCTCGCTGCACGCGCCACGCGACCCATACTTCCCAGAACGGCGGGCACAGAGAGGACTTGAGCCGTCCGTGGCTGGTCCTGCGAGCTCGGTGCTCGGGTCGTAGACGGCGTGATTTGTCGTCAAGAACTCGGCAGTGACAAGGCACTGGCGGTGCAGCCGTTTCCATCGAAATCGTTGAAATCGAGGTTTTGCACCGCAGAATGGCCGTGGTCCAGCCCTTGCTGAAGTGTCGTGTCGGGAGGACTCCTGAACCGGGGGGCACTTTCGATGACAAGCAGCCTTGCACCGCGACCCCGAATGGCGTCGCCTCAATTTCAAGCGGACGAGCCGCCGACGTTTCGGGAGGTCATGGCCTACCTGGACGGCGTCGCCGAAGCGATGACCGCGACGCGAGGCGTTCAGCGCCCGCTCGCGCTGGTCGTGTGTACGAGCCCCCCTACTTCGGGAATTGCACCGTGCAGTGTTCCGGCGGGGATGTGGCAACCGGCGGGAAACGAATCGACCTGTGCGGAGCCGTACCGCGTGGTTCAGAGGTCGAGCGGCACCCGCATCACGCTGCGCCATGGCGAAATCGCGATCGCGATCGAGCGAACCCCGATGGCCGGCCTCGCGCGCGCAACCCCCGTCGTTTTGCCCGGGCCGATCACGCGCGGTGGAGCGCGCCTACTCGACCTCGGTCAAGCTGACGAGCCGGCGCTGGGAGGCGCTCCTTACCGCGACACGCTGCCTTACGGCATCGTGACCTTGTCTCTTTCCCCGCGGTATATGCCGCCGGTCGCCCGGTTCGAGGCACTTGTCGGGCCTTCGCCGACCGTCAGTGTCATCGACGAGAGCACGGACGGAGTGGAGGTCCACACGAGCGACGTCTATCTGCGATGCGCTCCCCTCGCGCCCGAGTGGTACGACCTGACCGGAACCGACAACCCGGACCGAAACGGGATGAATGCGCGCGGCGGGGTTACCCGCCGCGGATAAGCCGCAACTTCTGGCCACGCTCGACGTCCTCCCGCCCGTACCGACCAGCGGAGATTCCAGCTGGCCGGTCCACTGACCATCGTTTGTGCCTTTCACATGGCAATTTTCCGGTGTTTCTTCAGCGGCACCGCATGTGCTTGGGTCGGTGCCATGGCGCTCGCGCACGCCGAGGCTCCGGTCCCTGTCGCCAAGATCTCCTACATTCTCTTGCGGCCCCGCATCATGCTCGTACGGGTCGGCTCTCCGGAGGAGAATGCCTATTGGGGACTCGACGAGCTCGGGGTCGACGTCCTTCGGGTCCGCCATCCCCTTCCGGCGTGCGCCCGGATGCAAGTGACGCGGCCCAAAGTCGTCATCCTTGGCGAGGACATTCGGCCCATGGATGTCGCCTTCATCAAGCGTACTGCTCGCGAGATCGGGGCGAAGATCGTCCAGCTCGGGCCTCTCATCGCCCGCGACGCCTTGCGGGGGTGGGTACGCAGCGCCCTCAACGATGGGGCATCCCCCATCGCGCGAGGCACGCTGCGACTCGCAGCGCGGTAGTGTCCCGTGGCGCGATAACTACGAAGGGGGCTCGCGCTCCTCTTTGCGAGTGGGGCTACCTCGCGACCCTTTGTGGAAGCGGCTCTAGTGGATCGGTTTGGCAAAGGCGGCGGCCTGGGGCGCGGGCTCCAGCGTATCCATCTTCTGAAGCGCCATGACGCCACCGGTCGGTTCGCTCACCATGTCCGAAACGACTGTCTTGGCCACATTGTATGCGCCGGTAATCTTTACTTTGGCTCCCACGGACGGAAGCGGGAACGGCACCTGAACATTCAGGATGTCGTCGTTTACCCACTCTTTCTCTTTCGGCTGGTCGCCGGCCTTCACCTTCGCGTACGACTTCATGGCGTCGTACACGACCGCAAAGTTGCGCGCCCAGCCCACGATCCGGACCTTGGGCCCCTTGGTGTTCGCCTTGTCGTCGGCAATCCAGAAGCTGGGCACCTCGGGTGAGCAGTTTGGGGGGTCCGCCTTGCCCGTCTTATGGACGGCGCAGTCAGGCGCCCGCGGAATGTTCGAGTCGACCACGTATCCGGTGATCGAGATCGGGTTCGCGGTGACGTCTTTCCCGTGGATCAGGCTGCGGAGCTGATGAATGGCCCCGTACACCGTGTACGCGTCGCCGGTCTTGATCGGCGTGCTCGGCAAGGTCGGAGGAGCGGGCAAACTGGCTCTTCTTCCGGACCACGCTTGCTGGGGCTTGTACGGATTTTCGTCAGCGCCGCATCCGCCCAGCGACCCCACGAGGGCCGCGACGGCGAGCGCCCGAAGCGGAAACGTAAGCGTGGCGAACGTATGCATGGTGCCGTGCTCCTCCCGCCGAAACAACGCTGGCACGTGAGTAACACGCTCGAAAGCGGCGCGACAAGGGCGTATTCGGCGCCTCACGAAAGAAGCCGCGGCTCTAGCGTTATGGGCGCCCTCGACGAATCGACGATCGACGCATCACGCGGACAGCGGATCTTTACGGCGGCCACGCGCCGACTCACCGCCAGGTCGTGCGGTCAGACGCAAAGCGTCGACATCGGCCGCGCGCACCACGTCACCCCGGCATCGCGCAACCAGGCGCTGCACCACTGCGGCCAGCTCCGCATCTTCGCCGGGGAACGGATACTCGATCAGCCGCGCGTAGGCGGCCTGTTCGATGCCCACCGGCCGGCCCTGCACCCGCAGTCCCTCGCGAGCCAGGCGGTCCGTTAGAATGGCTCTCAGATCCTCGGGCCGATCCCGCAAACGGGGCAACGCAACGGGCGACCCTCGCGAGTCGCCGAGACGCAGCGCGAGCGAAGAATCCAGACGGCCCTGTTCCACGAGCGCGTCCGGGCTCGCCACGCCGGTCAGAGCCAGCTGCACGTCCAGCGGCTCCGGGCGCTCCCAGGGGGCGCGCTTCTGGGCCAGCGCGCTCGCCACGAGTCGCTGCACCTCTGCCGGAAGCGCTCCCCCGTCGAGAAGCACCAGCATTCCGCGGTCCGCCAGCCCGAGCGGGGAGACTTGAGGGTCGCACCATCGCGTCGGATCGTGCTCGCGGGCGCTCGTGGCGTCGACCAGAACGAGCGGGGCGTCGCGCCGCGCGCCGGCCAGGTGCGCGCGCGCGAGGTAAGGAACGGGGTCGACCCCGCTCGGTGCGACGACGGCGATTGGCCCGCTCACGCTGGTCCGCCGCTCCAGGGCCTCTAGCGCCATCTTGGAGGATGCCGCGTAGACGCCTACCGTGGCGGGGCGCGCCAAACGCGTTGTGGCGAGCGCGTCGCGTCCCACGTCGAGAGCGCGCTGGTGCCGCAGCCGGTCGGCCGTTTCCTCTGCGGCTTCTGCGCGCTGGGTGGCTTCGTGCGCGCGCGCGAGCAGACGCGCCCGCGTCGCGCGCGCCCGGCACGGGCCCGCCAGTCGATCGGCGACCGCCTTCAGCGCGCGCACTTCCTCCAGCGTCGGCGGCTCTGCGTGCGTGCGCGAGGCGCGCGAGAGGACGAGGACCCCCTCTGCATCTCCGTCGCATTCGATCAGCGTCGCGAAGAGGACACCGCGGTCGTTCATCCATCTCGCCAGCGGACGGAGCTCGGGACGTCGTACTTCGAGCGCGTCGAGCACCTCGGTGCGCACGGTTGCCTCCGGTTCTGCGGCTGCGACGTGCGCGAGGAGCTCAGGCAGGTCGGCGTCCCGCTCGTGAAGGTACCCCGCTGCATCGACGGTCATGCATCGAGCGGGAGGCATGGTCCAGAGCTCCGTCGAGGAGGACGCACGACCGGCAGGCTCGCCGAGCGCGACCAGAGCCCCGCGAATCGCCTCCTCGGGATCCGCGGCCGTCGCGGCGTCGCGCGCACGCCCGAAAGCGTCGAGCCACACGCCACGAGACGGGCGCAGCGGCGCTTCGAGCGCCGACATCGCGGCGCCCACCAAGAGGGTCCCGGCGGCCGTGACCAGGGTTACGT
>CALKVG010000670.1 GCA_937998045.1 uncultured Myxococcales bacterium
GATTTCTGCCTGTCTCGTGGGCTCGGAGATGTGTATAAGAGACAGGGCGCGGACGAGTCCGTGGCCGAGTCGGTGGCGGAGTCGCCAGCCCCGTCGACGGACCCACCATCGGGCGGAACGGTCGCCGCGCTGTCGCCGCCCGCGTCGGTGCTGGACCCGGACGAACTCCCTGACGTGCTCCCACCGGAGCTCGAGCCACCGCCGCTGCTCGACGAGCTGCTTCCTGCGCCGGAGCTGCTGCCGCTGGAGCCTCCGGAGCCGCTCGACGACCCATCTGGGCCAAGACTGCCGTCGGCCGCCCCGAACGAGGAGGCATCCGAGCCCGTGCTCGGCCCGGAGCTGTTGCCGCTGCCGCCGTCGGGCGCCGCTGCGACGACGGGCGGGAGCTGCTGAGGGCTGACCGAGCACGCATAGCTCGGCGCCCCGAGCGCCGCGCAAACGACGAACACCTGGCGAGCAAGGCGACGGAACCGGGTCATGGTGCCCCGAGGGAGAGTGTGCACCGGCAGTGCCAGCCCACTTTCAGCGGCTATTCACGGGAAAATAGCGGAAAAACGGGGTGCGGATGTCGCGATCGGCGCAGGCTGGCACACGTGGAAACGGCCCCTTGAGGATGGCAAATACCCGTGTTAACGGGAGCTCCTCATGCCCAAGCCGGCCACGCGTACGGAGCTCCCGCCGCGGCTTCGCCGAACCCTCGAGCTCGTCTACGGAGTCGAGGGAGTCGTGGCGGCGCGCGTATGGCACTCTCCCGGACGGATCGCGGTCGGAGTCCGCGGCAGCACGACGACGACTCCACACGACCTCCTGCGGCGCGTGGAGTCGGCGGTCGCAGGGCTGCGAGAGCCGGACGAGTCCTGGGACTTCGGCATCCTCGAAGACACGAGGAACGAGTCCGCGTCCCCAGGCGAACCGAGAAAGGAAGGCTGAGGGCGGGTCGTCAGTTGGGAACGAAGATGGCTTCGATCTCCGCCTTGACCTGATCCTCAGTCTGATTGCGCGCAATGGCGATCTCTTTGACGATGAGCGAGCGCGCCGTGTCGAGCATTCGGCGTTCGCCGAAGCTGAGCTGCTTGTCGGTCTTCAGTCGGTAGAGATCGCGCAGGACCTCGGCTACGTCGTAGATCGAACCCGTCTTGATCTTGTCCATGAAGCCGCGATAGCGGCGATTCCACGTCTGGTTGTCGAACGCGATGGTGCGCTCGCGCAGGATGTCGAAAATCTCGCGGATCTCTTGTTCGCTGATGACTTGCCGGAGGCCAACGGCGCCCGCGTTCGCCACGGGCACCATGATTTTGCGGTCCGTGTCGAGGATGCGAAGCACGTAGAACTTCTGCCGACTGCCCGCGATGTCTTTTTCCTCGATGCGGATGACCTCCGCGACCCCTTGTGCGGGGTACACGGCCATGTCGCCCACCTTGAATTTGACGTCGGTAGCAGCTTGCATAGCGTCTCCTTGCGAATTAATGTCGCTAGCGGTCGCGGAGGATTCGCCCGGCAAGCACCTCGACAAAAAGGTACCGTCCCAGCGACACGGCCGTCAGCTTGCGATCCGTCGACCCAAAAAAGACGTGACCAAGCGGAGAACGGGGATGCCTCGGGTATTATTCCGGGCGAGGGCCCACTTCCGGCATCCCGCCGAGTCGAGGTCAGAAAAAAGGCCACGCGCACTGTAGTTGGCGCGACCCCATGTTGTCAACTGCTTTTCGCAGTCCAGCCACGAAGCCCTCGCCTCTTTTTTGGTGCCCCTTCAGTCTGCCGCGGCGAGTTCCTCGGCCAGGCCCCACCGCACGCCTCGATCGGACACGGTGACTTCCGGGGCACCCCAGTGGTCGAGCAGCGCGAGCGCGAGGCAACCGCCGGCGATGATGACGTCTGCGCGCTTGGGCTCCATGCCCGGGAGTTGCCTGCGCGCGTCGAGGTCGACCGAGGCGAGGCGCGCGAGCACCTGGGCCAGCGCCGTCCGTTTCAAAACGTGGCCGTGGACGCGAGCCCCGTCGTACGGCTGCAGCCCCAGCGAGACGGCCGCGAGGGTCGTCATCGTTCCGGCCACACCGACCGGTGGGCGATCCGACGGAAGCGCCGGAACGTTCGCGAAGGCCTCGCGCGCGGCGCGCTCGAGCTCGACCCGGTTCTCACCGTGCCTCTCGGTCAATCTCACGCTACCGACATCGAAGCTCGAGGCGAAGGCCAGCCGCGGCAGTCCGTCCTCGACGTCGCCGAGGACGACTTCCGTGCTGCCTCCTCCGATATCGAACACGCCGACGCCTGCGCGCGTCTCGACGCCGAGTCCGCTCAGGGCACCGTGAAAGGTGAGCCTTGCTTCCTCCTGGCCACTCAAGGTTCGAGCTTCGACGCCGAAGGCCCTCCGAATCCAGTCGCGGAGCTCCTCGCCGCCGCCGGCGTCACGCATCGCGCTGGTGCCGGCGATCGCGATCCGCTCGACCCCGAGCTCTCGGATCGCGCCAGCGTACTCCTCGAGGCACGCACACGTCCGCTCGACGGCCTCTGGCGCGAGCTTGCGTGTTCGATCGACGCCCTGCCCCAGGCGCGTGATGGTTGCGCGCTCGAGGAGTGGAACGAGCGACCCGCTCGGCCCCCGCTCGGCGACCAGCAAAAGAACGGTATTGGTCCCCACGTCGACAGCGGCGACACGCATGGAAGCACCCACAAAATGCCGAACGGGGTCGAGCCAAGCTCGACCCCGCCCGCAACGCGACCCGATGCGACTCGACTAGCTGCCGGTCACGTCCTTCAGGTTGAGCATCTCCGCGACGTCCGGCTGGAGAACGAGCTCCACCCGGCGGTTCTTCTGCATCTCGTCACGCGTCTGCTGCTCGACGGTACCGGCGATGGGATCCGTCGCGCCGTAACCGGCTGCGGCCCAGTGGGTGGGGTTGAGCCCACCGCCCGTGGGCAGTCCGTGGCCCTCGCCCTCGGGAGAGACGAGGAAGAAGAGCACCTGCCTGGCGCGCATCACGCTCAGCCCCCAGTTGTCGAAGTATTGGCCGGCGTAGGGCTCCTTGTCCGTGTGGCCGGCAACCTGGAAGTTGCGCGTACTCAGCGTGCTGTCGGCTTTGATGACGTCAGCCACCTGCTTGAGAATCTTCTTTCCGTCCGGCTTGAGCGTGTCTTTGCCCGAATCGAAAAGGATGTCGCCCGGCAGCTGAATGACCATCCGGTTGTTGCGGACGACCACCTTGAGCCCCACGCTCGTAAGCTTGTCCAGCCGCGCCTTCAGGTCGCGGAAGCGCGCCTTCATGTCGTCGAGCTGCTTGAGGCGAGCCTCGTACTCCGACATCGCCTGCCGAAGCTTCGACTTCTCTTCTTCCGACTTGGAGAGGCCTACGCCCAAGTCCTTGAGCTTCCCCTGCAGGTCCTGGATCTGCTGCTGGGCGTCGGCGTACTTCTGCTCGTCGTCAGCGTGGCGCTTGTTGGACGCCTCCAGATCCGCCTTGAGCCCGGCGATGCTGCGTTGCGCTTGCTGCCACTCGTCTTCGCTGTGGCCGCAGCCAACCAGCACCAGGCAGGCGGCCAACGCGGCCGCGGCCATTTTCCACTTGAGCATCGATGACCTCGTCGAAATTGCCAAGGAACGTTGCGACCGTATCGACGGCCCCAAGGACGGTCAAGCGACTGGGTCGTTCCTTCGCGAGGTCAACTTTTTTGATTGACAACTAACGTACGTGACCATATACGTCACTCAGCTGACCTCAAAAAGGAGGGACTCCAAATGGCTGCGAAGAAGGGTGCCAAGAAGGCGAAAAAGGGCGGCAAGAAGACCAAGACGACCAAGAAGGCCGCGAAGACGGCCAAGAAGCCAGCAAAGCGCAAGGCCGCAAAGAAGCCAGCCAAGCGGGCAGCCGCCAGGAAGCCCGTGAAAAAGGCGGCGCCTCGGCCAGCAGCGAAGACCCCCGCGGCGGCCCCCAAGGCCGCCCCGAAGGCAGCTCCCCCGGCCGGTGTGCCGTCGATGCTGGGCGGCGCTCCGACGTCGAGCCATGGCCTCGACGACGGAGAGGAGTAAGTCCTTCCTTAGGGTCGGCTCGGTCCCTGGATCTTCACCGGGCATCGCCCGCGGCCGAAATGAGGGCGGGCACCAAGCGACGGGCGTCTCAGCAGCTGGGAGGCGCCCGTCTTTCTTTTGTCGCTCAAGGGGCCGTTGTTCAGTCGCCCAGATAGAGCCTCAGGGCCTCGGCCGCTGCGCGACGATCGAAGGCTATTCCGGCAAGCTCGTCGCGCCGGCCGATCGCTTCGAATAGATCCACCAGAAACCCGTGGAATTGCTCTGCCTCGTCGACCGCCACCTCGAGGCCCGCGGGATCGAGCAGGTCGGCGTCTTCGAGGCCAGTCATCGCCTCGAGGAAGGAGTCGACCCGCGGGTAATCCGCGGTTCGCAACAGCGGATACCCCATCGCTCGAAAGTACGACATGAACTCGCGTACGAACGCGAGCGGGGATACCCCCCCCCAGCGATCCTGGCCGTTGATGCTCACCGAGCGCGCCTTCACGGCGAACGCGCGCACGATCTGGGCAAACATCCAGACGTCCCTGCGCAATCGTTCGCTCAACACCCGTCGCGCCGTTTCGTCATCGAACACGCCCCGGGCGTCGAGGCGAGCGCCGAGCGAGCTACCCAGAAACATCACGGCGTTCTGAAGGGCTGGCCGCAGGTTCGCCGCCATCCGCTGCACGGAGGCGCGCAGATCCTCCAGCGACGGGGCCAGATCGAGCGGCGGAAAATCCCGCTCGTACGCCCGGCGCATCTCGAGTCGCAAGTTTGCGGCGACGCCCTCGAGCGTGGCCTTTACGTCGCGTAGCTCATGCCCGCGCGCGAGCAGGCGTTCGTACTCCACGGCCACCTCGGGCGCCGGTACTCGGAAGACGTCGCTTTCGAAGCCGTCGGCCAGAAGGCCACCGGCGTTTCGCCGCAGATATCCGGACAGCGCGCGGCCGTCGGATCGCAGGACACTGAGCACCAGATACACCACGGCCACGCTCCGCTTGGGCGTGGCCGTCTGCTCGCGAGCGACCGCCTCGGTAAGCGAGAGGTACCGGAGCATGCGAAAGAGAGACAGAACGGTCAGGGCCACCAATCGGCGCGCCTGCTCTCCCGGTACGGCCCGTACGAGCTCCAGCATCTGCGCGTTCGTGATCCGATCGAACTCGGGGCGGAACTCGAGCGCGTGCAGAGGATTGAAGTAAACGCTTTGAGCAATTTCGCGCTGACCGACTCCCAGAAGTGCGTAAAACAGGCGAAATGGCAAACGCGGTAAACGCGTCAATCCGGTAGTGACCTCGAGCATGTTCGTCATCGCATGCCGGAGCACGAAGAGCGATCGCTCGGGGGAATTCTGCGCCAGAGTCTCGCCGACGAGGCGCGTCCGGGCCCGGTCATCGGGGAGCACCGTCTCCAGGTAACGCTGGAAAACGAATGCCCGGTCGCGCTCTACGAGGAGGAGCCGACAGGTCTGGACGATCCGGCCCAGCGCCTCGCGTACGAGCGCCGCATGCTCGCGGAAGTCTTGAGCGACGACGGGCGTCTTGCGCGGCGGTCCCGGATGGTTTCTCGGGTTGGCGAAACAGGCCAGCCCCTTGAGCAGGATCTCGAGCTCGAAGAGGTGATCGACCTTCCGATCGAGCGGAAGGCGGGCGAGCCATGCCTCGCGCGCCTGCGCGTGCTCACGCCGGAGGCCGCGCGTATCGCGGAGCAGGTCGTCGTAGACGTCACGCTCCTCCGCAGTGCGCTCGAGTCCAACGGTCGCCACGTGTCGATCCTACCTCCCCCAACTTGGCAGGGGCGCGCCTGCCCCGCCACGCGGCGATTCGGGACCGGTCATACGAAAGACGACCGTGCGTTTCGCCATGGCCGCCCTTCTGCCACGGATCGCTTCGCACGGGAACGGTGTTCCGTAGGGCAAGCTCCCACCCACCAAAAAAAGATCCTTCCCTTCGCCGATACCTGGCTAGTCTGGCCGCGTACGTTTCACCGAACCCGGCGCTCGCGCCGGACCCAACGCTGAAGCAAGACGCTCCTCGAGGAGGAGCGAGGAGACGAGGGTTATGAACATCGCTAAGGCTCTGGCAGTATCGGCGGTTGCGGGAATGCTGGTGGGCTCCACGGTCGCGTGCGGCGGCGGGGCCGCTGCGACCCCCGACGCGAACAGCCCGTCGGCGGGTGGTAAGAGCTCGTGCAGCGGGAGCGCTGCCCCGAGCGGTGGTACGGCGGCTCCGGCCAGCAGCGGCAAGTCGTCCTGTAGCGCTGCTGGTGGCGCTGCGCCCGCTCCGAAGTACTGAGATAACCGGCGGTTCGGCGCCAGGCGGTGCGAGTTCACTGCCTGGCGCCGCTATTTAACGGGTCGAAACGCGAAATGGGATACCGCGAGCGCAACCATATCCCGGACTTGGGTGTCGGTGTCGGCTTCCGCAAGCCGCATGTGGCGCACGTCCTCAGGGAGAAGCCGGCCGTCGACTGGTTCGAGATCATCAGCGAGAACTATTTCGCTGAAGGCGGCATTCAGCGCTCGAATCTCGAGGCGTTGCGCGGCGCCTACCGCGTTGTGCCGCACGGGGTTTCGCTATCGATAGGAGGCGCGGACCCCCTCGACCACGACTACCTCTCACGACTCCGCGACTTGGTTCGTCGCATCGACGCTCCCTGGTGCAGCGATCATCTCTGCTGGACGGGGATCGGGGGCATCGACGTCCACGATCTGCTCCCGCTGCCTTATACCCGCGAAACGCTGGAGCACGTCGTCGAGCGGGTACGTCGGGTCCAAGGGGAAGTGGGAGTCCCATTCGCGCTCGAAAACCCCTCTTCGTACATGGAATACCGGGAGAGCACGATGACGGAGTACGAGTTCCTGGCCGAGGTCGCGGAGCAGTCCGACGCCGGCTTGTTGCTCGACGTCAACAACGTGTTCGTGAGCGCATACAACCACGGCTTCGACGCGCGTTCGTACATCGACCGTATCCCCGCGGACCGCGTAGTCCAGGTTCACCTCGCAGGTCACGCCGACCGGGGGTCCTACCTGCTCGATACGCACTCCGATCGCGTCGCTCCGGCCGTTTGGGACCTGTACCGCCGCGCCATCAGGCGCAGCGGACCGGTCTCGACGCTGATCGAGTGGGATGAGTGCATTCCTCCCTGGCAAACCCTTGCCGACGAGGCGGCCGAAGCGCGCGTCGTGAGAGATCAACTCGCCCTCCAGCCAGCCCGTGCCGCCTCGTCGAGGCTCGCGTGAATCGGCTTGCCTCGCTCCAGAAAGCCGTGGCGGAGGCCATCCGGAGCGACGTTTCTTGCGGGCAGACTCCTTCTGCCGGCTCTCTGGCAGGCCTCGTCGCGGCGAGCCATCGCGGAATGGGCCCCGCCGACCGCCTCGAGGTCTATCGCGAGCAATTCTGGCTGCGCCACCTCTCCAGTTTGGAAGAGGACTACCCCACGCTGGTCGCGATTCTGGGCGCCCCGGCATTTCGAGAGCTCGCGGCGCGATACCTGCGCGCATTTCCGCCGCGGACCTGGAACCTCGAACGGCTGGGCGAAGCGTTGCCTTCCTTCCTGGAGCACGGAGAAGCTCGCGCCGAGCTTTCGGAGCTCGCTCGCGACTCCGCGCGCGTCGACTGGGCCTTCATGGCAGCGTTCGGCGCCTGTCTCTTATACACATCTCCGAGCCCACGAGACAGGCAGAAATCT
>CALKVG010000671.1 GCA_937998045.1 uncultured Myxococcales bacterium
CGCCCCAGGAACCGCACTCGCGAGCTCTGGGCCAAGTTTTTCAACACGCTCTTAGAGGCCGCGTAGACGAACAATTGACCGTCCGGCGAGAGGTCACACTTGTCTTCGTAGATACGCCCGCGAAACCACGCGCCGTGCGAGAAGTCGTCGGTTTCCGTGTTCCAGAGGGTGAGCTGTGCCCACGAGGCCGGCCCTCTTCGGATCACGACAGCGAGTCGCGCTTCGCGGGCCATGATCACGAAGAGACGAGGAGGTGGCACGGCGGAGTGTGCAGGATCCTAAGCAAGTTCTGAAGCACGCGCATGCTGGCAGTGGAAGTCGATGCGGCATCGGGCACTTGGAAGAGGGCGTCTCGCCCGCCGCGACCGCGCGATGGTTAGCCCTGGTGGGGCATCAAAGGCGCCCGGAGGTCGAACCATGAAGCTCTACATGAATCCGGGGTCTCCCAACGTGCGCCGCGTGCGCTTCACCGCCGCCGTCCTCGGGATCCAGCTCGAAGAGAAGAAGCTCGACTTCGCCAAGGGCGAGCACAAGAACCCCGAGTACCTCGCCATCAACCCCAACGGGGCGGTGCCGACGTTGGTGGACGGCGACTTCGTGCTCACCGAGTCGCGGGCCGTCATGCAGTACCTCGCGTCCAAAAAGCCCGAGTCGGGGCTCCTCCCCCGTGACGAGCAGGCTCGCGCTGACGTCACGCGCTGGCAGTTCTGGGACGCCGCGCATTTCTCGCCGCAGCTCGGCACCTTCACGTTCCAGAAGCTTCTCAAGCCCATGTACGGCATGGGAGACCCGGACCAGGGCAAGATTGACGAGGCCTTGACCAACTTCCGCCGCTTCGCAGCCGTCCTGAACAAGCGTCTCGACGGCAAACGGCACGTTGTCGGGGACTCCTTGACGCTCGCCGATCTCACGCTCGCCTCGTCGCTCATGTACGCGAAGCAGACCGAGGTTCCTCTGGGTGAGTTTGCCAACATTCAGGCTTGGTTTTCACGCATCAGCGACATGGATGCGTGGAAGAAGACCAATCCCTGACGCATTCGTGCAGCCCGACGAGCTACTCCGCTTCGGGACCGAGCAGCTCCACGCGTACGCCACGCGGGTGCGGTAGCAGCCATGGTCACCCGAGACTTTGCCGAGCGCTTTGCGGACGAATGGATCGCCGCCTGGAACGCGCACGACCTGCTTCCGCAGCCAGAAGGGACGGCAGTCGGTGGAGACCTTCGAGATCGGCCAGCGGGGACTCGTCACGCGGGCTGCTGCTCACCACGCCTGACCACGAGCATGTCAAACTCGGGAGGGCGTAGAGTCAGTCTTCTCGCGTGCGCCTCCAGCGGTAGAGCGTCGACAGGTCGATTCCCAGGATCTGGGCGGCGCGCTCTTTGTTCCCGCCCGTTTGGGCCAGAACCCAAGTGGTGTACGCGCGATTCAGACTCCGGAGCGTGGATGGCCCCTGGCCCCCGAATGACCACGGAGGACCGGGCACCGCCGTTGCGGGGCACTGTACAGCCGGGAGACTCTGCACCTCGAGCCTCGCATCTCCGCCGAAGACGACGGCTCGCTCGATGACGCTTGCCAACTCGCGCACGTTCCCCGGCCAGGCCGCCTCGGTCAGCGTGCGAAGGGCCTCTGGACCAATCGAACGAACCGGAGAATGCGGGGCACGGCGGCAGGCCTCCGCGAGAA
>CALKVG010000672.1 GCA_937998045.1 uncultured Myxococcales bacterium
GCAGGCGGCGAGCGCCGACGCGCTATGGATCGCGGCGCCGTTCGGTTCGACGGGCACCGCCGAGGTCACGCTGCTCCTCGACGACGTCGGCCACATCGCCGACAGCAGCGTGGGCGGCTCCCCCTCCCCCGCCCTGCGCCGGGGCATCGAGCGCACGCTGATCCTGCTCGGCGCGCGCCCCTTCACCGCGCGCGGCGCGGTCACGCGCCTGCGCATCCGGTGCCGCGTCTCGCACGACGACGTCCACGACGGCCTCCACGGCGACGTTTTCGCGCTGAGCGGCGGCAGCTTCTCCGGGGACGTCGGGACCGCGTTCTTCGCGCTCCCCGCGACGGCCGGCGGCGGGCGGCGCGTCGACGTCGAGCTGCGGCTGCTCCCGACCCGTTAGACCTACCGAGACGCTGCCTTAGCGTCTCGCCGCTTTAGCACCGTCAGCTCGTCGCGCTGGAAGACGACGCGGTAGTCCGGCGGCACCAGGGCCATCACGTCCTTCGGCGCGCTCCACATGAGGACGTGATCGAAGCGGGGCTCGGCGTCCCGCCAGAACTCCGCCCATCGTTCGCGCCAGGCCGCGCCGCAGTCGGACGGGGGAATGCCGCCGGTGCGCAGGACGTTGCACAGCCAGTCCGGTGAGGCCATCGACGGGGCGAAGCTCTCGAGCACGAGGTGGTTGAACTGCACCGGCGGCGGGTCGCGGTACATCACCGGGAAGCTGCGCGAGTGAGCGAAGAGGAGCGGCGCGCTCGTCAGCTTCTGCACGACGTAGAAGCCCCACGCGTGCAGGAGGCTGCGCGTGTTCTCGCTCGTGCCCTTGCTCCGGAAGATGAGCGGCAGAAGGTTCGACCCCTCGGGCACGGCGGCCATGCCCGCGGTGAACCGCCCGATATCGCGCTGAAGGCGCGCGTAGTCGACCCCCATCCCGGCCGCGTACGAGGCCGCGCACACCGCGAGGATGCCGGGCGCGCGGCGCGGGAGGCGCTCGGGTAGACGCAGGATCATCGCCAGCCAGAGAAACGGAATGAAGCGCGAGTTGACGTGGAACCAGTTGGTCGCGACGTAGGGCGTAAAGAGGTAGAACGCCCAGAGCACGGCGAACGCGACGGGGCCGAAGAAGGGGACCTCGTCGCGCCAGCGGTAAAGCGCCCAGAGGCCCATCGTGATGCACGGGACGAGCGTCGCGATCTCCAGCCAGGTGAAGCCGTAGAACCACTCGGCCCACAGGTTGTAAAAGAGCTCCCACGGGGGGAGCATTCGTCCGAGCGAGACGTAGCCCGTCATCGCGCCGACCGGCTCGGTCAGGTGCACCCAGAGGGACGCGGCGACGAGCGCCGACGTGGGCACGAGCGGCGAGACCAGCGTGACGAACTGCTCCCATCGCTCGCGCCACGTGCGGCGCGTGACGACGTGCACCGCGACGAGGAGCTCGACGACGAGCATCGGGAAGACGTGCGCGTGCCACGTGAGGACGCCGAGCAGGGCGATGACGACGCCACGACGCACGGTCGGGGCCTGGCGCTGCGCGTTGAGCAGCACCAGGAGGAGCGTCGCGAGGGGGACGCCCATCGCGAAGTCGAGCATCCCCATCGACACGAACCAGTGATGCACCATCGGCCACAGGAAGAAGGCCGAGACGATCATCCGGTGGCGCCCGCCGAAAGACAGGACGAAGCGCGGGTAGGCCACCGCGCCGAGCGCGAGGACGATGAGGACGAAGAGCCGCGCGGCGAGGTTCACGCCGAACACGCGGCCGGCCAGGAGCAGCCACGTGAAGAGGACCGAGTTCGTCTTGAAGAAGCCGTTGAAGACGAACTCGGGATAGCGCTCTGGATGGAGGATGACCGTGGTGGCGGCCAGATGATTGGGCAGGTCCTGCAGCGGCGGCACGTCCGCGAGGCACAGGGGCCAGGCCGCGATCACGAAGAGCACGGCACTAATGAGCAGCGCGAGCTGCCCGTCGGTGGCGCCGGCGAGCCCGGCCCCCAGGCGACGCGCTAAGCCGACACCACCGCCCAGCGCAATGGGACGACCGCCGCTGAGCGGAGCGTCGAGCGCGGCCTCATTGCGATGGACCGTGAAGTCGGGAACGACCTTCTGCATGCTTGCGGGGACTCGTCCCGGTGCGCGAGCCGACCGGGCCAAGCAAGCGGCGGCCCAACTCGCGGATGCGCATCGCGCCTCGGGAATTCCAGGGGGCGCTCAGGGTATCTCGACGAATCCTAAGTGTCCACGGCACCGGCGCACCCGGCCACACGGCCAAGACCATGATCTTGCGATCATGCCTCCCACATCTCGGAGGGGCATCCATGTGCGGCTGTGACGAAGGAGCCCGCGCGCGGACGGGTCCGCAATGGCCCCTCATGTGGCGAACCGAAGAAGTCTCGAGTGTCGTCCGCGGCCAGCGCCGCGCGTAGCATCGCCCGCGAAGGAGGAAGTCCCATGCGAACGACGACCACGTGTGTAGCGGTTCTCGCTGCGATGCTGGCGGCTGGTTGCGAGGAGGACAAGAAGACGGCGGAGGGACCCGGAACCCCGGGGGCCTCGGCGTCGGCGGCGGCGTTGACTCCGAACGCCGCGGCCACGACGGCGGGCGCGAAGGCGTCGGCCGACGCGGCGACCACGTTCGCGAAGAGGCTCGGCGAAGCGTTCGCCGCGCACGACGCGGCGAAGGCAGCGGCGCTCTTCTCGGCGGATGCCGTGACGCAGCTCATGGGCGATGCCGACGTCGGCCACGATCGCGCGGCCGTGCAGAAGGACTTCGCCGAGACTTTCGAGCGATACAAGGACGCGTCGATCCACGTCGGCCGGATCTGGACGAGCAAGACGGCGTCGGTCGTGGAGTTCGAGTTCGCCGGGACGCGCTCGGCGGGCGAGATGTTCGGCACGAAGGTGAGCGAGAAGCCGGTAGGACTCGTCGGTGCGATGGTGCTCACGTTCGACGACGCGGGGCTCGCCAAGACCGAGCACGAGTACATCGACATCGCGACGAACGTCGGGCAGGTCGAGCCGAAGCTCCTCCCCGAGGGGGTCAAGGTGCGCCCATCGACGCAAGCGCTCCCGGCGGGCAGCGACGTGATCGAGTCGAAAGGCACCCCGGACGAAGCAAAGAATGTCGACGTGGCGAACAAACTCTTCGCGGCGCTCGACACGCACAAGGCCGAGGACGTCGTCGGTCCGATGACGGACGACTACGTGTACGAGGACTTCACGCGCGCCGGCCCGCTGAAGAAGGCGGAGACGCAGCAGACGGCGACGGCCTTCTTCGCCGCGCTGCCCGACCTCAAGGTGACGAGCAAGCCGGTGCAGTTCGGGGCGGGGAGCTACGTCGTCACCGAGGCGGTGCTGGACGGCACGTTCAAGGGCGCCATGTCGCCGTTCAAGCCGACCAACAAGCCGGTGACGCTGCACGTGCTCGACGTCGTCGAGCTCAAGGACGGCAAGGTGACCAAGGAGTGGTCGTACGCGAACAACGCGGAGTTTTTCGCGCAGATCGGCGTGATGAAGCTGCACGCGCCGACGACGGCGGGCGCCGGCCCGTCCGGCGCCACGGGCGCAACGCACTGAGCGTCGCGCCGACCGGACCGGACCTCTTCCGCGACGGGGGAGGTCCGGTCGGTCGCTGCCGCTGCGGACCAGCCGATGACGCGGCCCGGCACGTCGCATGCTCCGCTCGTGACGCGGAGAACCCGACCATGGAACCAAGCGTGACGACCCAGCTCAAGGGAGACATCGAGAAAAGCCTCAACGTTCTGCGCACGCTGCGCGACGAGGTTCGCGTCCAGATGCACCTCGCGAGCATGGAAGCGAAGGAGCGCTGGAGCGACCTCGAGCCGCGCATCGAGGGCGTGCTCCAGTCGGCGCACGAGGCCACGGAGTCCTCGCGCGAGACCGTGACCGAGGCGCTCAAGCTGATGCGCGACTTCGTCGCCTCACTGAAGAAGAGCTGATCACGGCGCGTCGGGCGCGGGCACCTGGCCGCCGCCGCGCACGTAGTCGACGATCGCGTCGACGAGCGACGCGTCCGCCTTCTGGCACTCGGCCGAGACGTCGCCCGTCATCGCGCCGCGACACTCCTTACCGCGCCTGGCGTGCGCCTTCTTGATACCCTCGCTCGCGACGATGAGCGCCGTCTGCGTCTTGTCTCCGATGCGGTGCCAGAGGACGCGCGCCGAGCGCGGCCTGGGCGGGCGCTTCTGCGTCAGCATGTCGGCGTCGACCGCCATCGCGCACGTCCCGTCCCAGCGGAGCACGTCGTAGCTCCCGGCCGCGCTGCCGACCTGAATGCCGTTCTTCGGCACGGCGTGGTAGCGCAGCGTGAGCACCCCCTCGTCGAAGAGAAGGTCGTCCATCTTCCCGCGCAGGTACATGCGCGTTAACGGCGTCGCCTTGCCGAAGAGCGCGAGCGCGATCTCCTGGTGCGGCTTCGAGCAAAGGCGCTCGGCGTACTCGGAGGGCGGCGTGCAGACGGGCGACGCGGCATCGGCGCACGCGGCGGGGAGGCCCGCGGAAGCGCCGCCGGCGCCGGGCGAGTCCTTCGCCGCGGCGGCGGCGGATGGCGCGGGCGCAGGTGCGGGGTCGGGCGTCGCGGCGGAGGCGCCGGACGCGGAGGCTGCGACGGGGTCGGGCGCCGCGGACGGCGCGGAGGGGGGCGGCGCGGAACCGCCGCACGCGGCGAGGCAAAAAAGAGCGATGGAAAGGCGCACGGGCAGACCAGCCTACACGACACCGCGGCCTGCCGACTCTTGTTCCGCGCGCGACGCGCTCGTACACCATTTCGTCACGTCCATGCGCACCAAGACCGAAGCCGCCCTCGCCGAAGCCGAAGCCGCCCACGCCGACGATCCGGAGCGCGCAGAGCTCATCGCGCGCGCTCGGCGCTTCAAGGCAAGCTGGATCGAGCTCGCCGAGGCACTGACGCACGCGAAGCGCGGCAATCGCTGGCGCCAGTGGGGCTACGACTCGTTCGAAGCGTACGCGCGAAACGAGCTGCGCCTGAAGCAGGAGACCGTCGACAAGCTCACCGGGTCGTACTCGTTCCTCCAGAAGCGCGCGCCTGCGGTGCTCACGCGCGATGTCCTCCGCGAGCCGATGCCGAGCTACCGCGCAGTTGACTTCCTGCGCCGCGCCGAGGCCCAGGAAGGCGCCCCGCGCGAAGCGGTCGACGAAATTCGCAGACGCGTGCTCGACGAGGCGGCGCCGCTCGCCGCGGTGTCGCGCGCGTACAAGGACGTCGTCTTCCCGGTGGACGAGGACACGCTGCGCGCGCGCGACGCCGCTGGGCTGAAGAACGTCGCGAAGCGGCTGCGCGAGCTCCTGTCCGAGACGCGCGCGGTGCCGCGCAAGCTCGCGGGCGAGGTCGCGAACGCGCTCGACGAGCTTCTTCACGCGCTGGAGGAGCGCGAGGACGAAGCCGCGTAAGCCCTCGTTCTGTAGTAGCTTCCGTCGCGTGCGTTATTACGTCACGGTCGACCCGGACCCGAAGGCCGCCCCCCTCGTCGTCGACCTGGTCGAGCTGCCCAGCGGCGCGCTCGAGGCGCGGGTGAACGGGCGCGCGATCGATCTGGACGTCGTTCCCGTGGGCGGCCAGCTGAGCGTGCGGGTCGACGCGCAGGTCGTCGACCTCACGACCGAGGGCGTCCCGCCCGAGATGGGCGCCGTCGCGAGCGGCCACCGGTCGTACGTACGCGTCGAGAGCGAGCGGATGCGCGCGGCCGACCAGGCGAAGAAGACGACCGCGTCCGGCGGCGACAAGGTGATCAGGAGCCCGATGCCGGGAAGGGTCGTGAAGGTGCTCGTCGCGAAAGGCGACGCCGTCGAAGTCGGGCAGGGGCTCCTCGTCCTCGAGGCGATGAAGATGGAAAACGAGGTGCGCGCCCGCGTCCCCGGCACCGTCGCCGAGGTGCACGTCGCGCCGGGCACCGCCGTCGAGGGGAGCGCGAAGCTCGTGACGCTGGCGTGAGCGGCGGAGGAGCGAGGGCGCCGTGAGCCGGTCTCCGCGCGCTGCGGTCGGCCCCTCCGCGTCGCCCGCGGAGGGTGGCTCCGGAGGGATTGCCGCGCGAGCGCTCGCCTTCTGGGGAGCGGTGCAGCTCGTCGGAGCGCTCTTCGAACGCAACGCCACTGCCGCGGTCGCGATCCAGGCGGCCCTCGCCGAGTGGGGCGCCGGAATGATGGGGATCGCGTGGAGCGATCGTCTGGCGCCGCCCCCGACGGCGGGCTCCATCCTCGGGCGCGTCGGCCGCGGCGCCCTCCTCGGGGCGGCCGCCGCGGCGGCCGTCGTCGGCGCTTCGCTGGCGACGCACGGAGCCGCGCGCGTTTCAACGCCGCCGGCCGTCGGCGCGCTCGTCCTCGGAACCCTCGTGGCGTGCCTGGCCGCCGTGCGCGACGAGCTGCTCCTGCGCGGCACGGTCCTTCGCCTGACACACGGCGTCGTCCCCGTGTGGGCGGGCCTGCTCGCGTGCGGCGCCGCGGCTGCGGCGGCGCGCTTCGGGACGGCGGGGGCGGGCGGGCTCGCTCTGGTCGTCGAGGGGCTGCGCGGCGCGGCGCTCGGAGGCCTTTGGGTCCGCGACCGCGGGGCCTGGATGGCCTGCGCGGCGAACGCCGCCTGGGCCGTCGCGCTCGGTCCGGCCGTCCATGGCGGGGCGTTCGACGTCCGCTTTGCGACGGAAGCCGACGCCGGCGCCGCCGCGCTCGTCGTCGTCGGCGCCGCGGCTGCGGCGGCGCTGGGCGCGTCGCTTTGGCCGCTTCCGGCGCCCAAGGCCGGACTACGATAGCCGTCGATGCCCCGATCGCCCGGCCCGGAGCGGATGAGCGCACCGCCCCTCTCGATCGACGATCGAACGACCGACCGGCGATCGCTCCCGTCGACGGCCCACGCGTCCGACGCAGCCGACTCGACGCGCGACGTCGCGCAGGAGGACTTCCTCTTCCACCTCTACCGCGGCAGCGAGCTCCTCCAGGAGAACCGCGTCCTCGAGGCCAAGGAGGAGCTCGAGTTCGCGCTGACGATGCAGCCGTCCGACCCCAAGGGCCAGGACCTGCTCGGCGCCGTTTACTTCCGCCTCGGCCTCTACCCACGCGCCATCCAGATCTACGAGAGCCTCACCCTGCAGTTCGCGCGCGACGTCTCGACCCGGATCAACCTCGCGCTCTGCTACCTGAAGACGGGCCAGCCGGAGCCGGCGCGGCGCACGCTGCAGGATGCCGTACGCCTCAACCCCGAGCACAAACGGGCCTGGGGCTACCTGGGTCTCGCGCTGCAGAAGCTCGGCGAGCTCGAGCAGGCGCAGATCGCGTTCGAGCGGGGCGGGCATGCGCTCATGGCCCGACGCATGACCGAGCGCCGCCAGCGCGCGACGGTCCCCGCGCCGGGCGAGGCGGGCATCGAGATCGACGAGGGCGTGCGCAACGTCGCCGAGACGGCCTTCTCCGAGCTGGACGCCGGCGAGCTCCGCTTCGCGCTCGCCGAGCCCGGGCCGCCGCAGACCGGACCGTGGCACACGCTGGAGCTCGGCGACGCCGGGGCCCGACCGAAGAGCCCCTACGCGAAGACCCTCCCTCCCCCGTCGGTGCGCGAGCCGTCCATCATGCCGGAGCTCGTGACCGTGCCCCCGCCTTCGCGGACGCCGGTCGTCGTCGAAATGCCGCCGACGAGCGTGTCGACGCGCCTCGTTCCGCCGCCGCCGGCGCCCCGCCTGGCG
>CALKVG010000673.1 GCA_937998045.1 uncultured Myxococcales bacterium
CCCAGCTGCGTCCCCCCGTCCTCACCGACGCCGGGCGTCTCGGGGGACGACGATCTCGAACACGCGGCGAGTCCAAGCACGCACGTCACTACGAAGAAGGCTTTGTGGTCATTCACGATGTCCGCTCCTCGGATGCCGCAATCGCTGGGTCGTATGTCCCCGTGCGGCTCGACGCGCGCAGTCTGACCCGGAACCCCCACGACGCGACGGGGGGTCAGGCCAGAGACAGGAGGGAGACCGCACGCGGGGCCGTCGTCGCCTTCTCAGCGCGGACGGCTTTTGCCAGGCTCGATCGCGTGCAGCTGTTCGACGGTCTCGTGAACGAAGCGCAGCTTTTCGACCGCAGGCTGGGAGAGCACGAAGGGGTAGATGTCCGCCACTTTGCCTGTCACCCCCCTTCGCGCCCTTCGCGCGCACGTGTCACGCGCGCGGGCCCGGCACGTCTGGTACGGGCGTTGCGAGCCCAGCGGTGCTCATGTCCGAACCAGCGGTCGTCACCGCACCGTCGTAGCGGTATTGCTCGCCGCCGTGGCCGTCCTGCTGTCCCTCCCGCGGATCTCGCGTCGGAGGCAGCGCCTTCAGCTGCGCTTCGGGCCCGAATGCGAACGCGCCGGGGAGGCGTACGGCAACGCCCCGAGCGCTGCTCGTTGCCCGAGCGAAGTGCGTGCAATACTTCACCCTCCACGACGAGCGCGCCCGCTTCGAGGCATTCCGGGCGCCCGTCGCGGAGCTTGTGGAGACCCCGCCATCGTCCCTGGCCGGACGGTCCAGCACGCGTGACGCGGCTCGCTGTCAGGGAGGGGGTCTTACCCCACCGTGCGGCCCCCGAGGTTTCCCACCACAATCGCTAGCTGCGAGGGCTCGACAGGCTTGGGCACGTGCATTTGAAACCTGCGGCGAACGCTCGTTGCGCGTCTTCCTTTCGAGCGAACGCAGTCAAGTCAACGGCCGGCGTTCGGCCTCCTCTGCTGGAAGGCAACGCGCGCACCTTAGAAGCATGTAGCCATCCATCTCCGGCATGCCGATGTCGCTCACGATCACGTCCGGAGGCGTAGCCGAAAAGAATTCCAGCGCCTGCCCCCCGCTGCTCGGGTTCGCGTCGTCGTCGTCGCCGGCGTGCCGGAGGGCCTCGCTTCCGTCTCGTCGACGGTGCGCGCCAAGTCGGCGCGCGGATCGGCGACTCCTTTGTCGCTCATCTCACCCTCCCGCTCCCGAACGATCGGGGCGCGACGATCGGGACGCGACGGCCGCCTCGCGCACGGCCGCCTACAACAAGTCCGGCCGCGCGCGAGATCTCCCGAGCTGACCTCAGTATCTGGCGGGGTTCCGTCGACCTGAGTCGGGCTCGCCCTCGGAGTGGTGCTCATCGGCCTTGCGACCCATCGCGTTGATGTGCGCCTCGAGTCGGTCCGCCCAATCGCTCACCTGGCGGTGAGCCTGTTCCTTTTTGACACCGTAGCGTTCGACCACCTTGCCAACGAGCTTGTCGAGCTTCCCGCCGACGAAGGCGAGGTCGTCGTCGGTGAGCTTCGCCCACTTGCTCTTGACGTCCGCCTTCAACTGGTCCCACTTTCCTTCGATCTGCGTCCAGTTCATGATGATGATTCCTTTCGCTTGGCAATGATCAAACGACTCGCCGGCGCCCACCGACCAGCGAGACGAGAGCCATCACGAGGAAGACGAAGAAGAGGATCTTCGCGATGCCTGCCGCACCTGCGGCAAGACCGAAGAAGCCGAGCAGCCCAGCCACAATGGCTATGCAGAAAAAGACGGCAGCCCAATAGAGCATCGGCGTCTCCTTTCACGGAGATCACGCGGTGCATCCAACGTGCCGCCCGGTTCGGCGACCGGGTGCCATCGTCCCGCGGAGGGACTCTCCGCTGCGCGTGCAAGGCCCGGGAGGTTCCGCTCCCTCCCCTCCCAAGCTCGCGATTTCCCGCTGACGGTCTCCGTTCATGGAAGCAAATCCGCGGTGGCTATTCGACGCATCACGGCGCTGGTCGTCGGACATAGAGGGGCCCTTCTGAAATTTGGGCAGCGCGTCGGATCGGCAGAGCCGCGCTCCGGCGGGACCGCCGATGGGCAGAGTTCGTGCCGTTCGTAAGTCATGGACGAGGCGCGGGGGGCGCCGGACAACCCCGTCGACGGTCGTGTCAGCTCGCCTCACTCGAGGGCAGTGCGTCGCCCGACGGTTTCGGGCCCATGCGCTCGCGCGGGAAACGGCCTTCGTCTGGGTGGTTGTTGGGCTCTGCGTGCCCGGAACGGTCGACCAGGCCAAGAAGCAGCTCGACTCGCAGGCCATCGTGGCGCTCCGCCCGTCAAGAGGAGCAGATCGGCCGCCACCAGAGGCTCATCGAGCGGCTCACCGTCGCCGTCGGCCGGCCGCGCACGATCTACCTCGTGCTTTTCGCGGCGGCGCTCTGGGTCGCGTTCAACGTCGCAGCCCCCGCTCTGTCCCTGCCGGTGTTCGACCCGCCGCCCTTTGGTCGCATGCAGTGCGCCGTCGCGCTCGCCGCGCTTCAGTCGCGCGCCGCGCCGCCGTCGCTGGAGGGTCCGACGTTGGTCGAGTCCCCCTGGAAGCCCTCGCAATCGACCGAGCCGCGCGCGAAGGTATACGCGGTAACGCAAGCCGTACCGACCGTAGCGGACGTATACGTGTCGCAGAACAGGCCTGGCATGCAATTGGCCGACGTCGTGCACGGCGCGCCCTGGCTCGCGAGCGGCGTGCAGGTTCCCTTGTCGCAGTAGTCGGCACTGACGCATGGCTGCGTAGAGCTGCATGTCTGACCGCCCATCTGGGCAGGCACGCACTTCGATGTCCCGCCCTGCGGGGCGCAGTAGGCGTCGGCCGGGCACTCGTCGCCGGGGTCGGCGCAGACATCGTTGAGCTGCTTCTGCGTGGACTGGGCGCACGTCTGGCCGGTGATGCCTGGAGCCGACGCGCACACGTCGCCGCTCACCACACAATCGGCGTCGCTCGTGCAAGGGGCTCCTTCGGCTGCTGTGCCGGCGAAGACCTGCGCGCAGAAGCTGTCGATGCTCGATAGCTGGGTTATGGTCACCGAGGTCGCGCCGTTGCCGAACGCGGCATTCACGGCATCGATGCAGGGCTTCACGTTGGCCGGAGTGTAGACTCGCGTGGCCATCGCCTGCTGCGCCTGCGCGTTGCACTGTGAGGTCTGGTAAGCCTCACACGCGCTCGCATCGAACTGACAGGCCGCGGAGATCTGGCAAATCGCCTGCGCGTACGCGGCACAGTACCCGCTGACATTCGCATATGGATTTGGTGGGGCGCTGGAACAGGCGGCGGTCCCTGCCAGGCTGCCAAGCGCAACCCGTACGACAAGCTTGATGCGCATCATGATTCCTCCAAAAAAGAGCCAGATTGCCACCTTGAAAGTAGCGGCTGCGCAGGTCTCGGCGCAATTGCTCGCAAGAGGGAGGACGACCGAAGCGGGTGCTGTTCGTCGGGGGGCCGGCCGAAGGTAGCGTCGACCTGGGCGGGTGCTTCGACGACGCCGGCCCCTTCCAGGTCACGAAACCGCGTGGGAGAGCCCCCGCGCCAGGACGGACCCTCTCGGGAACCTTCGCCCCTCCACCGGGGAGGTCCTCGGATGGAACGTATCAGGCGATCCTGAAGGGCAAGCCCGTCGGGCGCAGATTCGAGCTCGCCAAGGACGTTGCGGCGTTCGCGAATGGGTCGGGTGGTACGATCCTTCTGGAGGCAACGGAAGACCTCTGTAGAACGCGCGAAGGGTCTGCAATCGCTGTTGACCGTCGATGACCTAGTTCTTCTCGCCTTCCTTGGTCAGGTCGACTTCGAAAAAGAAGGCGGGGTATCGTCAGGTTGTTGATAACCGACTCAATGAGCAACGACTTCTTCACGGTCGTCCCATTGGTCTCCGTCGCGCTAGCAGTCCGGAATCTCGAGGCTCGGTGGTTGTCCTTCGGGGCCCACCTCCATCCTCTCCAGCTCGGTCTTTACCGAGGAAGATTCGGCGGTGCTGGACTCGCCGATCAGAGGCTCCAGATCAGGTGTCGCTGCGGTCACGTTGACGGTCACGGTCACCCCCGGTGTTGGCGCCATCGAATCGTCCCACACGGAGCGAGGACAGCCGGTGAAGAGACGAACCTGACCTTCGCGCGTTCACCGCGTTTTATCTCTTCCATCCGGTTGCTCTCCTCTGCCACGCATGGTGTCCTCTGACGCGGCGGGAGCCGACCCGCCTGGACAACGTGGTCGCCCGTCAGCAGGCTGAGGGTCCCACCCACCAACCCCTCGACCGCGATTCGCAACGCAGTGGGTTCGGCCTTCGCGACCGCCTCCAACGCCGGCTAGATCGTCGTCACAGCGTTGTCACCTCGATCGTCGTAAGTCCTTGCACGCCCGGTCCGACTCGAACGGACGACCCGCGGCTTAGAAGGCCGCTGCTCTATCCAACTGAGCTACGGGCGCGTGTGCTTCTTTCGCACGCCGCTGTTATAGCGCGTCCCACCCCGACCATGCCCCCCAACGAGACCACGGATCCGCTCGGTCGCGCGCTCGACCAGGCGGTCGCCGGCCGCGCCGATGCGCTCGAGGCGCTGCTCACGCGCGGTTCCCGCCTGCCCGGCACGCGCATGAACGCCGAGCTGGCCGACGCGTTCGCCGAGGCGTGTCGCGTGCGCGCGGGCCGCGCCGACGCCGTCGCCATGGCGTTCGCGCGCCTCACCGCCGATGAAGCGCCAGGGGCGACGTCGCGCGAGTTTCTGCCCGTCTGTGGCGTGCTCGCGCTGGCCGCGCGGGCGTCCGCGGACCCGAAGGTTCGCCCGCGGCTCGTCTCCGAGCTGCACGCGCGCGCCGACGACCTGCGCTATCGTGTGCGGGACGCGGTGGTGGAGGGGCTCGCCCGCGTCGGCGCCGTGGCCGGCGACGCGCTGGTCGGCGCGGTGGCGTCCTGGATGGATGGCTACTTCCACGCGGCGGCGGTCGTGCGCGCGCTCGAGAGCGGCGCGTGGCTCGGCGCGGTGCGCGACGCGGACGCGGTCGTTGCCCGTCTGGACGAGGGGTTCGCCCTCGCGCGCGACGCTTCGCGCGCCGCCTGGCGATGGCCGGGCCACAAGGCGCTCGTCGAGGCGCTCGGGACAACGCCGGCGCAGGCGGCGGCGATGCTCGGCGCGCCGGTCGTCGACATGCTCGAGCGATGGGCGCACGTCGGGGAGCCCGCGTTGCGTGAGGTGGTCGAGCAGGCGGTCGGCTCGCGCAAGCTGCGCGGGCGCCTCGGGGCGGAGATGGAGCGGGTCGCCAAGGCCCTCGCCGCCAGCCGCCCCGCGCCGCGCAATCCGGATCACGACGTGGGTCCGACACGCGATCGGAGCAAGAGCCGCCGGCGCAGCGGTCGTTAGGTGTCCGTGTTGTATGACAGGGCACACAGCCTCGGCTCACGCTCGGCTAGCCGCTCGGTCGCGCGGGATTGCCGGGATTCCGTGCGGAGGCGGGAGGCGCCATGGACACGCGCGCCGCCTGATCGACGATCTTCGTGGCGGCGGCGGCCCGTGCGCTGCGCTGTTGGAGGGTCGCGTGGTCGACGACGGCGTGCCCCTCGAGAAGGTCGAGCCACTCCAGATCGAGCACGCCGCCGCTCGGCAAAATGAAGACGCCGAAGAGGTGCGCCAGTCTGCGGACCTCCTGCACGAGCGGCCGGGGCACGTGGAGCGCCGCGTGCGTGATGAGGTGGATGACCGGATCGCGCGGATCTCGCGCGCGAAGGAGGGCGATCTCGGTGGCGAGCTGCGCGAACACGCGGGCCGGGTTGCGCCCGCGCTCCCCTTTGAACCCGAGCAACCATGCGGCCGGAAGCTGCGAGCGCTCGCGCGCGCGCTGCACGTCGTACAGGCGAGAATCGAAGAAGCGCATCCACACTTCCTCGCCGGCGAGCTGCAGCTTCTTCGCGAGCGCGATGGCCAGGCCGCGGGCGAACACCTCGCGCTCGCCGCGCATCGACGCCGACGCGTCGATGACGAGGTAGTGTAGCCGGCGCGCCTCGTCGGGCGCCTGTTCGCGCGTGTAATAGAGGAGCTCACCGTCGGCCATGCGACGCGCGAGCTCGACCTCGTCCCAGGCGAGCTCCGTGAGCACCATCGAGTCGAGCGACCCCTTGCGGCCGACGCCTGCGTACCCGTGCACCGCGTGCGTACCGGCAGCTTGCGTGCGGTGCGTCTCGAGGACGCTCGGCAGGAGCTCGAGCGAGAAGTTGACGATGTCGTTGGTCGCTGGGCTCGAGAGCGCCGAAAGGAGATCGACGTGCGCCAGCGCGCCGGCCGCGTTCGACGAGGGGCCGAGCATCCCGAGCAAGCGCAGCGTGTCCAGATCCAGCGCGTCGGTGAGCGTGAGGACGTGCAGGCGGGCGCGCGAGAGGGCCTCGAGGACACCCGCCTCGTAGGCGCGGGGCATCGCGGCGAAGAGGCGCGGGAGCTGGCCGTCGAGATCGCGCACAAGCTCGGCATCGAGGGGCAGCGCCGTCGGCCACGGCGGACGAAGCGCGGCGCGCTCGACGAGCGACGCGAGCAGGCGAGCGAGGACGACGACGACGAGGTCGTCGCTCAGCTTCAGGCTCCGAGCGCGCGACGCGGCCTGGCTCTGCGCGATTTCCTCCACGATCCCGCGGTAACTCGTCGCGAGCTGAGGAAGCTTCGGGACGCGCGCCACGGCCGCGTCGGCGCCGGCGCGCGGCGCGAGCTCCATTTGCTCGCGCGGTGCGCCGTAGAGGAGGCCAATGTCGTGCACCACGAAGAGCGGCAGATGCACGCCGAGACGCGCGAGGTCGCGCCACCAGCGCACCGCGCGAACGACGAGCATGGGCGATCCCGCCCGGACCGCCGACAGCATGAGGCCCCCGAGCGGACCTACGATCGCCGGATCCCGCTCGAGCGCCGGGGTCACCGGCATCGGCAACCTGGAGCCGGTTCCACAAATAGTCGCAACGACCCCACTTGGAGCCGGCTCTAGCGGCCTATTTCCACTTGTCCTGCGAGGCCGGTGCGTCGGCCGGGCTGTCGCCCGTGATCTGGGTCGGGTCGGGCTTCATCCCCACCTGCTTGACGCAGTGCCAGTCGCCGACGCTGTCGGAGTCGTCGATCGCGTACTGGCCGGCGAGCTCCGGGATGTTGTTCTCGCCGGGCTTGTAGACGAAGATGCCCGTGCCGTGCGAATCGGCCGAGGGGCCGACCGCGCCGTACCGGTGCTCCTTCCAGGTGAAGTGCAGGACGTTGCCCTCGGCGGTTCCGCTGAGCTCACCCCAGTGGCTCCCGTCGGTGCGCTTCCAGCGGCCCGACGCTGCACCGTCCTGCTCGACGATGTGCAGGTAGCCGTACACCGGGTTGTAATAGACACCCGGCCACGCCTGCCCTTCCGGCATCTGTCCCGCTTTGACGTTCGCGAACTTCGCCTGCGGCGAACCGCTGCAGCCGACGGCCGCCGTCGCCAGAGCCATTGTCCCCACGCACACCCACGCCCAAGCCCGAGCTCTCATGGGCGCGTAGGATACCAAAAACCCCGGCCCGTCACGCGGTTGCGTCGGCGTCGGTCTCGTCCTCGAGTGCCGCACCGTGGCACTTCTTGAACTTTTGCCCGCTACCGCACGGACAGGGGTCATTTCGCCCGATCTTCGGGCCGTCCCGGCGGACCGGCTGCACCGAGACGCGCGGCTGCTGTCGAGCTGCCGGGCGCGCCGCCGAGGTAGCGGCGGCCGCCCCGTCGTCGTCGCCCGCGGGCTCGGCACCGTGCCGGAGCTGCATCGCGCGCTGCTGCGCCGCGTGCTTCTCGGCGTCCTCGCGCTCCATGCGCTCGATGTCCGTCTCCTTGCGGACCTGCACCTTGAATAGCTTGCTCGTCACGTTGCTGCTCGTCGCCGCCATCATGTTGATGAAGACGTCGTAGCCTTCCTTCTTGTACTCCTGCTTCGGGTCGCGCTGGCCGTAGCCGCGCAGGCCGATGCCGTCGCGCAGGTGCTCCATGTTCGTGAGGTGGTCGACCCACTGGCGGTCGATCTCCTCCAGGTAGAAGTGACGGAAGACGCGGAGCAATAGCTCCGTCCCCATCTCCGTCTCCTTCTCCTGCAGCTTCGCCTCCGCCCCGGCGAAGAGCGCCTTGGCGATCTGCTCGGGGTCATGCAGGTGCTCGACGTCCGGCGACTTGGCCGCGAAGTGCTCGATGAAGCCGCTCTTGATGCCCTTCCAGTCCCAGTCCTCCGGCGGCTTGTCCGCCGGGCAGCACTCCTCGACGATCGCGCCGACGATGTTGTCCAGGAGGTCCAGGGCCTGCTCGCGCTGCTCGGTGAGGCTCAGCGGGATCTCGGCGAGGAGGCGCTCGTACACGTCCTTCGGCTTCTTGCCGTCTCCATCCTTGAACTCGAAGCGGTAGCCCCAGAACTGGTAGATATCCTGCTGCAGCGAGGTCATCGAGTAGATCTCCTCGACGTCCTCGACCTTCTTCGGCGGCGGCTTCACCTCCGCGGCGGGCGCGCCTCCCGCGGCGGGACGGGGCGCGGCGATCGGCGTCCCGTGGTGAAGGACCATGTCCGTGATCGCCGGCTTCAACTCGTCGGCGATCCGCGGGTCGACGACGATCGTGCGCGGCTTGCCGGTGGGCTTGCCGTCCTCGTCCAGCTTCTCGGGCTTGTACGCGCCGACGAGCAGCTGCTGGCGCAGCTTGTAGACGGTCTTGCGCTGCTCGTTCATCACGTCGTCGTACTCGAGCAGGTGCTTGCGGATGTCGAAGTTGCGCTCCTCGACCTTGCGCTGCGCGTCCTGGATGCTCCGGGTCACCCAGGGGTGCACGATGGGCTCGTTGTCGGGCATGCCCATGCGCTCCATGAGCGACTTCACCTTGTCGCCAGCGAAGATGCGCATCAGGTCGTCTTCGAGCGACAGGTAGAAGCGGCTCGAGCCGGGATCGCCCTGCCGTCCGGCGCGTCCGCGGAGCTGGTTGTCGATGCGCCGCGACTCGTGCCGCTCGGTGCCCAGGATGTGGAGTCCCCCGAGCGCGCGGACCTCCTCGCCCTCGGCCTTGCACTGCGCGTCGAACTTCTCGACCAGCTCGGCGAACGCCTCCGGCTCCTTGTCCGGATCGCGCCCTTGCTCGCGGAACTCGAGCTTGGCGATCATCTCCGGGTTGCCGCCGAGAAGGATATCCGTGCCGCGGCCCGCCATGTTCGTACTGACGGTGATCGCGCCCTTTCGCCCGGCCTGCGCGACGACGTACGCCTCGCGCTCGTGGTGCTTCGCGTTCAGGACCGCGTGCGGGATCTTCTTCTTCTTGAGGAGGTTCGCGACCGCGTTGCTCTTCTCGACGCTCGTTGTGCCGACGAGCACCGGCTGCCCCTTCTCGTGGCATTCGAGGAGCTCGGCCACGACGGCGGTGAACTTCTCGCGCTCGGTCTTGTAAACGACGTCCTGGTTGTCCTGGCGCACCATCGGCTTGTTGGTCGGGACGGTGATGACGCCGAGCTTGTAGGTCTCGTGAAACTCCGTGGCCTCCGTGTCCGCCGTACCGGTCATTCCGCCGAGCTTCTTGTAGAGGCGAAAGAGGTTCTGGAAGGTGATCGTCGCCATCGTGCGGGTCTCTTCCTGGATGCGCACGCTCTCCTTGGCCTCGACCGCCTGGTGCAGGCCGTCCGACCAGCGGCGGCCAGGCAGCACGCGGCCAGTGAACTCGTCGATGATGAGGACCTTGCCGTCGTCGGCGACCAGGTAGTTGACGTCGCGCTTGTAGAGAGAGTGCGCGCGCAGGCACTGGTTGAGGATGTGGAGCGACTCGAGGTTGATCGGGTCGTACAGGTTCCCGATCCCCATGAGCTTCTGCGCGAGCTCTACCCCGTCGTCCGTGAGCGTGACCGAGTGCTGCTTCTCGTCGACGACGTAGTGCTCGTCCTTGCGCAGGCGGGGGATGACCTCGTTGATCTGGTGGTACTTGTGGCTCGAAGGCTCGCCCTGGCCGCTGATGATGAGCGGGGTGCGCGCCTCGTCGATGAGGATCGAGTCGACCTCGTCGACGATCGCGTAGTTGAGCTCGCGCTGGACGTAGTCGAGCGCGCTGAATTTCATGTTGTCGCGCAGGTAGTCGAAGCCGAACTCGTTATTCTGGCCGTAGGTGATGTCCGAGCGGTACGCGATCTTCTTGTCGTGCTCCCCTTGCGAGTGCACGACCGTGCCGGTCGTCAGACCGAGGAAGCCGTAGAGCTTGCCCATCCACTCGGCGTCGCGCTTGGCGAGGTAGTCGTTCACCGTGACGACGTGCACGCCCTTGCCCTCGAGCGCGTTCAAGTAGCAGGGGAGCGTGGCGACGAGCGTCTTGCCCTCGCCGGTCCTCATCTCGGCGATCGACCCCTTGTGCAGCACCATCCCGCCGATGAGCTGCACGTCGTAGTGGCGCATCTTGAGGGCGCGCTTGCCGGCCTCGCGCGCGACCGCGAAGGCCTCGTGCAGGATGTCGTCGAGCGTGGCGCCGTTCTCGAGCTTCTCGCGCAACTCCGGGGTCTTCGCCTTCAGTTCGGCGTCGGACAGCTTGGAGATCTCCGGCTCCAGCGAGTTGATGGCCTCGACGCGCGGCCGGAGGCGCCGGATCTCGCGTTCGTGAGAGGTACCGAAGACTTTCTTGAGCGCCCAGGCCAGCATGCGATTCGAGGCAAATTAGTGCCCACTGGCTCCGAGCGCCAGCGGTGCCGTTAAAGCCAGCCGTTGTCCCTGTACCAGCGCACGGCAAGCTCGATCCCGCGAGCCCAGGGGACCTCGGGCTGCCAGTCGAGCTCCCGGCGCGTCGACTCCGAGGAGCACACCCAGTGCTGGAGGAGCATGTTGGCCTTTTCGCGCGTCAGCATGACCGGGCGGTTCGTGAAGCGGCCGACGGCCTCGACCCCGCGCGCGACGGCCATGAAGAGGGGGACCGGGAGGCTCGCGCGCAGAAGGGCCCTCTTGCCGAGAGCGCGCTCGGCGTCGGAGAGCATCTGGCGCTGGTCGATCGGGCCGCAGCCGTCGTCCACGAAGTACACGCGGCCGCTGGGGACCGTGGCTTCGACCGCGCGGACGCAGGCGCGCGCGCAGTCGGTCGCGTAGATCCACACCCCCTTGGCGGCCCCGCCGTCGACCAGCGGCAAGAGACCCCGCTGGATCGTGCGGAACGCCTCGAGGATCTCGCCGTCGCGAGGGCCGTAGATGGCGCCCGGCCGGAGGATGACGACGGACACGTCGTCCTTGGCGGAGAGGACGACCTTCTCGGCCGCGAGCTTGCTCCGACCGTAGGCGGTCACCGGGTTTTCCTGCGTGGACGAGACGGGCAGCCCGTCCGACGAGGGACCGCACGCTTCGAGGCTCGAGACGTGGGCGAGGCGCTTCACGCGGGCCTTGCGCGCGGCGTCGACCAGGTTCGACGTCCCGCCGACGTTCACGGTGAAGAACTCGTCGGCGCTCCGCGCCTTCACCACCCCCGCGCAATGGACGATCGCGTCGACTCCGTCGACCGCCTGGCGCACGCGCTCGGCCTCCTCGACGCTGCCTTCGAAGAGCTCCACGTTGGCCAGCTTCTGCAGGTGCTTTCGGTTCGACGTCGAGCGCACGAGCGCGCGCACGGTGTCGCCGCGCGCCGAAAGGAGCTCGGCGACGTGCCCTCCGAGAAAGCCGCTGGCGCCGGTGACGAGAACCTTCATGTTGCGCCCGCGCCGTTCGTGAGCGCCTTCTCGTAGACGCGGTAGGTCTTGTACAGCTTCGCGCCCATCATCTGGATGCCCGCGTTCACCCGGCCATTGTCCTCGAGCGTCCAGCCGAGCTCCCCCTCCCGGATGCCGAGCTTCTTCCCGCCGTCGTTCATCTCGGCGTACATGAACGCCGAGAGGCCGGCGTACTTGCGGACGTGCCGCCATTTCTTGCGGATGCCGAGGAGGGCGAGGCGGGCGCTCTTCGGTCCCTCCACCTTGAGGCGCCAGAGGAGCTTCGGCAGCCCGAGCGGCAGGACCTTGCCGTTCAGGTCGCGAACGAGCTCGTTCAGGTTGGGGAGCGCCAGCGCGACCGCCGCCGGCTCGCCGGCGATCGACACGATGCACGTGATCTCCGGCAAGATGAGCAGCTTGAAGTCGGCGGCCATCTTGCGCACCTCGTTGCGCGTGAAGGGCACGAAGCCCCAGTTGTCGCTCCAGGCGTCGTTGAAGACGTCGACCACGAGCTCGACGTCGCGCTCGGCGTCCTTCTTCGAGACGGTGCGCGAGCTCACCTCGGGCAGGGCGCGGATCTCTTCGCGCGCCCGCGCCACGCGCTTGTTCACGTCGCCGACCTTGTAACTCCAGGCATAGAAGTCCTTCGCCTTGGTGTAACCGGCCTTCTCGATGAGCGCGCCCTGGTAGGGCCGGTGGTGCGGCATCATGAGGTACGGCGGCGTCTCGAAGCCCTCGACGAGGCACCCCAACTCTTCGTTGATGTTCAGCGACAACGGGCCGCGCACGCGCTTCATTCCCTTGCCGCGCAGCCAGCTCTCGGCTCGGCTGAGAAGCTCGCGCGCGACCTCTTCGTCGTGCACGGTATCGAGGAACCCGAAGAAGCCCATGGCGTCGCCGTAACGATCGAGGTGCTCGCGATCGATCGTCGCGGTGCAGCGCCCGACCGGGAATCCATTCCGGTACGCGCAAAAGACGACGCCCTCTCCGTGCTCGAAGAACGGGTTCTTGCGCGGATTGAGCCGGTCCTTGAGCTCCATGTCGAGCGGACGGATGTACGCCCGGTCGTCCCGGTAGATGTAGTCGACGACGTTCAGGAAGTCGTCGAGGCGACCGCCCAGGGGGATCTGCCGGATGTCGAGCATGGCAGGGACTCGTTAGTCGATCTCGGCCCTTTCTTCAAAAGCGTTCGCCTCGGGCGAAGCCTCGCCGCTGGGCCAGCGAGCTCTGAAAGGCTCGTTCGGTCCGCCCCGTGCAACGCGGCGGCGCATGTCGCCCATCGGCTACGCACGAATCGCGGCCGTGGTCTTCGCGGCGCAAGCCATCTTCCCGATCGTTCATCGGTTGACCGGAAGCGCGTACCTCGGCTTCACGTACGCTTGCAGCGTGGCGATCGACGCCGTGCTCGCGGTCGCGTGGATCACGGCGGCGCTCGTGGGCTTTCTCCGGAGTCCGTCGAGCGGGCCGGCCTTTCTCGTGGCCGGCGCTTGCGTCTCGCTCATGCAAGGGTTCGTGTTCTCGCTCGCCACGTGCGACCACGGCCCGATCGGTGCCGGCGTTCCCTTCTTCGCCGCCGGCGCCGGTCAGCTGTACCTCGTCGCTCATGCGTTCCCGGCGTTTGCCGAGCGAGCCGAACGCCGCAAGACGAAGGCTCGAGAGACCGAAGCCCCGCCGCACTGGCACCTCGGCCGCGTGTGGCTGCGCCCGAGGCACTCGCACTAGCACAATCGCGGAAGCGACGCCCCCGTGACGAATCAGTCGGCCGGGTGTCATCCAACCGGGGGACAGACAGGGTCGCGCCTTTCGGTGAAGCACTGATGACGCGAGAATCGCGCCGTGCAATCCCGCAAGCTGGACCTCGCCGTCATGAAAACCATCGCCGCAAAAACCCTCGCGCTCGCCGTGGCCCTCTCCCTCGCACCGGTCTTCGCTTGCCAGGACGACCACGAAGCGCGCGTCCTCCCCCCCGCCGACGCTTCGATCGACACGTCGCAGACGACGTTCCCGGATTCCTCGATGCCGCCGGAGAGCGGCCCCGCCGACGTGACGTCGGATGGGCCGCTCTGCAACGGGCACATCCCCAATTACATGCCGCCGCCCTTCAAGCCCGTCGCGATGCCGGGGGTATGCACGGGCGCAGCCATCGACGCGTACGTCACGGCGTGCGCCGACGCCGACGGTTCCGCCGCTTGCCTCGCCTGGCAGAACGACCCGTCCAACGCGGCGTGCAAGAGCTGCATCCGGCGCATGGACGGCACAGGCCCGCTGATCTTCTACGGCAACGGCGCCTTCGCGCAGCCCAACGAGGGCGGATGCCTCGCGCTCGGAGGCGCGCAGGACTGCGGCTCCGCCACGAACGCCGCTTTCTATTGCCTCTTCGAGGCCTGCGGCTCCTGCCCCCTCGACGGGGGCCAGCTCACCGGCACGTGTTACGAGACGGTGTATCAGGGGGATTGCGAGAGCTGGGGCAACGCCCAGGACAGCTGCGAGTCGACGTTGACCGGCCCCGTGACGGATTGCGAGCTCACGAACGGGACCCTGGAGTCGCAGATGCAGAAGTCCATCACGCTCTTCTGCGGCGTCCCGAGCGATGGAGGCGGCCCGGGTGACGGGGGCATCGACGACAGCGGCGACGGGGGTCGAGGAGCGGAGACGGGGAGCGCAGAAGCGGCGGCGGGGGACGCCGCCGCCGGGGATCTGTGACTGCGCCTACCGCTCCCCGCGGCTCGCTCGCGCGATGACCGAGTCCACGGCGCTCGGCTGCGACTCGTACACGGCGCGGCTCGCCTTCACCTCGACCACCGTGGACCCCGCACGCTTCGACATCGCGTGCTGCGCGGGGGGCGGGATCATCCTGTCGTCGGTCGCGACGATGTAAAAGCTCCGCTTCCCCTTCCGACCCTCGGGTCGTTGCCCGCCTCCGTGATCACGACCAAGGGCTTCGGGCAGAAGCTCGCGCCGGACGACCTCGAGGACCTCGCCCAGGAGGGCCTGCTGCGCGTGCACGCGAAGCTCGACACGTTCCAGGGACAGAGTCGGTTCACGACGTGGGCCGCGACCATCGCCGTCAACTGCGCGCTCTCCGAGCTGCGCCGGCGGCGCTACCAGCACCTGAGCATCGAGGAGGCCAGGTGGCGCAGCCGACTGGTCCCCGAGCGAAGGGGCCTCGCCGGCGGACGAGGAGCGGATCGCTCTCCTCCGTCGAGCAATCGCCGAGGCCCTCACGGACAAACAGCGCGAGGCCATTCAGGTCGCACTCGGCGGGCTGCCGCTCACGGAGCTCGCGCGGCGCTGGAACGTAAGCCAGGGGGCCATCTACAAGCTGCTCCACGACGCTCGGCGACGGCTCAAGAGCTACATGGAGACGGTGAGCGGTGCCGGCGCGCCGGAAGGTTGGGCGTCATGAACGACAAGCCGAACGCGGCCGCGGTGCTCCGGAGCTTGCTCGCGGGGACGCGAGACGACGAGATCGATTGCGATCGCTTCCTCGAGTACCTCCCCTCGCTCCTCGACGACCGCATCGACGACCCAAAGCTCCGCGAGAAGCTCGCACACCACATCCGGCAATGCGCGGAGTGCCACGAGGAGTCCGAGATCGTGAAGAGGGCGCTGGAGCGCGTGGACGCCCTCCCGGCCGGGGTGAGGTCAGCCTCCTGGCGTGCAGGTCGTGCCGTTCCAGCACATTCCCGTGCCGCAGGCGCAGAAGGCCTTCGACGCGCTGGAGGCCGGCGCGCAGCCGCACGCCCCGACGGCGCACGTGTCCGGGAAGTCGGTCGCGCTCGAGCAGCACATCATTGTCGTGACGGTTCCTCCGGAGGCGGTGCACGCCGCCGCGAGTCCGCTATCCGACGAGGAGTCGGTCGTCTCGGGCGCGTCGGCCGGGGCGTCGCCGGAGCCGTCGACGGGTGCCGGCGCATCGCCAGAGCCGTCGACGGGTTCCGGGGCGTCGCCGGACGCGTCGACGGGTGCCGGCGCGTCGCCGGACGAATCCTCGGCGGGCGAATCGGACGCGCTGGAGTCGGTCCCGCCCGCCATGCAGGTGGAACCGTTCCAGCATCCGGAGGCGCAGTTGCAGACCTGCACCGGGTGGCTCGACGAAGGCGCGCAGCCGCAGGCCCCGACGACGCACATGTTGGGGAAGTCGCTGACGGACATGCAGCACGTGGACGATCCGATGGCTCCGCCGGCCGCCGTACAGGCGGCGGCGAGGCCGGAGTCGGACGTCGCGGTCGAGTCCGATCCGGCGTCCATACCGCCCCCCGTATCGCTATTCGACGAGCACGCGATCGGCAGGACGACGAACAAGGGCAGGATGAAGATGCGTCTCTTGAGCATGGCGCGCGATGATATGAGTGTCTCGACGTTCTGCCTACAACCTCGCTGCCCGTGCCCGGACCGGGAAGCAGCGAGGTCCCGGCCCGTCCCGGCGGTACGACGACGAAGATGCTCCACAGCGCTGCGCCGACGTCCGCGCCGAGCTTCGCCATCTTCGTAAGCGACCGAAAGTCATGCGCGGCCGGCGCGTGTTCACCCGCAAAGACTCCGTATCGCACCCCTCGCTCGGCTGGCGCCCGCGCCAATGTGGACCATAATGACCACATGCGCCGCACCTCCCTCGTCCACGCCAAGGCCCACCTCTCCGAGCTCGTCGACCAGGCCGAGCACAAGGGCCGCGCCGTGCTCATCCTCCGCCACGGCAAGCCCGCTGCCGCAATCGTGCCCGTGAGCATGGTGCAGGCGGCCGAGACGAGCGGCCCGGCTCCCCTCACGACCGACGAGGAGCTCGAGGCCTTTTGGGCCGGCTTCGGCAAGGGCGACAAGCGCAGCGCTGTCGAGGACCTTGTGCAGGGCCGAAGGCCCTGGGGCGAGCGCTGATGCGCCTGGTGATCGACGCCTCCGTTGCGATCGCCGCCTCGCGCGTCCACGAACCATCCTCGGCCGCCGCACGGGGGCGTATCGGGCGCGCCTTTCGCCACCAGGATGAACTCGTCGTGCCCGCCCTCTTCGGCGTCGAGGTCGCCGGCGCACTCTCCCGACACGGCGAGCCCGAAGGCAAGATCCGCGACTACGTCGCGCGCCTCACGTCGGCGCCGCACGCAGTGATCGCGCTCGGCGTGGCCCGGGCGCGCCGCGCGATGCACGTCGCGATCACGGGTCGGCTTCGCGGCGCCGATGCCGTGTACGTGTGGCTCGCGGCGTCACGGGGGCTGCCCCTCTGCACGCTCGATCACGAGATGGCCGAGCGCGCGGGGGCGTTCTGCAACCTCATCGCTCCCTGACATATGCACATTTCACGGAATCGCGCGTACCGGCCCAGCGATCCTCGTGCATTGAGACAGCGCTAGTTCGCCGCTCGGGCGCACCGGAAGCCCGAGAGCGGCGAGCCGCCCGAGCGGAAGAACCGCCCGCTGGCGCGGTTGGGAGCGAGCTCCCATTCTCCGCCGCGAACGGAGAACGCGGGCGCCGGATCGAGTGTCCCTGGCGTCGTACAGACGGGGTCGACGTAGAGCCCCGGACGCGACCAGCACGGCTCGACGAAGCGGTTCCACTGATCGCGCGCGAACTCGCTCACGTTTCCGATCAGGTCGACGACCGTTCCGGTCGGAAGGTCCAGACGATCGAGCTTGCCCGAGCCGACCGCGAGCGGTCCTCCGATGGCGCCGAGCTGCTTGCACGCGTCGTCCCCCTGGATCTTCGAGATGTCGCTCTTCTGGCACATGACGACGCCGTCGCACGTCGGCGGATCGGAGCCCCAGACGTACGGCGCGCTCCGCAGAGCGCCCGCGGCGTACTCGTACTGCGCTTCGGTCGGCAGGTCGGCGCCGAGGCTCGCGCAGTACCGTCGTGCGACGGGTCCCTCGACGCAGTTCACCGGGAAGTCTTCGAAGACGCCGGCGGCCGCGGTGAAACGGCAGGCGTCGTTCACGTCGACGCCGCTCGTCCCGGTCCACGGCGTCGCCGGGAGCCCGCTCTTGCGGAAGTCGGCCACGGTGACCTCGTTCGCGGCGAGGTAGTACGGCGAGAGGACGACGAGGCGCTGCGAGCCGCTCTGATCGGAGTTGCGCGCCTCGAGCGGGCTGCCCATCCAGAACGCGCCGCCCGGGATGCAGACTTCGCCGGGGCGCGGGGGAGCTCTGCAGTCGACGCGCGCCGCGAGAGGCCACGTGCCGGCGTGCAAGGCGGACGGACGCCCGGCGGCCATCGCGAGCGGCGCCGCCAGCGACCCCTGCACCGTGCCGACGTCCTGCGTGCGCAGAAAGATGGTGCGCTCGGCGACGCCCTCGGCCGCGATGCCATCGACGGCGAAGTACGCGTCGATCGTCCCCTGCGGCCGCGGCTCGGTCCCGTCGATGTCGCTGTATCGAAAGAGGCGCGCGCGGAGGACGGCGCTCTTGCCCTCCGCGGAGGGCAGGACGGCGAAGGACAAAAGGCCCTCGTTGATCGTCGCGGCGTCCACGTCGAAGTCGCGCGTGCACTGGTCGCACGCCGTTCCGTCGACGAGCACGTCGAAGCGAACGTGGTCGAACAGCGGGTAGGCGTCGAGCGGACCGTACGAGCGCGCCGTGCCCGCGGGGAGAATCGCGTCGGTGTCGAAGTAGACGAGGAGCTGTCCTGCGGGCGGGAGGGTGCCCGGCGACTGCTTGCACGCGGCCGCCGCGAGCACCCCGAGGACCAGCGCCGCCCTATTCATGGCGCCTCCCGCACGCATCGAAATCCCACATCGAGCTTCGCCGCCACGTTGTCGGCGCCCTGGCGAATGCCCGATGGCACCCCGCTCGGGGGTGTGTCCCACGAGCCGCCGCGGTACTGCTTGTACTTCGATCGCGGGTCGACGCACCCGGGGAGGTCCAGCCCGTTCCGCATCCAACAGATCGAGTCGAGCGCGTCGCTGTCGTCCCGCACCCATTCGCTCACGCCCCCGCCCAGATTCGCGATCCCGAGGACGAGCGAGAAGTCGCCCTGAGGACCCATGCCCGCCTCGACGGGCTGGGGACCGAAGCCGACCGACGCGCAGACGTTCGCGTCCTGCGCGTCCGCGGCCAGGCCTCGCGCGAAGACGCCGCGCGAGCACGACGGCAGGTCGTCGTCCGGCCCGCCCCACGGGTACGCGGTCGGAAGGGGACGTGCGGCTGCGACCGCGGCGTAGGCCCACTGCACTTCGAGGGGAAGGTCCCCGTCGTAGAAACGACAGAACGCCAGCGCGGCGGCCCAGGTGACGCACATCATCGGGTAGGTCTCGCGCCCCATCGGGATCGAGCTATAGGTGCACTGCGACGTGCGCAGCGGGTTCGTCGCGACGGCCGCTGGGCCTCTGGGCAGCGGCGCGTCGTTGATCGCGACGCTCTCGGGCGGCGGCGTGAAGCCCTCGGCGATGGCGTGCCGCCATCGTCCGACCGTCACTTCGTTGCGGTCCATGCGGAAGGCCGGGACGCGCGCCATCCGCTCGGGCTCGCCGAGCTGCGTGATCATGTCGAACGCGAACTCCGGCCAGCCGAAGACGAACACGCCCTTGGGGACGCAGACTTCGTCGTCGTAGAGGGGAGTGCCGTCGGGGAGCGTGGTCGCGGCGCGGGTGGGCAGGTCGCACCGGGTGGGGGCGTCGAAGCTGCCGGCGACGCTCGGACCGAGCGCGTCGGTCGTGCGCGGCACCTCGGGCAGGTCGGGGGAGACTCGCTGCTTCGGGTCGTCGACGCAGGTGCGCGCGCCGGGCACGTCCGCCATCACGCCGACGCACTCTCCGCGGAGGACGACGTTCACCCGCTGCTTGAGCCCCGGCGTGATCGTCACGCGGACGAGGCGGTCGATCGTCAGCAGGGGCTGCGGCTCGGAGAGCGGCGTGATGTCGCGACCGGTGTCGTCGAGCAAGCGCGGAAGGTTGGTCGCGGCGGGGAGCGGCGCGACCGCGTTCGGGGCGCCGTCGGGCGGACTCTCCATGTAGCGCTCGCCGCGGTAGTCGCGGACCTTGCCATCGAGGTACGCTCGGAGGCGTACGCGCATCGTCCCGCCCCGGCTGGCGTCGGGCGAGTAGACGACGAACGACGCGGGCCAGTCCGCGGGAGACGCGCGCAGAAAGTCGCGCGACTCGATCCAGCGCACGTCCGGCTCGGAGTAGGCGTCGACGCGCAATCGCGAGACGAGCCGCGGAACCGGCATGTCCGTGTCGACGACGATCTCGACCTCGCCGAGCGGCGGCAAGAGTTGCCCCCCGTCGCCGCCGCACGCGAAGAGGACGAGCGCGAGGGTCCAGATCTTCCGCCCGCCGGCCGGGACTACGGGAGCTTCACGGTCCATCCGGTGCTCCCGTTGTCGACCGGTGGGCGCTCCGGCGCCGGAGTCGAGCGCGTAAGGAAGTAGGTCCCTGCGCCCACTCCCACGACGACGGCGCCCGTCGCGGCCCAGAACCACCACTGCTCGGTGAGCGACCGATGCAGCTCCGGTAGCTTCGCGAGGAGCTCGACGCGTTCGCCGGGGCGGGCGGATAGCTCGGCGCTGTACTCCGCATAGCCCTTTCGCTGGACGACGACGTGGTACGCCCCGGCTGGACGCTGCACCTCGACCGGGGTCGGGCCGACGTCGACGCCATCGAGGCTCACGATCGCGTCCGGCCGGTCGCTCTCTATGCGCAGCGTGGAGGGGAGTCGATCGAGCTCGATGCGCAGCGGGAGCACCGCCCCGGGGCTGACGGTCCGGTTGATCACGGCGTCGGAGAACCCAGGGCGCGACAACGTGAGCACGTGGACACCCGGGTCGACGGCGACCCGAAACGCGCCGACGCCGATCGGCTCGCCGGGGCCGGGCGCGCGCGTGCCGGCGAGGAAGGACGGCACGTCTCCCAGGTGTCGACCACGCTCCGACGGAGCCGGAGACCTGCCGTCGGCTTCGGCCTCGAGCGGACGGCCGTCGACGGCGATCGCCGCGTTCGCCGGGGAGACGGTGACGTCGAGCGTCGCCACGATGCGATCGAGCTCGCCGAGCATCGCGTTCGCCTCCCCGCCGAGGGCGTCCGACAGCTCGCGCTTCGCGCTCCGGTCGCTCTGCTGGAGCGCCAGCCGGAACCACTTGCGAGCCCGCACGTACCGGCCGAGCGCACGCTCGCACGCGCCGAGGTTGAAGCTCGTGACGGCGTGCGGCAAGAGGTGCGCCGAGCGTTCGAAGGCGGTGAGCGCGTCTCCCCACTGCGATTTGTGCGTCAGGTCCACGCCGTCGAGGAACGCCTGGCGCGCCTGGGTCACGTTGGGATCCTCGTCCACGTCTCGACCACGCTCCGGCGAAGCCGGAGACGTGCCGTCATCGGCGCGCGCCGGGAGCCCCGGAACGATCGCTACGAGGAGGAGAAGAACGAAGCCGACGGCAAGCCTGCGCATCGTCGCACCGCTAGAACGGAGGGACATCGACGACGGACCCCGGCCGTCGTGCAGGCTCGGGGGGCGGCGTCGCGGAGGGGGGCGCGGGCGCGGCCGCGTTCGCGGGCACCGCCGCGTGCGCCGGCGGCGGGCGGACGGCGATCGGCTTCACCGGCTTCGCGTCCACCGAGTGAGCAGGCGCCGCCGCGACCGCTGGAGGCGTCGCGACGCTCGCGCTGGGCGGTGCCGCGATCGGCGTGGCCGGGCTCGCGGACGGCGGCGTCGAAGGCGGCGCATCGGCAGCGGTCGGCGGCGCTGCTCGAAACTTGTCCGCGCCGGCGGCCGTGGTCGCAGCCGAGGGCGCCGCGGAGCGGAGCCACACGGTGCCGGCGCCGGCGGCTGAGAGTACGATCGCGCCGAGTCCGAGGCGTAGCGCTCGCAACCGGCGCGTTCGAACGCTGGCGTCCGTTCGCACGCCCGACGAGTCGCTCGTCGTCCAGAGCGTGCCTGCGGCGCCGGGGATCGACGACCGCCGCGCCGGATCGGGAGTCATCTCGAACGTCTCGGCGGCGGGGGAGCGCTGCGTCGACCCGAGCGGGTGCGTGATCGCGTACGTCCCGGCGAGGATCTGGCGCAAGAGACCCTCCACTTCACGCATCGTTCGCGGTCGCTGCGCCCGGTCCCGCGACAGGAGCCGCGCCACGAGGTCGCAGACGTCCGGCGGGGGATCGTTCGCGGCGGCCTGCTCGAGCGGCGTGTACTCGTCGAGCGCGATCAGGCGAAGCACTTGCCCGACGCTCGGTCCGGCGAAGGGGCGGCGCCCAGCGATGGCCTCGTACAGGATCACGCCGAACGCCCAGACGTCCGATCGCTCGTCGATCTGCCCTTCGCTGAAGAGCTGCTCGGGCGCCATGTAGAACGGGGTGCCGAGCACCACCCCCGTGCTCGTCATCACTCCGGACCGTGTGCCGTCCGCGTCGTCGCGCATCACCTTCGCGATCCCGAAGTCGAGCACGCGGACGTCCGCCGTCTCCCCCGCGCGCGTGCACAGAAAGAGGTTCTCCGGTTTCAGGTCGCGGTGGATGATCCGTTGGTCGTGGGCGGCGGCCACGGCCTCCGCCGCCGGGAGGAGCAGAGCGATCGCGTCGTGCGCGCTCATCGCCCCGTCGCGCTCCAGGCGACTGGCGAGCGTCTCGCCGACGAGCAGATCCATGACGAGGACGGGAAGGCCGCCGTCGTCCTCGACGACGTCGTGGATCGGAACGACGCCAGGATGGTTGATCGTCCTCGTGGCGCTCGCCTCCTGGAGAAAGCGCTGGCACACTCGCTCGCTCTGCGGCCGATCGCCGCGCAGGAACTTGAGGGCGACCTTCGTGCGATCGGTCACCCGCTCCGCCGCCCAGACGACGCCCATTCCACCGCTGCCAAGCTCGCGCTCGAGGAGGTACTGCGAGGCGATGAGCCCCCCCGCCTTCAGCTCCTTGTGCGTGACCTCGAGCGGCAACTGCGAACCTCCCCGCGCGGGCGTGAAGCGTAAGCGCCAGGACGCCGCGCTGCGGCGACGACGTGGCCCATCGGCTCAGCAATGCCCGGCAGGGTAGCGCGAATCAGGGGTGCGGTCGCCCGGCCCCGTGCGGGCCCATCC
>CALKVG010000674.1 GCA_937998045.1 uncultured Myxococcales bacterium
CGGATGGCGGCTTTCCGCTGCCCTTCCTTCCAGAGTACGTCCACCATCTCGCCGTACGCTCGGAGGAGCCGCTGGCCGGACAGGGCGGCCGCAAGTCTGCCGACGACACTCCCGACCTCGAGCTCGAAGAGATCGCGATCGGGGTCGCCGTTTCGCATGAACTTCGACAGCATCTCGCTTGCGTCGAGGAGCGTCAGCTGGCCCGACTCGCACGCGCGACCCACGTCGAGCCCCATGGACTCGAGCTGCTGACGAAAGGCGTGCCGGTGCGCCTCCGTTGCGATCACGACGAGCGAATCGCCCACCGGTAGGCCCTCACCGAGGAACCGGGCGACGGTGGCAGCGAGGAACTCGTCGTCTTCGTAGAACTGGACGAGATGCTCGATGCCGGCGGCGGCCACGTTGCTGGAGTGAACATCCGCGTTGCCGTGCCCCCGATCGCGTGTCGCAGCAGACCGCAGGGCGTCGTCGACGCTTGCTTTCTCGGAGCGAGTTTTCGCGCTGGGTTGGATCATCGGCTCCTACCTTCTTGACGATCATTCGCGTCCGCAGAGCGAGGGCACATCTTCAAGACTCCATCCACAGCCTTTCTCATGGATTTGCTCACGCCATTGCGACCGAAAGCTGCGCCAGGTTGGCGATGACGGCTACGAGCTCCGCCGGCTCAACCGGTTTGGCGATGTGCATTTGGAACCCCGCCCGAAGCGCGCGCCGGCGGTCCTCCGTGCTGGCGTACGCCGTGAGGGCTGCAGCGGGCACGCGTCCCCCCTTGTCGATGGGCCGCGCGCGCAGCGTCCGAATGAACGCGTAGCCATCGAGCGAGGGCATCCCGATATCGCACAGGATGACGCGCGGGGACGCGCTTTCGAGGATTGCGAACCCCTCTTCGGCCGACCCGGCCGTGAGGACAGTGCTTCCACAGCGTTGAAGTAGTTCGGTCAATACCTCGCGCGTTCCCGGTTCGTCATCGATCACAAGCACCGTGAGCCCTTGCAGCTCCTTGGGATACTCGAGTGCCGGGATCTCGCGCATCGCCCGGCGCGGGAGCAGCGGTCCCTTTGCCTCGGATCGAAGCGTTGACAGCGGAAGCTTCACGACGAAGGCCGCCCCCCGCCCGGCACCTTCACTCGACACGTGGATCGTGCCACCGTGCGCTTCGACGATGTGCCGGGAGATGGCGAGGCCGAGGCCAAGGCCGCCGTGTACACGCGTCGTACTGCCGTCTGCCTGCCGGAAGCGGTCGAACACGAACGGGAGGATCTCCTTCGCGATCCCTTGCCCCGTGTCGCTGACGGTGAGCTCGACGTGCGAGTCGATCCGCTCGAGCACGAGTTGGATGCGCCCGCCTTTCGGCGTGAACTTGATCGCGTTCGTGAGCAGGTTCCACACGACCTGCTGAACGCGCTGCGGATCGCCCGCGATGGGACCAGCACGAGGGTCGATCGTTGGCAATAGCCGCACGCCTTTCGCCTCGAGCGCCGGGCGCACCGAATCGATCGCCGCCTCCACCACCTGCGGCAGATCGAATGGCTGCACGTCGAGGCGCAGCTTGCCCGAGACGATGCGCGAAACATCGAGCAGGTCCTCGATGAGCTGCACCTGCGCGAGCGCGTTGCGCTCGATCGTCTCGAGCGCCCGCTCGACCTTCGCCTGCGGGGCACCGCCCCGCAGGAGCCGCGCCCAGCCGAGGATCGCGTTGAGGGGCGTTCGCAGCTCGTGCGAGACCGTCGCGAGGAACTCGTCCTTCAGACGGCTCGCCGTGCGCGCCTCCGTGTAGAGGCGCGCGTGCTCGACGGCCATGCTCGCGCGGCGCGCGAGCTCCTCGGCGACGCGCAAGTCATCGTCAGAGAAGGTCCGCTGCGAGTCGCTTGCGACGAACGAGATGGCGCCGACCGGCTCGCCCCGATCGAACAGCGGCACGCACATCGAGGAACGCAGACCGAGCGCGCGGACGTCCGCGAGGACGGCAGGATCGGCGATAGCCTCGCGGAGCAGCGCGTCGTCGATGACGGGGATCAGCTCGGAGCGACCGGTCCGAAGGACAAGCCCCACCCCATGCGCGTCTTCGAGCTGGGCCGGCGAACGCTGCCAAAGATCGCGCGCGAGCTGGACGCGCGTAGGGTCAATATGCTCCACCGCGACGCGCTCGATGCGCCCGTCCGCTCCGAGCATGTCGACGGACGCCCAGTCGGCCAAGCGCGGCACGCAGAGCCGCGCCAGGCGCGTGAGGGTTTCGCCGACGTCGAGCGACTCGGACAACACCTTGCCAGCCTCCACGAAGAAGCGGAGGAGATCCTCCGTGTGCTTCGCGCGGAGGCGGGCCTGCTCCGAGCGGTCAAGGGCGCCGCGTAGCTCCGATTCATGCTCTCGACGCGTGCGAAGGAGGGCGAGCTGCGCCTCGACGCGGACGAGCAGGTCGCGCGCGGCGAACGGCTTCACGAGGTAGTCGTTCGCGCCCGACAGGAGTCCGTCCGCCGTCGACTCGGCTCCCGCCCGCGCCGTGAGAAGGACGACCGGAATGTGGCGTGTCTCCGCGTTCGCGCGCAGCCGGCGAACGAGCTCGAAGCCGCTCAGGCGTGGCATCATCACGTCCGCGAGCACAAGGTCCGGCGGCGAAAGCTCGATCGCCTCGAGCGCGGCGGCGCCGTCGGCCACGACGTCGACGTCCCATGCCTCGCTCAGCAGCCGCGCGACATAGTCGCGCATATCGGCGTTGTCGTCGGCCACCAAGATGCGGGCACGACCGCTGCTGGCGGTCGTCTTTGCCGCCCCATGCTCGCTCTCAGGACTGCGCCAGCGCGACGCCTCGTCCAGAATGGCGGCGGCGAGCCCTGTTCGTTCCTCGCTGCGCGCCGCGCTCAGCTGCCCTTGGGGAAGGTGCGCCGCCCCTTTGGGAAGGACGATCGTGAAGGTCGTCCCCTTCCCGAGGATGCTGGCGACGCGAATCTGGCCTCCGTGGAGCTTGACAAGCTCCTGCACCAGCGCGAGCCCGATCCCCGTGCCCTCGTGCGTGCGAGCGCGGGCTGCTTTGATGCGATGAAAGCGGTCGAAGACGCGCGGCAGCTCGTCCTCGGGCATTCCGATGCCCGTGTCGCGGACGACCAGCTCGAAGTGCGAATCCACCTCGCGCAGCGCCACGCCGATCTCTCCCTCGAACGTGAACTTGAGCGCGTTCGAGAGCAAGTTCAGCACGATCTTCTCCCACATCTCGCGGTCGACGTACGCCGGCTCCGAGAGCTGTGGAAGATCGAGCACGAGCCGCAGGTTCGCCTTCTCGATCGCAGACCGAAACAGGCTCGCGAGCTCCCCGGTGACGGTCGCGAGATCGGTCGGCTCGAACGACGCGGTCGCGCGGCCCGCCTCCACCCGCGAGAAATCGAGCAGAGTGTTCACGAGCTTCGCGAGCCGTTGCGCGTTTCGCTGCGCGGTCGTCAGCCGTTCGCGCGCAGCCGGCGCGAGGCCGGGATCTTGGATCGCCTCCTCGAGCGGACCTAAGAGCAGCGTCAGCGGCGTTCGGAATTCGTGACTGACGTTGGCCAGGAAATCCGACTTCGCGCGATCGATCTCGGCGAGCTTCGCATTCCTCTCTTCGAGGGCGAGCATCCCCCGTCGCGCCGTGTCGAGGACGAAATTCACGAGCATGCTCAGCTTTTCGAGCTGCTCGTCCGCGACCGAGGCGCGGACCGCGAAGTCGAAGTTGCCATCGACCGCGACGCAGAGCTGATCGGCCAGCTCATCGACCGCGTTGCGAAGACGCGCGTCGCCCGCACCCGCGATCATGTCACGGGCTCCCACCGAACGTGGATGACGCACTCGGGGTCGCCCCGCTTGGCGCATCGGGCTTGCTCCACCGTCGCGTGCTCGCCGTAGTGGTCGAGCACCCAGCGCGCCAGCGCGACGTAGAGGCCGCATAGTTGGTTGGGCGAGCGGTAGTGCACGACGAGCTCGTGCTCGCGCTTCTCGATGTGAAACTTGTCGGCGATCCCCCGGCGGGCATCGGCGTCGCGCACGCCGGTGGCGAAGGTGTTGTGGATGATCGGCTGCCGCTCGAGGAGTTGCCGGGCGTTCTTCGACATCGCAAACCACACCGGCCAGCGCGCGAGCGCATCGCGCCCGAAGAAGTCCGCGTACAACGACTCGGCCTCCTCCTGGGAGACCGCGAGGACCTCGCACGACGCGCGGAGCAGGCGCTGCCACAGTTCGTCGGGGTAGACGGTGTCGATCCGGAATGGCGCGTCGGGCGCCTCCGCCCGTCGCTTCACCTCCGCCGCGGCGCTCTCTCCACCTTTGGCCGTGACGAGATCGAGAAGCAGTTTCGGGATCAGCCCCACCATTGGCCGTCCCTCCCGCGCCGCGCCGCGTACGCGCGATGAAAGCGCTGCTGCCAAGCTGTATGCGCAAGGTGGATGCTCAGCATGCGACACCCGAATGCAACGAACGCAGTTTCTCTTGCAGCTTGCCGAGGTCGACAGGCTTGATCAAATGTGCGTCAAAGCCAGCCTTCTCCGCCTCCCTCCGGTCCTCTTCTTGTCCGTAGCCGGTTACAGCCACGAGCCCGAGCTTGGAATGCGGGTGGACTGCGCGCAGGCGTGGCGCGAGCTCGTAGCCGTTCATCACCGGAAGCCCGATATCGACGAGCGCCACCTCGGGGGCGAAGCGCTCGGCAATCTCGAGAGCCGATAGGCCGTCGTGAGCCGTCTCGACCGCGTAGCCCAGCTTCTCGAGCGCCGCCTTCAGCATCTCAGCCGAATCGACGTTGTCGTCCACCACGAGAACCCGGGCTTCGGCCGCCGACCGCTGCGGCAAGGGCTCGGCGACCGCGTCCGCCACCTCGTGGGGCGCCTCGAAGACCGGCACCTCGACCTCGAAGTCACTCCCCTTGCCGACGCCCTCGCTCCGGACGGCGACCGTGCCGTCGTGCATCTCGACGATGCTCTTCACGATCGCTAGGCCCAGACCGAGCCCGCCCTGCGCGCGCTCGATGGTCTGCGGCCGCTGCACGAACATGTCGAAGACCCGGTCCACCATCGCTGGCTCGATGCCGATGCCCTCGTCGTGGACGCAGATGCGGGCGCGATTGCCTGCTCGCGTGAGCTCGACCTCGATCCTCGATGCCGGCTCGCTGTATTTGGCGGCGTTCGTGACCAGGTTGGCGACGACCTGCGCCATGCGGTCGATATCCACGTTGGCGACGACACCTCGCGGCACCCGTAGTACTAAGTCGTGCCGTCGTTGCTC
>CALKVG010000675.1 GCA_937998045.1 uncultured Myxococcales bacterium
GCGCTCTGCTCACCCGCGCAGCTTGATGGACGAGGATCACGATCGGTCATTTAGAACTCGTGAGGGCAGTGCGAAGCGGAGCGCGCGACCGGCCGCGGTCCCTATGAGCGTCGACCCGTGACCTGGTGGCCGCACCGTCGGACCTCGATGCATTCGTCCTTCGACCACCCGAGCAGAAGGCGGCTGACCTCCGCGGCGCCGATGGTTTCGGCGATCTCCAGTGCAAGCCATTGGTGCTCGGGAACGAAAGCGCGACACCCTGCGCACTGGATGGCCCTACGCGGAGCGGCCATGGGTGCTGCCGGAAGAGCGCGGGTCATTCCCCGCGAACCGAACCAAGCGGTCCCCGATGGTCGCCGACCGGCTCGCTCGCCCGTTCGGTCATGACCTCAGGTCCTTGGATTCGGAGGGCCTGCGATGCCAAGACGACCAACCAGAGCATGTAGCTGATAAAGGCGACGTGGGGCGGCCAGCCGATGTTCACCCCGGGACCACGCGCGGCCGGCCCAAGCGGGACCGCGAACAGCGCCGTATAGATCACGAACCCCAAGAACCCCATCAGCGGCAGCCCGGCTGTCGCGAGCAGCGGCAGGCGCCGCGTCGACCAGGCCGGGCTCTTGCGCGCAAGGCCAAGGTTGATCACCAACGCGGCATACGGCAGGAGGAAGAGAGCCGTGGTGCCGCAGAGGATGTGCAGCCCACCCGTGATCGACGGGAGCTTCACCTACCTGAAGTCTTCCAGGCGCGCCGCGGAGCAAGCGCTTCTAGCGTCCGGCGGGAGGATTCCCGCCCCATATCCGCCCCAGGGCTCGAGTAGAGCATCCGCGGGGGATGCTGCTACCCCCTCGAATTCATGGGGTGACCGACGGGGTTCGAACCCGCGACACCTGGAGCCACAATGCGGTAGAACACGCGGCGCCGCGCGAAGACGCGCCGAACTCCGCGCACTTGGCGAGCGAGTATCCGCGCGCTTCGGCGGCCGTCTCCGCCACGCTGCCGCGTTCTGCTGCCGCCTCCGAGCCGACGGACGCGGAGCTAGAGCGCGGCATTCTTGACGCCGTGAGGCTGGGGCTCGGCGACGTGGCGCGGACGCTCTCGGGGCAACTCGAAGCGCGGCGAGCGGCGCGGCTGCCGAAGAACGTCACGCCCATCGAGGCGGCGAAGAGGCGGGAGCGGTAGGATGGGCACGGTGAGCGACGATCCGATCTCATGGCTGCTGCGCGGCATCGACCCTGAGAAGTTGACGCCCGAGCAAGTCGCGGAGGTGGACGCCATCGTCCACCGCGGTGCCGTCTTTCGCTGCCAGATGATGATCGACTGGCTCGAAGATACGATGAGCCGGCTGGCGGACGATGCGACGCCGGAGGCTGCACGCAAGCGGGCGGAGAAGCGCATCGAAAAGCTCTGGCACGTGTACCAAGCGCGCACCGATCGCAGCGGGACAAGGACGCGGCGACTTGCCGGCATCCTTGAGCAGGCATCGAGGATGCGAGAGGTGGCGCCCAGGGCCGCGCCGTACTTCTTTATTCGGCTGCTCGGCATCGCCGAAGATCGCGCCCTGCACAAGATGAACGCGAAGAGCCTCGCAGTGCTCGAAGAGTGCCTCGCAGTCTGGCGACGCAGGGCCGGGGCCCCGACAGCGCGTGATCGCCGGCGTCCGAAGTGGGACGTGTTCGCGGAGCTGCACAAGGCTCTGGGCCTGGGCGAGATCGCGGCGGACGACGCGCGCAAGGAGTGCTCCCCTTCGCGTCGGCGCGGCCAGAAACAGCGCACGTCGCGCCACTGATTCGACGCGACATTACGGCTCATCCTGCCTCGTATGACGAGGCTCGACGTGCTCAAACTGGCCGGCCTAGCCGGTGTGGACCCTCGCACGGCCCGTAAGGCGCTGCGCGAAGGTCCGGACGCGATCCGTGGAATCCCGGGCGAGCGCTGCGCGAAGGCAATGCGCGACCTGGGACTCGCAACCGCCGACGACCGCGAGGTTCGCGCGTCGTGAGCAAAAAGGCCAACGGCGCCGTGGGTCCCGCGAAAGACCACCACGACGCCGCCGACGGACGGATCAACCGTAGCACACCGAGCGATGCCGAAGCGCTCGCGGCACTGCTCATTCTGCGCGCATGGCTCGGTGCGGGCTCAAGCTCCGGCGCTCCGGCGCTCTACACGCAGTACTCGCCTCCACCTGACGTCGCGAGCGACGACGCCTTTGCGCGCGTCCACCGCTCGCAAATGCGGGCCGGAGTGCCCGGCTGGACGAAGGCTGGCAGCGTCCGCAGCGTCACCGCCGGAGCGTGGCGCGCGTACGTCTCGGCGCAGACCGAGATCGCGCGCTCTCGCCCGAAGCGGACCGCGCCACATGCGCCGGCTCCGGCAAACGACGCTGACGCCAAGATCGATGCGGCGCTGGGGATCCGGACGCTGAGGGCCGCCCGATGAGCGACCCCTCCCCGCTGGCGGACGCCCCCCCTACGGTACTCGCGGCGATCGCCTGCCAGCTTGTTGCGATTCGCAGTTGGCTCATCCACCGCCAGGCGTACGCGCTCGCCCAACGGCTCGAGCCGCTGATCGAAGCGATGAATCGCGCACGGCAGGCTGCAGAATGATGGCCGTCAATTCGAAGGGTCACGCTCGCGTCAGTCGGCTCTCCGCCGAGCATGTCGAGATCCTGCGCGCACGCGGCATCCCACTCGACCTAGCGGAAGCCGCGAAACTCGAGAGCGCGGACGCGATCGTCGCGTCCAAACAGCTCGGTTTCGACAAGCCGTGTTCGTCGGGCGGACTCGGGATTCCGTATCCGAATACCTGTCCGCCTTATTGGCGGATTCGGCTCGATGTCAAAGCGAAGGACGGAGCGCGATATCTCTGCCCCAAGCGGCCCGTCCCCATCTACGTGCCACCGCCCTACGAGGCCGACTGCCCCGAGGACCTGCGGGATGTGCTCGTCGTCGTCGAAGCGCCACTAAAGGCGCTCGCAATGGCTGCCGTTGGACTCAGCTCGATCGGACTCGGTGGTGTGAATACCACGCTCGAAAAGGGGTGCCTCAACGACTCATGGCATCCGCTAGTGGTCAAAGGGAAGGACGTACGAATTCTCTTCGACGCCGGCCGCGCCACGAACGAGAAGGTAGCCGCCGCCGAGAGACGCCTGGCATCCGCCCTCGAGCGAGCGGGGGCGAACGTGCGGCTTTGCGGGCTGCCTCTGACCTCCGAGGGAGCGGACCAAGGTCCGGACGACTTCCTCGCCGCCCATGGTGCCGAGGCGCTCTACGAGATCGTTCGCAGCGCCACACCTGCGTCCCCGTGGACGCGCCTCCTCACGCCAGCGTCGGACGAATGGTTCACGCAACCGCCGCCGGCGCGCAAATGGCTGCTCCTCGACGCGCGCCGTCCGAAGTCGGACGGTGTGTTGCCGCTCGGCAAGGTGGGCCAGCTCGTAGCGGAGGGCGGCGCCGGCAAGACGATGCTTCTCGCGCAGCTCGCGATCGCCGTGTCGACAGGGACTAGTTGGCTCGGCGCAATCGATATCGCGAGTCCCGGCCGCGTCCTACTCGCACTCGGCGAAGAGGACTGCGAAGAGGTGCGGCGGCGTCTCTATCGCGGCCGGCGATCGGCCGATGCTCCGGTACCGCCGGTAGAATCGATCTGGACGCTACCGCTCGCCGGCGAGGCGTGTTCGCTCGTGGAGGCAGACAAAAACGGCAACCTACGCGAAACGGATTTCTGCGCATGGCTGCGACGAACAGTCGCCGACCGCGGGCCATGGAGTCTCGTCGTCGTCGACCCCCTCTCGCGCTTCGCGGGAGCAGACGCAGAAACCGACAACGCGGCCGGCACGCGATATATTCAAGCCCTCGAGAGCTTCGCCGGACTCGGCCCGAGCGTACTCGGCGCCCACCACACGAATAAGCTCGCCCGGGGTAAGGGTGGCAAGGTCGAGGCTCACTCGGCCCGCGGTTCGTCGAGCATCGTGGACGGCTCGCGGTGGGTCGCAACTCTCACGCACGAAGACGTCGAACACGACGATCCTGTCGTACGTGAGCGTCTCGGCGAGGTCGTAACGCTCTCGTTCGTCAAATCGAACTACTCGCGCAAGCCAGAGCCCATCGAGCTCCGATACGACCAAGACAATGGGGGCGCGCTCATGCCGCTCGACGATACCGATCGCGCCCTCGTTCGCGAGGCCCGCGGGCTCGACCCTGACCGCGACGAGCGCAAGGCGCAAAAGGCCAAAGACGAAGCCGAACGGTGCTCCCGCGAGGACGCCGCGCTGGATGTGATCCTCTCGGCATCCGACGCACCAACCAGCGCGCGCGGCCTACGCGCTGCCATGGCGGCCGCTCTCGGCTCGTGCAGCCACGACCGCGCCGACGCAGCCATCGCCAGGCGGAGGCAGCGCTGCTCATGAATCGTCAACCCCCCCCCCAAGAAAGCGTGCTCGAAGGGCTGCAAGGTCCGGTGGGACATCGGCTGGGGACTCTTCTCAAGCTGGATGGACGAGACGGAGTCGACTTGGAGGGCGAACCACGAGCGCCTCGCGGAGTGTCGCGCCGTCGCGCCCTACCACCATCCCATGCCACCACGGCCGGTCCTGGCGGCGCCGGCTGGCGAGCTGCCATTTTGAACTCTCACATCGTCCACCGTGCCGCCGTGCCGCCGCGTGCCGCCGGCACCCTGAGGCGGCTCCGGCACCATACCGTGCCGCGTGCCGCCGGCACGGGGGGGTATGGGGGGGTGACGCACGCACGCGCCAGGGCCGGCACGCGCGGCACGCGGGACCCGGAAACGGAACTTCGATTAGTCGCACGCGGCGCCACTGATTCCACGCTGCGCGGTGCTGCATCCTGCACCGCAGATGCACACGCGATGTTCCTCGTGCTGCCGCGTTCCTGGACTACGAGTCCGGACCCTACTCGGGATTTCGGCTGCGGATCGCGCTGGCGCGCGCCGAATGCGGCAGCAGATTTCGAACTTGCGCCCTCGGCCATCGGCCGGTCGGAGGCGAACGACGGGCGGTTATCCCACCGCGGGGTCGAGCGTCGTTTTGCGTTGCGAGCGCTTGCGACGGGGCGGTGCCGGCGGCCCTCAGGCCGGTTCTTGTGCGTTCGCCGTCGGTCCCCGGCTCTTCCTCGTGTCGGGCCGGCGGCGAGCGCCCTTCTTCCCCATTCCCCAGCGCAGGCGCCTCGCCACGGGCCGCGCACGACTCCGCAGCCACCACCCTCCCATCCCGCGAGCAAAGGCCCGCAGAAAGGCATACGTGAAACCTGACGTCGTCTGGAGCGTCGCCGAGACCGGCTACGGCGAGTCGGTCTACGTGATCGCGACGGACGTCGTCGCCGTGCTCAGCGCGCCGGCCTTGGCCTTGCGCCTCACGGACGTTCCGAAGGCGGCGCTCGCGGCACGGCTGAAGCTCGAGCACTTCCGCAAGCTGGCCTTGGCCGGCGAGGGGAGGGACTGAATGGAGCGCAGCAAGGGCAAGATGCGGCCGTCGCTGGTGCGCGCGAGCGACCTACAGCCGGCCCCCGAAGCCGAGGGGAAGCCGACGGCTGGAAGGGCGGCGCACGGCCACTTCGCCGCGGATAACCCGATCGGCGTCGAGGCCCGCGCCAAGAACAAGGCCCGCAAGTCCTTGGGGAGCAAGGACGCCCCCGGGGATGCCGGGATCGTCGCCGCCGACGCTCGGATCCTGTTCGGCGGGACTATGCGCTCGCTGCCGAGCGACGCGATCCCGGTCCGGGGTATGGCGGCCATTGCCAGCCGACATCAGGCTCTACATGCCTACTACACCGCACTCGCCGAGAAGGCGGGTTTAGACACGCCGAAAGGGCTCGAGTTTCTCGAGGTCGCCGACCGGCAGAGCCAGCGGGCGGAGCGGGTGCTGGTCACGTGCCACGACCTGGCGCGCGTGCATGCGGCCAGGGCGGCCGAGCGCGATCAGCTGATCGGTTCGCCCTTCTTCGAGCCGGAGGACAAGTAGATGGCCAAGCCGGTTTCGTACGCGAAGTTCGTGGCGCAGGTCGCGCCGACGCTGATGCTGACGCTGGCGCAGGTCGTGCTGGCGCTCGTCTCCTTCGACGCCGTCGATCCGTCGGTGCTCGACGCTGCCCAGCGGGCGCTCGCCGAGAAGCTGTTCGGCGCTGTCGAGGGCGTGCCCACCGTGGCGCGCACGGTCGTTGCGTGGGTCAAGGGCGCTCGCATCGGCGGCACGCTTCTCTGCTCGCTGCGTCTCCTGCATCTGGCGTTGACGGTCGGGCTGCCGATGCTGGCAGTGGGCGAGGTCGCGTGCGCGCTCATTGTGGGGCCGGACCTGCGGCTGGCGCGGCAGGCGCTTCGGTACGCGCTCGGGGCAGCGAAGGCGCACCCGAAGATCCGCATCGAGAGCGAGCGCGAGGATTCGTTCGTGATCGTGCGGCCGGACGGCAAGCGGGTATCGATCGAGTGCCTTCCGGCGACGCGAGGTGGGTCTGCGGTGCGCGGCCGAACGTTGGTGGCGGCGCTGCTGACGGAAGCCTCGTTTTTTCGCGACGACAACTACGTCGTCAACGACGTGGAGCTCTTCCGCGCGATCCTGCCGCGCATCGTTCGCGGCGGCCAGGTTCTCGTTGAGTCCACGCCGTTCGCGGAGCTCGGGCTTCTCTACGAGTTGCATCAGAAGAACTTCGGCGACCCGAAGACGGCGCTTGTCGCCGAAGCGCCGACGCTGCTGATGCGCGACGACGAGATCACCGCATCGATCGTTGCGGGCGAGCGCGACCGCGATCCGGTGAACGCGGCCAGGGAGCACGACTGCAAGTTCATGTCGGCGGGCGCCGGCGTGTTCTTCGACCCGAAGCTGGTGGACGACTCGGTCGATGAGAATCTTCCTCACCCTGGCCAGCACGATCCGCTGGCGGGCAGGGCGACGGGGGCTGACTTCGGATTCGTGCACGACTCGAGTGCGCTGACGATTCTCGAGGCGCGCGGCTCGATGTCGACGCTGGTGGTGGCCGACGAGGTGAGGCCGACGCCGGGATATCCCCTTCGGCCGAGCGAGGTCGCCAAGCAATTCGCGCAGACGATGCAGCGATATGGGTCGCGGTCGATGTGCACCGACGGCCACTACATCGAGAGCATTCGAGAGCACGTTGAGCCGTTCGGTATCCGGCTGATTCGCTCGCCGGACGGGCAAGTTGGCAAGCTCGAGGCATTCCTGGCAGCGCGGCAACTATTTGCGGATCGGCGCGTGCGCATTCCTCCCCTTCCGCGCCTCGTGGCGCAGATCAAGAGCGTCATATCTCGCCCGACGCCAGGCGGAGGCTTGAGTATCTCGATTCCGCGGCGCAGGGGGATGGCGCACGGCGACTTGTGTTCGGCGTTCGTGCTTTCGTGTTGGCTCGTCAAGTCGTCGGAGGTGGCGGAACGCTCGGCGCAGGCGTGGACCGCCAAAGTCGAGCGCTTTCTTCACGCAACCGACGTCATCGCCGGCATTCCGTCGGCGGTAGCGAAACAAGCGCAGATTGACGCCGACCGTATGGCTCGAGCCCGCGCGCAGACGATTCACAATCCTACGTGGCATGAGCGAGCGGCGAAAGAGTGGGCGGAGGAATGCAAGCGCTCACGTCGCGTCGCGTGGCCGGCGCCGAAGAAGGAATATCAATGGTGATTCGAAAGGAGAATGCGAATGTCTGACGATATGATTACTTGGCATAACCCGACTGACGTGGCGGTGCGCTTCGAGATTCGCGAGCATGCGCACCAGCCGGCGCAGAAATTCGAGATCCCGCCGCATGGCGAGCTCGCAATTCCGGCGAAGTATCGGACCGCGATTCAATCGCGCCGCTGCGATGAGTCTGTTTGTCGCGGCGACGGATTGGCGTGGTGTCAGCGCGGACACTCCAGCGGAATCATTTACGGCGGACTCGCGCCGCAGCTTGTCGAAGGAGAGTAACCGATGAATACGACTGAACTCGATATCGAGCCGAAGCCGCGCCCGAAGACGCGGTGGACGAATCCGACGGACCACGAGCAGGCGCTCGACCTTTCCGTGCCGTGCAACGAGACGCGCGTGTATACGGACGCCGAGACGGGCGCTCGACGGCAGGTGACGATCACGCAGAGGAGCGTGCGCGTCACCATCGCGCCGGGGGAAACGACGGAGCTCAGCGCGGACTACGACTTGGCGATCCATCGAATCCATCTGTGCGGCCACGATGGCTGCAAGATGTACTGCAAGCGTCCGGCCGACGCGGGACCGAAAGCCGTCGTCGTCGGAGGGATGGCCCCGCTGTTGCAGCGGGAGGGCCAACGCTACTCAATCGACTCGGCGTTGATCCCCCGCCCGGTGGTGCAGCGCTCCGTCGCAGTCGCGCCCGGCGATGTGACGAAGCGGATCGCAGCAGCAGCGGCGGCCGACGAAGAGGACCCGGCGCTCGAGAGGGCGCGGGCGCGGAGGAAGGCGGCGGCGAAGTGAGCGCGCGTCGGCTTGCGGCAGTGCCGCTCGCGCCGGTCGATCCTGTCGCGACGGCGCAGGCGGCGGTGGACGAGGCCGCGCGCGCGCTCGATACGGCACGAGTGGCCGAAGCATGGGCCGTGGCCGAGTACGACGCAGACGAGCAGCTGCAGGACGCAGCGGCCCGCGCGCGCGTGGCCCGGGAGCGTGCCGAGCGCCGGCACGCAGCCCGGCTCGAAGAGCTCGCGGCGGCGCAGCGTGTCCGCGCCGACGAGCAGCGCGAGGCGGACACTGGGGAGATGCAGCGGGCGATCGCGTTCGTCGCGGGCCTGGTCGAGCGTGTGCGCCCCGCGCTGGCGGTGCTCGTCGCGCTCGACCGCCGCGCGTCGGAGATCGTCGACCGGATCGCGGACGCCGTCGTCGAGGCGGAGGACGTGTACCTCCGCGCCCTCGAGCTCGGGCAGAAGCTCGAGCGGCCGGCGGAAGTCCAGCGGCAGATCGGACGGCCGACGCTCGCGTGGTTCGCGTTGCTCGCGAGAGTGGCGATCGCGAGGGACCGCGCCGCCGGCGGCCGCGACCTCGCGAATGGGTGGGTACAGGCCGAAACCGAACCTGGATGGGACTCAAAGGATCGCCCCGCGTTCGACGCGGCGGTGAAACAACTGGAGGAAGGGTCATGAGCGACGAGGAAAAGATCGGACTCGCGTTCGCGAGGATGATGGACCCCTGGCAGCCGTTGCGCGGGGGCATTTCCGTACCGATGCCGACGGGCGACGACGGGCCGCCGGTGCGGGCGCCAGAGGGTGCCATGGTATTCCGCGGCACCGACGCGCAAGCCGTCCAGGCACACGCCGACGCGTACGCGCTGGCCCGTCGGCAGTTGCTCGCCGAGCAGGAGGCAGAGCGTCAGGCGGCCGAGCCGCCGCCCGAAAAGCCGAAGTCCGCATATCAGCTCGAGAGAGAGCGCCTCGACGAGCAAAAGGCGAAACTCGACGCACTCGCGCGAGACCTCCGCGAGTACGCACGCAGAAACCCGCCCGCGCCCGAGACGCCTGCGCCGACCGGTCGCAAGGAAATGCTCGACCGCGCCCTTCAGGCCGAAGAGGAGCGACGCGCAGCGCGCCGGCGCGATAAGGCGAGCAAGAAGCTCGACCGGCTGCTCGGGCGGACGGGGTGGCAGCGATGAGCCCGAAAGTTGAACTCGACGCCGCTACGTTCGTTCCGGGCGCCGGTGGCCCTGTCGAATGGGAATCGACCCCCGCCCACGCGGCGATGATGTGGGCTGGGCTGATTGCCGGCGAAAGAGAGTGGTCGACGAGCATGGAGGACCAGTTGCGCGAGCAGCTCCTCCCGGTCGTCACCGCGCGCGGCATCGGCGACATCACACGCGAGCTCGTCGAGGGTATCGCGAACACGATTGAACAGGAGTAATCAGTCATGCAGGAAAGACTTTTTCTTACCAATGTCGGCCAAGAGGTCCAGATCTCGGATCTCAACGCGATGGGCCAGGCGGCCAGCGCCGCCGACGATCAGGCGCTGGCCGAGCTTCTCCGTCTCCCCTGGGGCAGCGGCAGCGGAGCGAACAAGTTCATCCTGCCGTTCGCGGTGCACAACATCCCCGGAGCTATTGCCTGGGATCAGACTCCGACGGTGGTCCCCTACGGCGCGAGCGGCTCGGTGGCGATTTATCCCTTTCGCGCCGTTGTGGGCTCCAGGACAGCCCCGGGTACGAGCCTTTCGCTGGCGTGGGCGGACATTCGCACGGCCTTTTTCGCCGGTTCGGCCCCGGGGATTCCGTCGGTTACCGTGTCTCTCGCGGCCAATTCCAGTGGGAGCACGCGTTGGGACCTCGTCTATGCCGCAGTGTCGGTCGACGGGCCTACGCGGCGTCGTCCCGGGCCGTGTTGAAATCGGGTGGCGGCTGACATCGAACTACG
>CALKVG010000676.1 GCA_937998045.1 uncultured Myxococcales bacterium
GGCGGGGGAGGAGGAGGAGCGGACGTCTGCGTCCAGTGCGGAGCGCCCGGGCAGGCCTGCTGCGAGGCGAACGACTGCAACGGCGGCTGTTGCGTGAACCGGGTCTGCGCGGCGGCTGGCTCCAGCTGCCCTGGCGTCGGCGGCGCATGCGCGGGAGGCAGCTGCGGGACGTGCGGTGGCGCAGGGCAAGCGTGCTGCGGGGGAGGCGCCGGAGGTGGAGGCGCTCCGCAGTGCACGGCCAGCGGGGTCACGTGCTCGAACAACAACTGCGTCGCGTGCGGTGCGGCGGGCCAGCCGTGCTGCGCCCCCGACACCTGCACGGGGGCCGGCCTTGCGTGCGGTAACGGCACGTGCCAGCAGTGCGGGGGAGCCGGGCAGGCGTGCTGCGCGGGCGACATGTGCACCGGATCGGGCATCGCCTGCACGTCGGACCATGTCTGCGGCCAGTGCGGCGGGGCGGCGCAAGCCTGCTGCGCCGGGGACACGTGCTCGGCGGGCCTCGGGTGCGACGGCAGCGGGCACTGCGCCCAATGCGGTGGCGCCGGACAGCCTTGCTGCTCGGGGAACATGTGCGGGACTGGCCTCGCGTGCACGGGCCGCGGATGCGCTCAATGCGGCGCGGCCGGACAGCCGTGTTGCCCGGGCGACGGGGGCGATACGTGCAGCGGGGCGAACCTCGTATGCGGTGGCGGGGGAGGAGCCGGGCGACTCTGCGAGCAATGCGGAGCCGCCGGCCAGCACTGCTGCTCGGGGAATACGTGCGCCGGCGGGGCCGCCTGCGCGAGGGGCGTGTGCGGCTGAATCAGGAGGACGTCAGCGCGTCGCCGCGTTCGCCGATCCTGTCCGTATGCGTCTTCGCGGTGGAGCGCGACGAGATCGAAGCGCCGCCGAAATCGAAAATTGTCTCCACCTTCAGGGACAGGAACACTTGCCCCCACTATTGACTTCGCACTGTGCCACCCCGCCGCACATCGTACAGCCAAACCCCTGGAGGCTGGGATCGGTCGACTCGCTGCCGCAGGCCCCGCAGGACGTGCCTCTGGCCCATTGGCCCATCGCGTTGCAAACCTGGGTAAAGATTCCGACCCGCGCGCCATTCTGGGCTTCGATAGTCGTCTTGGAACAAGTCACGCCGATGCTGCCCTCGCAGCATTCCGTATCCCCCGCATTGCACGCGGCGCCGCATGCCGTGGCGGCTACGGGGGTGCCCCACTGCCCGACGCTGTTGCACGCTTCCTGATAGGGTCCACTGGCAGGGTTTCCGGTGGCGTCCGTGCAGCGCGTAGCTCCCGGACTGCAGACGTTGCATGTCCCAGCGATAAAGCTGGGGGACCCCCACTGCCCGACGCTATTGCACGCTTCCTGATCCGGTCCAGTGGCTGAGTTTCCGTTGGTGTCCGTGCAGCGCGTAGCCCCCGGACTGCAGACGTTGCATGTTCCGGCGATAAAGCTCGGGGACCCCCACTGCCCCGGCCGGCGCGTTCGCGCTGGCTCGAGTGGACTCTCCTCGGCGGCGGAGCGGCGGTCGGTATCGCCGGCGCGGTGCTGATGGTGGTGGAGGCGGGTCAGGCCGGCGCCGCGAACGACCGCCACGACAAGAGCAGCTACGACTCCGCGTCCACGGCGTGGGCCATCGGCTTGGGGGCGACGCTGGTCGGCGCCGGTGCCGCGGCGGTCGGTGGTATTCTCTTCGCCGTCGCCGGGCCGAAGAGCGGCGACAACGCGCACGCGACGCGAGCGCCGCTGTGGATCGGCGCTGGGTCGAATGGCCTGCGTCTTGGAGGAGACTGGTGACAGCGCAGTTCTACCCGTCCGTTGTCGGGCGCAGCCTCGCCGCTCGGAGCAGCAAGTAGTCGCGCTCGGCGCCGCTCGTCGTCCGTTCGGCGGCGCCGTCGAGCCAGCGTTCCGCGCGTTCCTGCCCTGAGTCGGAGCCCTCAGCCGGTTCTCGACATGCGGACGTCAGAAAAGAAGGGAGGCCCGTTCGCGCGATTAGTGGTCGCCGGCAGAAGAGCTCCCCGCGCTGCCGGGGGACGACTCGATCCCGCCGGGAGGCGATTCGTACTCCGAGGCCGGCGCGCCGCTGCTCCCTCCGCCGTCCCAGAACTGGACAGAGTCCGCTGCGCCCTGCGTGGCGGGGCTCCGCTGCGATGAAGGACCGTACGCTCCGCCGTCGACCCTTGCGTTCGTTACCCCTGGGCGGCTCGTACCTGTCGGCTGCATGTTGGTGCGGCCAGGGCGGCTCGTGTTGACTTGATCGTTGTCGCCGGGGGCGCGGCATCCGACGGCGGCCATGGCGATGCACGCCAACACGGCAGAGACGGTTCCGATGAGGCGCATGGGAATCCTCCGCGTCTGGGGCGGAGGTGCTCGCACTGGCCGTGCCGGACCCGCCATGGCGCTCGAGCCGCCCCCGCGCGGCCGATTCGTCCTCTGCTTACGAGCTCGAGCTCCGCCGGTGGATACGGCTCGAGCGTGTCTCCTCGAGTGCGTGCCGTGACGCTCGTGCACGGGCGACGTGTGCTCGCGTGGCGCCGACGCCCATCGGTCCCGTTCTCGAGCGCGGCTGGCAGTCGCCGCGTCGGTTTGATAAACGCTCCGCGCATGGGCGACCTCGTTCTCACCACCTTCGATTGGGTCCCCGAGCCGCCGCGCGGGTTCGTGCGCGACCTCCGCGTACGCTGGGCGCTGGAAGAGGCGAAGCTTCCCTACCGTGTCGAGAGCACATCCTTTCGCGATCGGAAGGCCGGCCACCTCGCGCATCAGCCCTTCGGGCAGGTCCCGTGGCTGACCGACGGCGACCTCTCGATCTTCGAGAGCGGCGCGATCTTGCTCCATCTCGGCGAGCGGAGCGAGGCGCTGATGCCGCGCGATCGCCGCGGCCGCAGCGACGTGATCGAGTGGCTGTTCGCGGCGCTCAACTCCGTCGAGATGGCGAGCCTGCCCTGGTCGCTCGCCAAGTTCTCGGACCCGAGCGAGAAGCGCTTCGACGACTTCCTGAAGCTGCGGCTCGATCGCCTCGAGCCGGTGCTGGCGAAGCGCGACTGGCTCGCGGGCTCGTTCTCGGTCGCAGACATCGTCATGGCGGACGTGCTGCGGCTCGTGAATCGCTTCGACGGCCTCTCGGCGCACCCTGCGTGTCGAGCCTACGTTGAGCGCGCCAGGGCGCGTCCGGCCTTCGTGAAGGCGCACGCCGACCAGCTGGCGCATTTCGCGGCGGCCGACGCGTAGATCAGCGCATAGCGCCCTCGCCGCTCGCGGCCCGTCATCGAAGCATCGCTGCGCTACGACGCGAAGCAAGCGCCGACCATTGACGGGTTCTCGCCCGAGCAACAGTTCTTCATTTGCTTGGGGTCAGTTCTTCGGCGACGCTATCCGACCGGAGACGGAGCGGCTCATGGTCCAGGGAGATACCCACCCGATTTCCAAGTACCGCATCCTCGGCCCACTCTCGAACTTCTCCGCATTCCGGGAGACCTTTGCCTGCAAGGACGACGCACCGATGGTCCGCGCGACTCGCTGCGAGGTTTGGTAATCCCTCCCCGTCCCTTTTGTGTTGAACTCGCCGATTCACTGAGTCCTGTCGCCTGAATCGGGGACAACGGCTCCGTGCGCGGGGCAGGCTTCGATGGCCATGGCGATCAGCGTGTCCGTTGGCACCCGGACGAGCGCGGCGCTCGTCTTTCCGGAGGCCTTAGCGGCGCAGTCGACGAGGTAGGTCCCCACCTTGGAGCCGACCCAGGAGCCGCCCTCGGAGCGCTTGACGAACCACGGACCCCCGGGCGCAGCCTCGGGCAGCGCCAGGAGTTCCTTCGCCCACGAAGACACATTGGGTGGATACTGTCCCCAAAGCGGTGGGGCGCCGCCGCCGTAGTCGCGCTCAATCGCGGTCGCGACGCCCTCCTGCATGACGTGATGCCGGAGGTTTCCGCTGCCGCCGACGGCGTAGGCGCGCGCGAGGTGGGCGAGCTCGTGGAACAGCGCTTGGCGGAGGTACGTTCGCACGATGGTCCCCACGCCTTCGGGGCGGCTCGCGTCAATGGACCAGAAGACGATGTCCGGGAACGCGTTGGTGCCGGCCTCCCCCGTCTCGGGGACGACGTCCTTGCTGGACGCCGTCGCCATCCGGAGAACGAGCGTCGGCGGGAGCTCAGGGAGGACGCGGCGGACATCGGGGAAGACGCGGGCGGCGCCGTCCTCGATGGCGCGGCGTTCGGCGCGGGAGAAAGCGCGCGCCGCGGTGGAGTCGTACTCGACGGTGATGGTTTCGCCCGTGGGAAGACGGACGGAGACGGGGGCGACGGCGGCGTCGGCGCGGAGGAGGAGGACGAGCCAGAGAATGCCGCCGATCAGGCTCGTCGCGGAGGCGAGTGCGAGCCAGGTCGTCGGCGCCGGAGGTCGCTTCATGAAACGGAGGGTACGACTGCACCGGCAGGCCGGAGGGCGTCGCCGTCACGATAGACCCGGTACGTGCCGGAGAGCGCGGTCACGATGGCGCAGTCGTTACAGCCGCGCGGGTCATTGCCGAACGCCCGCGCCCGCTCCGGATTGATTCCCGGAATCGCGTTGAGTGTCGATTGCTTAGGTCTCTCGATTCCCGTTCCCCCAACCGACGCGTCGTTGCTCGCCGAAAAATCGTCACGAGACCCCGTCACGAAAAGCGCGGGTTGGTGAGTATGGGGGTGAGAGAAGCGAGGGCCGGCGAAGACGCCGGGGCCCCTCCGCTCCTCTCCCGGTGATCCGTCCGCTGCCTATCCGGGGCGGCGCGCCATCGCCGGCGTGTGACCGCGACGGAACGCCCACGACGGGCGTCGCCGAAAGGACCCGTACGCCATGAACTCCAACGACAACCGCTCCAACGTTCGCTCTCCCCGCAACGGCTCCCTCTCCGTCTCCGCGATTGCGGCCGTTCGCGGGGCGACCGGGGACACCGTCCTCGGCAACGACAACGCCGCGCGCGCAAGCACGCGCGATACGACGTCGCTGGCGGCACGCCCGGAGATCGTGCGCGTCGTAGAGCGCACCCTTCGCCTCCACAGGGTCGCGCCGCAGGACCTGCCCGACGCGGTCGCCGACGTGCAAACGGCCGCCATCGCGACCGCCCGCACCCGCGCGATGCCCGGCACGCTGGCGGACTGGAAGGCGCTCACCCGGACGATCGCGTCCCGCTGGGTGGTCGACCGACTCCGGCGAACGAAGCGGCGATCCAAGTACGACGCCGGCCTCTGCGAGGATCCGGACGCGTACCTGAGCCCGATTCTGCCGTGGGAGGGTCGCGATCCCGTCGATACGAAGAGATGCCTCGCCGTCCTGAAGGATCTCTTCGACTCGGGCCAGATGCCGGAGCGTGGTGAAGACATCCTGGAGGGAGAGATGGACGGCGTGTCTCACAAAGAGCTCGCCGCAGAGCTCGGCCTGAGCCCCTCGATCATCAAGGGCCGCCTGTTTCGCATGCGCGCGAAATTCCGCGCCAAGCTCGCGATGCTTGGGATGCTCACCATTCTGCTCCTCCTGTTCGCGGCCCTGTCGCCCGTCGGCGATGTGGCTGCGCCCTCTCCGCAGACGGCCCCCCCGGAGCAGGTGCAGCCGGCGTGCGCCGACCCCGCGTGGGATGGCGGCACACCCTCGTGTGCGGAAAATCGTCTTCCCTCGCCAAACCAAATCGTGCCTTGAGCGATTAAGCTATCGAGAGGCGCAAGCGGGCATCGCCGAAAGGCGCTCCGACAAGGAGCCGCATCGCCCGTCCCCGAGCGACCGACGCTCGACCGAAGGGAAGAGACGCTCGGTCGCTCGGGAACGTCGCCTGTCCGGCAACGCTCGCCGCTCGGCGCGATGGCGAGGCGAGCCGACCGAGATAGAAAGCGACCCGGCCAAGTAGAAAAGCGACATGGCCAAATGGAAAAGCGACCCGGCCAAGTAGAGGAGCGACGTGGCCAAGTAGAAAAGCGACATGGCCAAATAGAAACGTGGCTCGGCCACCGGGTCGAGAGTCTCGGAAAAGAGGACGCGACGCTTGCCCACCTGGACGCGTCGCGCGGCCAAAAGGACGAGACGCTTCGCCACTTGGAAAGGACGCTCGACCAGGTTGCCGAGACGCTCGGCTCGTTTGACGCTTCGCTCCTCCCAGAGGCCGCGACGCTCCGCCGACTGGAAGCGTCGCTCGTCCAAGTCGACGCGGCGCTTCACCACTGGGTCGAGCGCCTCGTCCACGAGGACGAGCCGCTTGGCCAATAGGAAAAGACGCACGACCCAAAGGCCAAGGCGCTCGACGAACGGGCCGCGACGCTCGGCCGGTCGGGCGAGACGCTCGCCCAAGAGGAACGGCCCCAAGGCCACTTCGAGGAGCCACTTGGCCAGTTGGCCGCGGCGCTCGGCCTGAAGGACGCGACGCTCGACCCGTTGGCCGACCCGCTCGGCCCAATGGACACGGCGCGCGTCCCGATGGACGAGGCGCTCCGTCGAAAGGACCGTCGACGCGCCCCGAAGACTACCCCGCAGTACTTTCACGTAACGGTCGCCGTTCAACGCAACACGAGAGCCAACCAAATCCCGACGAAAACGGGGAATTATCATGACCACCACGACCAAAGCCGCTCATCGCGTCACCCTCTCACGCAGCCTTCCCAAGGGTGTTCGGACTCGTGAAGCAGGCACTCGGACGCGACCCACTGACGGGGGGCGGCACGTTTCGATCGGCGTGAGCGCGCCGGGGACATCGATTCGGTTTGCGGGACGCGAGGTAGCGACCTGGGGCAGGCCGCTCTGGATCGGAAGTCTGGCGCTCGAAGCCGCGCTCGATCGCCGACAGGTCCGGACGGTCCCTGCGCGACGAGCGCTACGGGCGCTTGAAGACGGCCGACCTGGGGCGCCGCCCTCGACGGCTGTTCCCCACTCATCGCGTAATCGTCAGCGTCGTGTCCATCTGATTGCGGTGAATCCCCAGCGTGATGCTCTGCCCCGTATTGACCTGCCCGTAGTACATGTTGAGGTCCGCGAGCGAGACGATCGATTTCCCATTGAGCTGCAGGATCACGTCGATGGCCTTCAAACCGTCGCCCGCCGCCTGGCTCCCGGCCGGCACCGACTGGACGAATACGCCTATGTCGCCGCCGATGCCGGTCGCGGACTGCTCGTCGAGCCCGATGAGATTCGCCACCTGCGCCCCGCGCCACGTCTCCGGCGTCGGGTCTCGCGTGGTGGACTGCGTCCCGCTCGGGGGGCCCAGGAAAGGCGTTCGCGCTTGGGCGCGGAGTCCGAGGCTGACGACGCCGTAGGAGTCGCCGGGCAGGCTCTTGATTCCTAGCGCGAGGGCCGGCGAGCCCGCCGATAGCTGGAAGTTTCCGCTCATCGCATCGACGTAGGCCGGATCGCCCGACGCGGAATGCGCGTCGGTGCCATTGGCGTGCGCGGCGCCGAGGGCGCCGGCATTCGTAAAGAGGTTGTAGTCGAGCTCCTGGCCCCATCCGTCCGGCGAAATCGGCGCGTACCCGGCGAAGACGTTGTGGGTGAAGATGTCCCCGTTGTTCTTGGGCCAGACGTGGACGCTCATCTGGCCGGTCGCGAATACGTTGTTGTCGCCGGAGCGCTGGTACCCGTCACGCCACTTGAGACCGCCGGAGAGGAAGACGTTGTTCGTGATGACGAAGTTGGTCGAGCCGTCGTCCAGGTCGACGTCCCACCCGTGGTCGCAGCGCCACCGGTTGTCGCTCAGCGTGATCGGCTTCATCGCGTCGAGGAGCTGAATTCCCGGGGCCTGCGACACCCGCGACTCGATATCCGAAGTGCTGTACGACCAGTACCGGTCGCGCCCCCAGCTGTTGAACGCGCCGTGATCGCCGGTCTCGAGCACCGTGTCGAAGACGTCGTTGTACGAAACGACGTGCCCGCCCCAGCAGCCGTCGCCGATGTTGATGCCGGCCCGCGGCACCGAGTAGACGCTGTTGTGCGTCACGGTGATGTCCTGCGCGATGTCGATGCCGACGCCGGCGACCTGCTTCTCCGGGTCGCCGATGTCGTGAATGAGGTTATCGGACGCCGTGCAAGACGCCGGATAGTCGTCGGTCGCCGGGCCCGCCGTCATGTCGAGCTGGGCCACCGGAACCGACGGCGTGCCGTATCCCGTGAGTGCGTTGCGCACGGCTGCGGTGCTGCCCATAAAGAGGATTGCGCTCGACCCGCAGCCCGCGAAGTGGTTCCCCGTCACGGTGATCCGGCGGTCGTAGCCGTTCACGAACACTCCGGCGCCGCCCACCTGATCGAAGAAGCCGTTCTTTATGGTGCAGTCCTCGGCGCCCGTCACGAACACCGTACCGTTGCGGTAGATCTCCCAGTCCGACCGCAGGATGATCTCGGTCGCCTTGTAGAAAGTGCGGGACGTGTGCATGTAGTGGAAGCCGTCCAGCGTGATCCACTGCACGGGAGACGCCTGCGTTCCGGCGAACTCGAATACACGCTCGACGCCGGAGACCTCGACGGTGGCCGTCGAGAGGTCCACGCCGCTCGGCGGCATGAGATAAAGCACGCCCGCCGTACGGTCGAAGTACCACTCCGAGGGCGCGTCGAGCTCGTCGAAGATGTTCTCGACCACCTGCGTACCGGCCTCCAGACCGGCGGGGCGGGCGTTGCCGAAAGGACCGTCGAGGACGAGGTTGTGGCTCGGGTCGACGCCCTTGATGACGTAGTGCTCGCTCCCCCACCCCATCGCCTGCAGGCCGTGCACGTACCCGCCCACCGGAGAGTGGGTCCAGCCCGCCACCCGCGTCGGCGACACGGCATCGGCCGATCCGCCCCCGAAGGGAACCACGCCGGCCTGGTAGTTGGGGTACCGGGCGAGGCGCTGGCGCTGGCCATTCAGGAAAAGAACGTCGAACGCCAGCGGAGCGGAGGCGCCGGCGGGAACGGCCGCTTGCATGATGCCGTTCTTGTACGCCGTCCAGGCGAGGTTCAGCTTGGCGCCGCCGCTCACGACGGCCACACCGCCGCCGCGGTAGGTGACCGGAGCGCTCTGGGTCCCGGAGTCTTCGGCGGTGAACACGATCGGCTGCCCGACGTAGTACGTCCCGGGCAGCACGGTGACGGTGATGGGGACCTTCCCCTTGTCGGCGTTTCGCCGAACGGCGGCTTGAGCACCGGCCAGCGTCTGAAGGGGCTTGGCTCGCGTTCCCGGGTTGGCGTCGTCGCCGGTCGTCGATACGAAGATCTCATCCCCCTGCACGGGGGGAAGGGACGGTGAGCCGTCGGGCGCGAGGCCCGCGTCCGGCTCCGAGCCTCCGCCTTCCATGCCGGTCGCGGCCTCCGGAGCGGCGGCCTCCGGAGCGGTGGCGTCCGAGACGCTACCCTCGGGTGACGCGCCGCCTTCCGGAGGCGTTGCGGCCCACGGCGCAGTCGCCTCGGAGCAATGGGTGTTGACCATCGCGATCCACCCCGCGACAACCCAATGGATCGCGCCGGCGCGCCAGCGCGAATTCAGATACGGCCGTTCGATGGTCATTGCACGGGTGGCGGCGCAACTTGAGACCACTGCAGCAGGCTCTGGTACGCCGGTTCAAGGCCCGCTGCATTGACGATATTTGCCGGCGCGTCCGACGACCCGGAGATCGTCGTATTGCCGGAGATCTGGCAGTGGGCGTCGCCGCCGCCGACGTTCCCCTGCCAGTAGTTGCCCTGGAGGATCTCGTTGTCCAGGCCGCCGCCCTCGCCCGGATAATAGTCATTGTGGCAACCGGCCCAGGGCGACCCGGGCTGGTTCCACACGGCGTTTCCCGTGATCGTGATCCAGTCCGAGCCGTTGTCGGTGTAGATCGCCCACCCGGTTCTCAGGTCGTGGATGGCGTTGCCCTTGACGGTCTCGCCTGTGGCAAACGATTGGCTCGCCGAGGTCTGGCCGTTCATGTAGATGCCGCCGCCGTCGCCCAGCTTCTGCATGTTGTTGAAGAGAAGGTTGTGCGAGACGTCGTTGTCCTGCGAGTAATTGGTCAGCCCCGGCATTCCTTGTTTGTCTGGCCAACCGCCCCAGCCGATCGAGATGCCGGTGTACGGCGTGTGGTCGATCTGGTTGTGCACGATGCTCGAATGGGCCGAGTAGCCCACGGCGATGCCGATGCCGCCGTGGTACTCCACGGGCGCATCGAAGATATGGTTGTCCTCGATGGTGTTGCCGAGCGTCTGGTCGGCGCCCGTCGCATTGTGCATGTCGTCGTTACCGAGCTCGATGCCATTCCCCGACGTGTCGGTGACGACGTTGCCCTGCACTAGGCAATTCTGCGCGCCGTTTCCCAGGCCCAGCCCCGCGGCGCCGAGGTGGACGAAGACGTCGTCGGTGAACTGGACGTTCTGCGCGTAGGTGAGCGAGACGTTGGCTGGGATCTGGTACCAGGAGAACTCGGCGTTCCCGGCCTGCGGCCCGGCGGTGCCCCAGACGAGGTAGTTCGCCTGGATCTCGGAGAAGCCGTTGGGGCCCGAGGGGCCGAGCCAGGTCGCATACGAGAATTGAATACCGTGGAAGACGACGTTGTGCAGCGGACTCGCCGCGGTGCCGCCGCCGGTGACGAGCGCCTCGAGGACGGGCGCCTCGACGTCGAGAGCCGCGAGGTTCTGTCCCGCGAGCGGGATGTAGTAAAACTTGCTGCTCGCCTCGTCGAGGTACCACTCGCCGGGCGTGTCGAGCAGCGCATACGCGTTCTCCGCGCTCGTCGGCGGCTCCATGATGCCGGCGAATCCGACCAGGTTGTTTCCGCGATTGGTGGAGTTGTCCCAGCAGGGCTGCGCCATGTTGATGCGGCCGCCGGAGACGGAGGCGACCGGGCAACGGCCCTCGGTCCACTGGCCAAAGCCGCCGACGTACACGAACTCCACCTCGGCCGGGGGCCCGCCGCTCGGATCGGTCCAGCCGGCCAGCGTCGCCGCGTCGGGAGCCGCCCCCGTGGCGCGGGTCGCGCGCGCGCCGTCAACGTAGAGCTGGCGCGTCCGGATGCCCGTTGGCCCCTGCGCGACCCAGACGTCGTTCGACCCGGCGACCTGCGTCCAACCGGTGATCTGCTTCGAGCCCACGAGCACCGGACGGGCCCCCGCGTCCGCGCTCCAGACGACGTCGTGGCCATTGGTGCCGGAGTCGCTCGCGTCGAGCGTGAGAGGGCTCGTCATCCGGTAATAGCCGTCGGCCAGGATGACGTGGATGTCCGACGTCATGTTCGCGTTCCCATTCCGCACGAGCGCCTGCGCCTTCTGCAGCGTCTGAACGGGGCTCGCGGCGGTGCCTCGGTTGCTGTCGTTGCCCGAGGGCGAAACGTAGATGTTGCCTCCGGCGGCGCCTGCGTCGTCGCCTGCGTCGAAGCCGCCCGAGCTCGCGCCGCTCGAGCTCGTCGAACCGCCGCTACCCTGTCTCTTATACACATCTCCGAGCCCACGAGACAGGCAGAAAT